>JBBDSK010000053.1:0-9712 GCA_040904985.1 Woeseia sp. | reverse complement strand
AGGCCGCAACAGCGCAGGACGATGGCCTGACGCAGATCAAGGAGCGTGAGCTCGAACAGGTGCGGGAGCGCATCAGCCAGCTGAAGGACCTGATGGACGAGCGCGCGGCCGAGCGGGACCGGGTCACCGCTGACCTGCAAGCCGCCGAAGTCCGCATCGCGGAAAAGCGCAGGCAGCTTGCCGAACTGGAACGGCAAAGGGAATCGACCGAGGCAAGAGTCGTCGAGCTGCAGCGACAGGTGGCGCGACGGGAAGCGGAACTCGAATCGGAACTGGAACAGCTTGCGGCGCAGGTACGCTCCGCCTATGTCACCGGTCGCCAGGAACGCATCAAACTGTTGCTCAACCAGCACGATCCCGCGACGCTGGGGCGGCTGCTGGCCTATTACCGATACCTCAGCGAGCATCGCGGGCGGAACATCGAGGCCGTCAATGGCCGGCTGGACGAACTGACGGCGCTACATCGGCAGGCGGCAGAGGAGCAGGATCGCCTGTCCGCGCTGGCAGGCGCCAGGTACAGTGAGCTGACGGAATTGCATGGCGCCCAGGAGCAGCGGCGCACACTGCTGGTCGACCTCAAGGTAAGGATGAAGCGGGAGGGTTCCGAGATCGAGCGGCTCGCCGCGGAGGAAAAAGACCTGACAAGGCTGATCGCCGAGCTGAGCAGCATCCTGTCGGATTATCCCATTACCTCGGACGCTCCCTTTACCGAACTGAAGGGCGGGCTCACATGGCCGGTGGCCGGCGACGTCGTTCACGATTACGGGCAGCCCAGGGTCGGTGGCGGGCTCAAATGGCATGGCGTGGTTCTGGCGGCGCCGCGCGGGCGCGAGGTCCGCGCCGTCTATCACGGCCGGGTCGTGTTTGCGGACTGGCTGGCGGGCCTCGGCTTGCTGGTGATCGTGGATCACGGCGAGGGCTTCATGACCCTCTACGGGTACAACGAGACGATCCTGAAAAGCGCCGGCGACTGGGTTGCGCCCGGCGATGTCATCGCGACCGTGGGTGACAGCGGCGGCCAGCAGCAATCCGGGCTTTATTTCGAAATGCGCAAAGGCGCGAGGCCGGTCGACCCGCGCCCCTGGGTCACGCGTAAGCCGCGCACCGGGGGGTAGAACGTGCCGGCGGCGGCCCCCCGGGCGTCCGGCGCCCGCACGGCTGCAACCTTCCGGCGGCAGCGCGGTCAGTTCCCATAATGCTGCCCGGGTCGGCGGAAAGCGGGCCATCCCTATGCTATTGTCAGTGACTTCCGGCGGTTCTGCGACCGCACCAGGAGATGTGAATGTCCTTGAAAACCAGAGGGATTCTGGTCCTCGTCATCGGCACCATGCTGGGCCTTGGCCTGTCGGTGGGCGGTGCGTATCTCGGCGGCAGCGAACCTCTACCTTCACGAGACCTGTCGTGGGAGCAGGCGCGGCTGTTTGCGGAGGTCATGGAGCGCGTAAAGCGGGACTATGTAGAGCCTGTCGACGACAGCCAGCTTTTCGATAGCGCCATCCGCGGCATGGTGGCGGATCTCGATGCACATTCGCAATACCTCGACGAGAGCGAATACCAGGACATTCGCATCAGCACGACCGGCAGCTACTCTGGCGTCGGCATCGAAGTCAGTACCCTCGATGGGGAGATTCGCGTGGTGGCCCCGATCGACGATACGCCCGCGGAACGCGCCGGCATCCAGAGCGGCGACACGATCGTGTCGATAGACGGCGTGGCCGTGGATCCCGGTCGCCTGGACGAAACAATCGATCGTATGCGCGGCACTCCGGGATCCAGCGTACGGATCGCAATTGAGCGGGATTCCCAGGCGGAGCCGCTGGAGTTCCGAATCAAGCGGGCGAGCATCCACGTAGCGAGCGTGCGGCACGAAATTCTCGAGCCGTCCTACGGCTACGTCCGGGTAAGCCAGTTCAACGAGTCGACGCCCCGGGAACTGAGCACTGCCATCGACGCAATGATGGACGAGATCCGCGGCCGCGACGGAACGATGCTCGACGGTCTCGTACTGGATCTGCGGAACAATCCCGGCGGCATTCTCGACGCGGCCATCGATGTTTCGGACCTTTTTCTGGACTCCGGCGTCATCGTGACGGCCGAAGGCCGCACCCCGGAGGCCCGGTTCAGCAGGCGAGCCCGCCGCGGCGATATTCTCGATGGCGCATCGATCGTGGTCCTGGTGAACAGCGGGTCTGCCTCGGCGTCGGAGATTGTGGCCGGCGCGCTTCAGGATCATCGCCGGGCGCTGGTGGTCGGGACATCGACCTTCGGAAAAGGTCTCGTGCAGACGGTCATGCCGCTGTCGAAAGGCCGCGCTATCAAATTGACTACGTCGCGTTACTACACACCCTCCGGCGACTCCATTCACGAAAAGGGAATCTCTCCGGATGTTTTCGTCGAAGGGCCCGGTAACATTCCCGCGACCCGCGCCGGACTCGACGCCGAGGAAGACCCTCAGCTGGTCGAGGCACTCGAACGTCTGCGCAGCCTCGGGGTGATGCACAGTAAGGTCATGTGAGCGGCGGAGCAGCCGCTGACTGGTACCATGAGGCCAGCCACGTCACTGACCGAGGTCCGCAAGTGATTCGACGCCCCGCAGCTGATTGCCTCGAGAGGCAGTTGCCGGCCCTGCTGATACTTCTGGCAGCGCCCGCGTTGAGCCTGGCCGTGGATCTGAGCAGCATTTTCGCGCAGGCTCGCGACGACACCGCCTGCACGATGCAGTACGACCCCGTTTGCGGCGTCGACGGCCAGACCTACAGCAATGACTGCGTGGCGCGTCGCGAAGGGGTTGGCGTGGCGCACTCCGGCGAATGTCCCGAGACGGACGGGGAATCGCCTCAGGGTGCCGGCTGCCCCGAGGAGTTCGACCCCGTCTGCGGCAGTGACGGCAAAACCTACGGCAACGCCTGTGTCGCCGAAGAGGCGGGCGCGGAAGTCCAGTCGGAAGGACTTTGTCCGCGCGCCGCGGCCTGCCCCAGGGACTTCCGACCGGTCTGCGGCGTCGACGGCAACACCTACAGCAACGAATGTTTCGCCGAGGCCTCTGGCGTCGAGATCGAATCGACGGGTATGTGCGGCGGGGCCAGGGAGCCCTGTCCGGACGAATTCCTCCCGGTCTGCGGCGTCGACGGGAATACCTATGGCAATGCCTGCCAGGCAGACCGCGCGGATGTCGACGTGGATAGCCCCGGCGTCTGCGCAGACGACGGTTGTCCCGCCACCTTCGACCCGGTGTGCGGCATGAACGCAAGGACTTACCGGAACCGCTGCGAAGCGGAGCAGGAGCGTATACCGGTACAGCGCCAGGGCGTGTGTAACCTGGAGAACTGCCCGGAAGTTTACGTCCCGGTCTGCGCTGCCGACGGCCGGACCTACAATAATGCCTGCCAGGCCGAAGCGGCCGGTGTCACTCGATTCACCGAAGGCGCCTGCAATGTGAGGCCTTGTCCGCGCATGTACGTTCCGGTCTGTGGCTCCGACGAAACGACGTACGGCAATGCCTGCCAGGCGGAGAGAAACGGTGTGCGCATTCTGCACGCGGGGTTGTGCGAATCGCAGGGCAGAAATTGCCCGCGCGACTACCAGCCGGTTTGCGGGCTGGACGGCGTCACCTATGAAAACGGCTGTCAGCTCGAAAACGCCGGAGTGGGGCTGGCCTATGCCGGCGTATGCCTGGGGCAGTGACCGCGACCCTTACCGGGCTTGCTCTTACGCCGTTACCAGCCGCAGGTGCGCCCCTCGTTCTGTTCCTCCAGCCAGCTCATTAACGGCTGGAAATACTCAACGATCGCCGATGCGTCCATCTCCCGGGTGCCGGTGAGTTCCGCCAGGGTCTCCTGCCAGGGCTGGCTGGCGCCGGCCTGAAGCATCGCCTGAAGTTTCTCACCGGCGGCTTCGCTGCCGTAAACCGAGCACTCGTGCAGCGGGCCTTCGAAGCCGGTGATGTCGCAAAGCGCGCGCTGGAACTGGAATTGCAGTATGCGAGCGAGGAAGTACCGGGTGTAGGACGTATTGCCCGGAATATGATATTTCGCGCCGGGATCAAAATGCGCTTCCGTCCTCTCGACCGGCGCTGCCACGCCCTGGTAGCGCCGCCGCAATTCCCACCACGCCTTGTTGTAATCCTCCGGCGCAATTTCGCCCGAGAAAACGCCCCACCGCCACTCGTCGATCAGCTTGCCGAACGGCAGGAATGCGATGCTGTCGAGAGCCTGCTGCATCTGCCGATTCAGGACGGCCTCGCGGCTGTCACCGGCGGCGGAGATGAGGCCCACTTCGGCCAGATAGTCGGGCGTCATCGAAAGCGTCACCGTATCGCCGATGGCCTCGTGAAAGCCGGAGTGCGCGCCGCCCTGGAAAATCGGTGGCTGTCCGCTGTAAGCACGCTGGTAAAAGTTGTGCCCGAGCTCGTGGTAGATGGTTCGAAGATCCTCGTAGGTTTCGTCGATGCACATCTTGATGCGCAGATCCTTGCCGCCGTCGAGCCCCCAGGCGCTTGCGTGACAAATTACCTCGCGGTCGGCGGGCTTTGTAAAAAGCGAGCGCTCCCAGAACGTTTCCGGCAGTTTCGGTAAGCCGAGCGAGACGTAGAATTGCTCGGCGGAACGGACCATTCGCTGCGGCGTGTAGTTCTGTTCCTGAAGCGCCCGGTCCACGTTGAGATCGGCGACGCCCTCGTAGGGCTCGAGAAGCTCGTAAATGTTTACCCAGTCCTGCGCCCACATGTTGCCCAGCAGGTGGGCGGGGATCGGCTGGTCCTGAGGCACCTTGTCTTCACCGTACTGCTTCCCGAGCACGGCGCGGACATGACAATGCAGGGCGTCGTAAAGAGGTTCCACCTGGTTCCAGAGACGCAGGGTTTCGTCCTCGAACTCCGCCGGGCTCATGTCGTAACCCGACCGCCACATTTCACCGAGGTCGGCATAGCCCAGCTCTGCCGCACCCTCGTTAACCAGCTCTAGGAAACGCCCGTACATGTCGCGCATCGGCGGAGACACTGTCCTCCAGCCGACCCAGGCCTCCAGGTTCTTATCGTAATCATGGCTTTTCGCCATGACGTCTTCCAGATCGTCGAGCGTCAGGCACTCGCGGCCGTCGTCGGGGCAATACTTTCCCGCACCGTACATGCCGGCCAGTTCCGTGGTGATCTGCGACAACTCCCTGCGCTTGGCCGGATCGTCAGGCGCAGGCTCGGAGGTTCCGAGCTTCAGCAGGTTGAGCGCCCTCGCCGTTCGCGGTGCGAGTTGCATATCCGCATAGCCGAGCGATTGCGCGACGGATCGGCTGTGCCATTCCGAATAGCGCTCATTCGCCAGCGAATTCAGTACGGCGGTGTCCTCCGTGATGTAGGTCGCCCGGACCCAGGCCGCCGCTCCGAGTTCGGTATTGAGTTCCTCCAGTTCGCTGTTGATTCGTTCAACGAATTCCTCAGCGGATTCTTCGCCAGCCTGTTCCGGTTGTGCGCGCGATTCGGCATCGCAGCCGGGGATGACGAAAGCAGCGAATGCTGCAAGGAGAATGGGAAACGCGAGCTTGTTCATGACATTGATTCCTTATCGCCGCATGTTCAGCCTGTTTGACCTCCGGATGGTCGCGCTGGCACTACTCGATTCCGCCCATGAGCTTCTTGATGGGCCGGGTGAAAATGAGGAGTATGAGGCCGGTGCCGCCCGTGGTGAGCACGATTTGCCAGTATTGGGACGGAAATGCCTGCAGGTCGTTCGGGTCGAAGTCGCCGGCGATCTGTCCGGCAATCAGGTTACCGAGTGCCGTCGCGAGAAACCAGATGCCCATCATCTGCCCGACAAATCGCTTCGGCGCCAGTTTTGTCGTGGCGGAAAGACCGACCGGTGACAGGGCGAGTTCGCCAAAGGTGTGGAACAGATAGGTGAAGAACAGCCACGTCGGCAGCGCCTGGCCGCCGTCCGCCACGATGAGCGAGGCGCCGACCATCATGAGAAAGCCGACAGCCAGGAGAATAAGCCCGAGGCCGAACTTGGCCGGCGTCGACGGGTTCAGATTTCGCCTGGCAAGCCACACCCACATCCACGCGAACATCGGCGCGAATATGATGATGAATGCGGAATTGAGCGACTGGAACCAGGTCGAGAAGAGCGTGATGCCGCCGAACTCGAGTTGCGTGTAGCGATCGGCGAAAATATTGAGCGAGCTCCCCGCCTGTTCGAACCCCGACCAGAACATCGCCGCGCCGATGAACAGCGCCATGAGGACGAGCACCCGCTTCTTTTCGAGACTCTGAAGATTGGCGAAGAACAGCAGGTAGGCGAAGTAAAGTACGGCCATCGCCAGGATGACATAGGTCGATTGCCTCGAGATCGCGAGCGGGTCGAAGGTAACGGCGCCGGTCATGCCGATAACCACAACCGACGCGAGTATCAGCATGCCGGCCGTAACGGCCCACCACCCTCTGCGCTTGTCGGCCGCGTCCCTGGCGGCGTCGCCCGTGGAAGCCGGCAACAGCCCGGCGTCGCCCAGGTACTGCCTGGTCATGCGGAACTGAATCACGCCAAAAAGCATCCCGACACCGGCGGCGGCAAAGCCATAGTGCCAGCCGAAGTTCGGGCTCTGCCCCAGGGTGCCGCAGATGAGCGGGCCGAGAAATGCGCCGACGTTTATTCCCATGTAAAAGATGGTAAAGCCGCCGTCACGGCGCGGATCCCCGGGCGCATAGAGCTCACCGACGATGGCGCTGACGTTGGGCTTGAGAAGACCGGTGCCGAGCACCACCAGGAGCAGGCCGAGGAAGAACGTGTAGACGTTGGGCACGGCGAGCACGAAGTGCCCCATCATGATGATGATGCCGCCGATGAAAACCGCCCTCTGGGCGCCAAGCAGGCGATCCGCGATCCAGCCGCCCGGCAGCGCGACCAGGTAAACCGCGGCCGTGTAGATGCCGTAGATGGCCGTGGCGGTGGGATCATCGAGCGCCATGCCGCCGTTCATGATCTGGTCGGTCATGAACAGCACGAGGAGCGCGCGCATCCCGTAGTAACTGAGGCGCTCCCACATTTCAGTGAAAAAAAGCGTGATCAGCCCGCGCGGGTGACCGAATGCCTCGCGCTCGGCCGCGATGGCCGTCGCTGCGGTACTGTTCATAATGCGTCTCTCTTCAGCTGGCGACGGGCGAGACCCGCCCGCGCGTCAGATGCAGTTACCGGGCCGGCGCCCGATTCCCCTCTTCTTCTTTTTTTGTCAGTCCTCACACTTGCGGCTTTCAGGCGGCCCGCAGGGGATGCCTGCCTCGCCGAGACTTGATGCCTGACCGAGTGCCATTCGTCCTAGTCTTTCCTCCCGGTTTCCGGCTCAGCGACCTCCCTGATGGAGAAGTACCTGGACATGAAAATGCCGAGTTCATACAGAAGATACACGGGAACGGCAAGAAGAGTCTGGCTGAGGATGTCGGGCGGTGTCAGGAACATCCCGACGACAAAGGCGCCCAGAAACACGTAGGGCCTTGCCTTTCCCAGTTTTTCCGGAGTTGTGAGTCCTGTCCAGACGACCAGAACCGTTGCGATCGGCACCTCGAAGGCGAGGCCGAAGGCAAAAATGATAGTCGTGACGAAATCGAGAAACTGGGCAATATCCGTCTGCACCTCGACGCCCTCGGGTGCGACTGAAGTAAAGAAGCCGAACATCAGCGGAAACACGATGAAGTAGGCAAACGCGATGCCGAGATAAAAAAGGGCGATACTGGAGGCCAGCAGCGGGATCGCGAACCGTTTTTCCTTTCGGTAAAGCCCCGGCGCCACGAATGCCCACAGCTGGTACAGGACGATCGGCATGGCAATGAAAAGGGCCACGAAAAACGTCAATTTGAACGGCGTAAGAAGCGGCGAGGCGACCGCAGTGGCGATCATCGCGCTTCCAGGAAGCACATCGCGCAATGGCTCGGACACCATCGAGAATATGCTGCGGGAAAACGGGACCAGTGCTACGAACACCAGCACAACAGCGGCGGCGACCTTCAGCAGGCGCTGCCGAAGCTCCACGAGATGTGACAGCAAAGTACCTTCGGCGAGGTCTTCAGAATCGTTGTCCGCGCCCTTGTTTCCGACTTCGCTCACGGTGCGCTGTTGCTAACCTTCTTCGGTGCGGCTTCGTCTGTCTGCGGAACGGAGTCGTCGCCGTCTTTCTCCTCCGGTGCGGCGCCGGGATTCGCGGCCGCATCGCGTTCGTCCTTCGCCTCGTCGCTCCCTCGTTTTTCTACGCCCTCCAGGGACGGTTCAGCCGGGCCCGTGCCGGGGCTGTGGGGGCCCTGCGCCGGCGATGAGTTGTGTTCTGCCTCGCTCGGCGGCCTCGCGGAGGCGCCTTGTTCGCTTTCGGGTTCCGGCCTGGCCGGTAATGCCTTCCGCGGCGGCGGCCTGATGCTTTCCTCGAAGTTCAGCTCGTCTTCCAGCTGGCGCCGCATCACCCGGGTCATGCGGCGTGCCTGCCCGAGCCAGGAACCGAGCTGACTGGCGACGCGCGGCAAACGTTCCGGGCCCAGCACGATGAGGCCGATGAGGAACAGGAAGATCAGCTCCCAGAAGCCGATACCGGACATGGTTGGAAATTAGCCTGCGCGGAAGAAGTGGCGCGTATCAGCTGCGCTTTTGTTTTTCGGGCTCATCGACCGGCGTATTCTCAAAACTCGCATCGCCCGACTTGTCGTCGAGCTCCTCGGTCGCTTCCTTGTCGGCATCACTGACGGCGGAGCGGAAGCCCTTGACGGCGCTGCCGAGATCCGAGCCCAACGTCCGCAGCCGCTTGGTGCCGAATATAGCGAGCACGATCGCGAGTACGATCAGCAGTTGTACTGGCCCGATGTTGGATAACATCCTTAAACACTCCCGGGGTGCGAAACCCCTCTATCATCTCATATTCCATAGCCTGGCCGCGTTACACGGCCAAGTTCATCATACGTCAGCCGGCGCCGCAAAATGCGACTACGGACGCAGCATCAATCCGCCGACGCAGGGGCAACGGCCGCGGCAATCAGGATTCGAGCCAGAACGTTACGGGCCCGTCATTGACCAGCGCAACCCGCATCATTGCGCCGAATCGGCCGCTCGCCACGCGCGGCAGGCGTTCGCGGCACAGGCGAAGAACGAGGTCGAAAAGCGCTCGTCCCGCTTCCGGCGTTGCTGCGCCGGTGAAGCTCGCCCGCCGGCCTTTGCGGGTATTGGCCGCCAGGGTGAACTGGGAAACCAGCAGCAAATCGAGGCCAAGATCGAGCAGACTGTGGTTCATTCGGCCTGAATCGTCTGCAAAGACACGGAAGTTGATAATTCGTTCCGCAAGCCGCTCGGCGTCGGCTTCCGTATCACCTGCCTTTACGGCGACAAAAACCAGCAGCCCGGGCCCCGTTGCGGCAATCACCTCGCCATCCACGGTGACGCTGGCCTCCGTCACTCGCTGCAGCAGGCCGATCAAACACTCACCGCGAAAGCCTTGACGCGTCCTCTCATCCTGCCCTCCATAAGGCTCCAATTTGTGCGCCCATCATGCAGTAAGGCGGGCCACAGCCCGCCGCCCCCCGTGGCAAGGTGACAGAACCGGGCATCTCGTCCAGCCGGTTTCAAGCGCAAACCCGGCGCCGGGACGGGCGCGGCCACGGATGGCAGCCGGCTCCGCCAGCTGCCCGGACCAGGGAAGGAACTGGCCCCGGTCGTGAGACCGGGGTCTTTCCCTTTGAGTTGAATCCGTCCACTTT
>JBBDSK010000052.1:0-9760 GCA_040904985.1 Woeseia sp. | reverse complement strand
CGACCATGTCGGGACGTATGGTCCCCCGGTCACCGTCGCTGTCGTGTACCTGCTCCTGGAAGTCGCAATGTTCCACCATGCCGGCAAGTTCGACGAGCCGACGCAGCGTGATCTCGCCCCAGCGGCCGCGAACCTGGGGCCGCCGCAGTGCGTTTACCAAATTTCGCGTTTCCTGTGCCAGGAACTTCTGGTCGTGCTGCATGATCTCGAGTTGCCTGCTGATGCTGCCGTAGGCCTCGCTGCGGGACTTTTCAAGTTCTGCTATCTGTCGCTGTGAATGGTTTAAGGCGTCTCGAATCGGCTTGACGAGGGTCTCCACGGCCTGTTCGCGTTCACCAAGTTCGCGCTTCGCTTTTTCCTGATGGGCACTTAAATTCTGCTCGGCAAGTCGAAGAAATGTATCGCTGTTGGCCTTGAGTGACTGGTTTGCGAGCTGCGAGAAGGAAGTGGCCAGGCGGCTCGTGGCAGCTTCGAACGCCGACTCTCGCTCCCGCTGCAATGCATCCTGCGCCTTTACTTGCGTCTCCAGAAGCTGTAACGAGTATCGCAGCCGGCGGTGCCGGCCACGCAAAATGAGCCAGGTAACGGCCGCGCCGAGCGCCAGTCCGGCCAGAACGGCGGGTGCAGCAACTTCGAGATAAGCGGGATAAGAGGGCCAGGCCGGCACTAGTCGTCCTGCCCCGCCGCTTGCAGAATCATATCGCTCAGCTCCAGGGTATCCCTCGCAATAAAATCGGCCTCCCACAACAGGGGGTCGTCCTGCGCCGTAATATAGCCGTACGCGGCCGCGATGGTCGTCATTCCGGCCGCGCGGCCAGCGACTATGTCCCTGGCGTCATCTCCGGCGTAAATGCTTTTTGCCGGGACAACCCCGGCCTGCTCGCAGGCAAGTAGCAGGGGTGCCGGATGCGGCTTGCGCTGCGGAAGCGTGTCGCCGCTGACCGCGCAGGACATTCTGCCGCTCAGCCCCAGTTTCTGAAGCAAAGGCAGCGTCATTCGCTGCGGCTTGTTGGTGACAACGCCCCATGGCTTGCCCTTATTCTCCAGGCGGTCCAGCAATTCCAGCATTCCGGGGAAAAGTGTGGAGCCTATGCAAATCGCCTTTTCGTATCGTTCCAGATACTCCTGATGCAGGCGATTCCGCTCCGGCTCGTCGGCTGCAGGAAAGGCGAGCTGGACCAGGCCCATGGCACCGTTCGAAACGCTGGCGCGCGCTACCTCATAAGGCAGGGGCTCGCTACCGTTGGCCTTTTGCAAGGCGACCAGAACGGCGACCATGTCCGGAGCGGTGTCGACCAGCGTTCCGTCGAGGTCGAAAAAAATGCCGCCGCGCCCGGCGCCGTTGCTGATCATTCCTCCCGTTGAAAGTGCATGAGGTAGTTCACGTCGATGTTCGGCCCGAGGGAGTACTGGCGCAAAACCGGATTGTAATGCATTCCAATGCTGTCCTTGAGCTCGAGGCCGGCCACACGCGCCCAGCTGGCGAGCTCGGATGGCCGGATGAATTTGCGATATTCGTGCGTCCCTGCCGGTATTAGCCGCAGCAGATATTCGGCGCCGACGATCGCGAACAGGAAAGACTTCGGATTCCGGTTGATCGTGGAGAAGAACACGTCACCACCCGGCCGCACGAGCCGCGCGCAGGCGGCCACGATGGCCTTCGGCTGCGGCACGTGCTCGAGCATTTCCATGCAGGTGACAACATCGTATTGCCCGTCGCGTTCAGCGGCGTGCGATTCGGCAGTCGCCAGCAAATACTCCACTTCCCGGCCGGATTCGCTCAGGTGGAGGCGGGCCACCGCCAGGGCCCCGGCGGCCATGTCGATTCCAGTCACTGCCGCGGCGCCCGCGGCCGCCATGGATTCGCTCAGGATACCGCCGCCGCAGCCGACGTCCAGAACGCGCCTGCCGCGAAGCTCGGTCCTCTGGCGGAGGTAATCGAGCCGCAGGGGGTTGATTTCGTGCAGGGGGCGAAAGTCGCCGTCAGGATCCCACCACCTGGATGCCAACGCATCGAACCTGGCAATTTCCGCATCGTCGACATTGGCGTATGCCTGTTGCTCCGAGCGGTCTTCTGGCGGATCCGTCGTGCCTTCCACAGCTGTATTCAGTTCCCGGTCTTTGCGGAGATGCGCTGCTGCCATTCGAGGCTTCGCTTCAGCAAATCCGTCTCGTTGATTTCCGTAAGGCGGCCGTTGTCCACCTGATGCCGCCCACCGACCCAAACATCCGTGACCTGGTCCGGCTGTGTAGTGTATACGAGTTGCGATAGAGGATCGTAGACCGGCTGACTGTTAATCGCCTGCAAGCTGACGCAGGCAAGGTCGGCCCATTTCCCTTGTTCGATAGAACCGATGCTGTCGCCCAATCCGATCGCCCTGGCGCCGCCAAGCGTCGCCATGCGCAGCACTTCACGCGCGCTCATTGCCGCCGCATTGGCCGACACCGCCTTCGCCAGCAGGGCTGCTGTGCGCATTTCGCCCAACATGTCGAGTACGTTGTTACTGGCGGCGCTGTCGGTGCCCAATGCCACGTTTATGCCCGCAGCCTGCATTGCGGGGACATTCGCAATGCCGCTGGCGAGCTTGAGGTTCGACCGCGGACAGTGCGCCACGGAAACACCGGCCTCGGCAAGAAGGCCTAACTCCTCGTCATTCATATGAACGGCGTGAACGACCAGCAATGACGAGTTGACGAGCCCAAGGTCTGCAAGCCGCTGCAGCGGGCGTCTCCCGGTCGCCCTGAGCGAATCTGCCACCTCTCGCGCCGTTTCATGGAGATGAATTTGTATGCCTTTGTCAAGCTGATCCGCCACGACCCTTAGCTCGACGAAGGCCGCATCGGATACGGTGTAGGTGGAATGTGGCGCAAAGCAACTGCTGATCAGAGGATCATCGGCAAAGCAGTCGTGGACCAGGTCGGTGCCCTTCGTTATGCATTCAGCAGCGTCTTTCGCCCAGGATGTCGCGAAATCGACGACCGGGGTCCCGACCATGGCGCGCATGTGCAGCTCGGCGGCGGTCATGGCAACCACTTCCGGGAAGAAATACTGGTCGCTGAAACAGGTGACGCCGGAGCGCAGCATTTCTGCAATTGCATGGCGCGTGCCGTCACGGACCATTTCGGCGCTGGCCCAGCGCTTTTCGCTGGGCCAGATCCCGTCCGTCAGCCAGCGTTCCAATGGCAGATCATCAGCAATGCCGCGAAAAAGAGTCATTGCGGCGTGAGTATGGGCGTTGACGAGACCGGGGATCAGGACATGGTTCGGCCGATCGACGATCTCGCGCGGACGATATTTGCTCTTTGCCTCGGCTGCGGACAGTACCTCGAGGATACGGCCTTCATTGACGGCAACAGCGCGGTCGGTCAGCGTCGCGCCATCGGGCTCCACGGGAATGCACCAGCGGGGCAGAATCAGGATGTCGCAGCGCTGCATGGCAGGCATATTAAGCGGCCAGCCCTGGTTCGGCAAACGCCGCGCCAGTCCCGGCGATACCTGCAGTGTAAGCCAACGCTGTGGTATCATTTGGGTACGGGATTTGTTGGCGCAAAACGCGTGGGTTAACGCCCGGCGAAACAAGAAATTTCTTCTGAATAGAACCCGGTTTTGTAGTTTATCCGGATTCCGTTTTCTGAACGGGATCGCTCTGATGTTGTGAGTGTTTATGGCTGAAATTGCGCAGGAGATACTGTCTGTAAGTCTCGAAGACGAGATGCAGCAGTCCTACCTCGATTATGCGATGAGTGTGATCGTGGGCCGGGCGCTGCCCGACGTAAGAGACGGCCTGAAGCCCGTCCATCGGCGCGTGCTGCACGCCATGCGAGAGCTCGGCAACGACTACAACAAGCCCTATAAGAAGTCTGCCCGAGTAGTGGGCGATGTGATCGGTAAATACCACCCGCATGGCGACACGGCGGTCTACGACACCATCGTCCGCATGGCGCAGCCTTTTTCGATGCGTTACATGCTGGTGGACGGGCAGGGCAATTTCGGCTCCGTTGACGGCGACATGCCTGCGGCAATGCGCTACACCGAAGTGCGTATGGCTCGCATCGCGCACGAGATACTGGCGGATCTGGATAAGGAAACCGTCGATTTCGCGGAGAACTATGACGGAACGGAGTCGGAGCCCTCCGTCATGCCGACGCGAATTCCCAATCTGCTGATAAACGGCTCGTCGGGGATCGCCGTAGGGATGGCGACCAATATTCCGCCGCACAACCTGAACGAAATCGTTAGCGCAACCCTGGCGCTGATCGACGATCCGGCCATCGAAACGGCGGCTCTGATGGAGCATGTGCCAGGACCGGATTTTCCCACTGCCGGCATTATCAACGGATCGCAGGGCATCTACGCTGCCTACCGCACGGGACGTGGCCGTGTGCATATCCGTGGCAGGACGGAAATCGAGACGATCGACAAGCGCGGCAGGGAAGCGATCATCGTCACCGAGCTTCCATACCAGGTGAACAAGGCTCGTCTGATCGAAAAGATTGCGGAACTCGTTCGCGAAAAGCGCATCGAGGGCATCAGCGAGTTGCGCGACGAATCGGACAAGGACGGCATGCGCGTCGTCATCGAGCTGAGGCGCGGTGAAATGACCGATGTTGTGCTTAACAATCTTTACAAGCAGACGTCTCTGCAGACCGTCTTCGGAATCAACATGGTGGCGCTGCATGAAGGCCAGCCGAAACTGTTGAATCTGAAACAGGTTCTCGAGGCATTTTTGTCTCACCGCCGCGAGGTTGTCACTCGACGGACAATCTTCGATCTGCGCAAGGCCCGTGATCGTGCTCACGTTCTGGAGGGGCAGTCGGTGGCATTGGCGAACATCGATGAGGTGATCGCGTTAATCAAGGCTTCGCCGACACCGGCCGAAGCGAAGACCGCGCTTATGGAGCGCAGGTGGCAGCCCGGCGACGTTACCGCGATGCTGGAAAAGGCGGGCAGTACCGATACACGGCCCGATGCCCTCGAAGAGGGGTTCGGCCTTGTCGACGGTGCCTACCGGCTATCCGAGGTACAGGCACAGGCGATTCTGGATCTCCGCCTGCATCGCCTTACCGGTCTGGAACAGGAAAAAATCGTTCGCGAGTATCAGGAGATCCTCGACCGAATCAAGTACCTGGGGCAGATACTCGCCGACCCGGACGAATTGTTGCGCGTTATACGCGAGGAACTGGCTGAGGTGCGGGACAACTACGGTGATGTGCGCCGCACCGAGATCGTCCAGGACCACAGCGACCTGAGTTTGGAAGATCTCATCCTGCCCGAAGAGGTGGTGGTAACGCTTTCGCACGGCGGCTATGCAAAGGCCCAGCCGGTTGACGACTACCAGGCGCAGCGCCGTGGCGGCCGCGGGCGTTCCGCTGCCAGGGTCAAGGACGAAGATTTTATCGATAAGCTGTTCGTGGCGAATACCCACGATACGCTGCTGTGCTTTTCCAGCCGCGGCAAGATGTACTGGCTCAAGGTTTACCAGGTTCCCCAGGCAAGCCGCGGCTCCAGGGGCAAGCCCATTGTCAACCTGCTGCCGCTCGAGCCGGGCGAGCGAATCAACGCCGTCCTGCCGATCAAGCAGTTCGATGCGGATATGTTCGTATTCATGGCCACCAGCACCGGCACCGTAAAGAAGACGCCCTTGACGCTTTTCTCGAGGCCGAGAATGAGCGGCATCATCGCGATCGATTTGCGCAACGAGGATCGGCTGGTGGACGTCGCCATTACTGACGGCCGGCAGGAGATCATGCTGGTTGCGAGTAACGGCAAGGCAATCCGCTTCAGGGAAGACGATGTCCGACCAATGGGTCGAGGTGCGGCCGGTGTGCGAGGCATCAAGCTGGAGGCAGGACACGAAGTCATTGCCCTGTCCATCCTGGGTGACGGCATGGTCCTGACGGCGACGGAAAACGGTTTCGGCAAGCGAACGGCTATAGAGGAGTTCCCTGCCCAGGGCCGCGGTGGGCGTGGCGTAATCGCGATACAGACGACGGAGCGAAATGGCAGGACTGTCGGAGCGCTGCAAGTAAACGATGACGATGAGATCATGCTGATAAGCTCCAGCGGCACGCTCGTGCGAACTCCGGTGAAGGACATTTCGCTCATGGGACGAAATACCCAGGGAGTGAGACTGATCCGGGTTGAGACGGGACAGCGCCTTGTCGGGCTGGCCCGCATCGAAGCCATGGTGGAGGAAGAGTAGGCCACTGCACCGGCCGCCATAGAATCGCTGAAAAGTTCCGCTGTGCGGAGCGTCATTTCGAACTTGCCATACGGAAATCGCAACATGCACCACGTTTACAATTTCAGTGCCGGTCCGGCGGTCCTGCCGCGACCGGTCCTCGAGCAGATTCGCCGGGATATTCCCGACTGGCACGGCGGCATGTCCGTGATGGAGGTCAGTCACCGCAGTAAGGAATTTATCTCTCTGGCTGCAGCGGCGGAACAGGATTTCCGCGACCTGCTTTCGATCTCCGAGGATTATGCTGTGCTTTTTCTGCAGGGCGGCGCGACACTGCAGTTCGCGATGGCGCCGCTCAATCTGTCAAAGCCCGGCGATCCTGTGGACTATGTGCAGACCGGAAGCTGGTCGAAAAAAGCTGTTGCTGAAGCGCGTAAATTTTGCGACGTCGAGCTGGCCGCAGACAGTGCCGGCAGCAACTTCACGCACATTCCCAATGAGAGTGAGTGGCAGCTTCGCGATGATGCTGCCTATGTGCATTACACACCGAACGAAACAATTGGCGGAGTGGAATTCCATTTCGTCCCGAAGACGCACTCTCCGCTGGTTGCCGACATGTCCAGCACGATCCTGTCGCGGCCGGTAGACATCTCGCGCTTCGGTGTTATTTACGCCGGCGCACAGAAGAACATCGGCCCGGCCGGTCTCACGGTTGTCATTGTGAAGAAAGACCTGCTCTCGAGGGTGCGTGAAGGGACGCCAACCTTGATGACATGGTCGGCCTACGCCGAGTCGGATTCCATGATTAACACGCCGCCAACCTTTGCCTGGTACGTGGCTTCGCTGGTCTTCAGGCAGCTGAAAGCTGAGGGTGGCCTGGCGACCATCGCCGAGCGTAATTGCCGCAAAGCTGCAAAGCTTTACTCGGCGATTGATGCATCAGATTTCTATAGCAACCCCGTAGACACGCGATGCCGCTCGTGGATGAACGTCCCTTTCGTGCTGGCAGATTCGGCACTGGATGGAAAATTTCTGGAGCTTGCCGACGCGGCCGGGCTCAAAAATCTCAAGGGGCACCGGTCAGTGGGTGGTATGCGTGCTTCACTGTACAATGCGATGCCAGAGAGCGGCGTGGATGCGCTGCTCGAGTTCATGCGCGAATTTGAACGAGCGAAGGCGTGAATTAACAGGTCGATCAAAAGGAAGCCCGTCCGATATATGTATAAAGTCCGAACATTGAACAGCATTGCGGTGGCCGGTTTACGCAGGCTACCGAGAAACCGCTACGAAGTGGCCTCAGATATTTCTCGGCCGGATGCCATTATTCTCCGGTCCTTCGACATGCATGGAATGGACATTCCGGATTCCGTGGCGGCCGTAGGGCGGGCTGGTGCGGGCGTCAACAATATTCCCATTCCGGATTTGAGCCGGCGCGGTGTACCGGTCTTCAACGCGCCCGGAGCGAACGCGAACGCGGTCAAGGAGCTGGTTGCGGCCGGGTTGTTGCTCGCAGCCAGAAACATTTGCGGCGCCTGGGACTATGTTCGTCAGTTGCAAGGCTCCGGAGACGAACTCAGCAAGGCGGTCGAGGCGGGAAAGAAGCAGTTCGTCGGTTTTGAGTTGCCCGGCAGAACGCTCGGTGTAATCGGTCTCGGCGCCATCGGTGTCGAGGTGGCGAACGTGGCTCTGGCGCTCGGGATGAAGGTAGTCGGCTATGACCCGAAGATCACGGTACGGCGCGCCTGGCAACTTTCTTCGTCGGTCCAGCAGGTCGACACACTGGATCGGCTGTTCAAGAAATCCAACGCGGTGAGTCTCCATGTGCCGCTGGTGGAGGCGACAAGACACCTGGTCAACCGCGACCGGCTTTCATTGATGCCGGCGGGCAGCGTTCTGATCAATTTTTCGCGCGGCGGTGTGGTTGACAACGAGGCGGTTATCGCAGCGCTCGATAAGGGCAGGTTGCACTCTTATGTGTGCGACTTTCCGACTCCGGACCTCATTGCCCATCCGAAAGTGGTTGCCTTGCCACATCTGGGCGCTTCAACAACGGAAGCGGAGGAAAATTGCGCCATCATGGTGGCGGAGACAGTCCGGGACTATCTCGAGAACGGCAATGTAAAGAATTCGGTCAATTTTCCAGAAGCCGTAATGCCGCGAGCAGATGCTTATAGAATTACCGTCGCAAATGCGAACGTGCCGAACATGGTCGGGCAGATCTCGACCTGCCTCGCGAAGGCCGGGCTCAATATCGAGGACCTGTTGAACAAGTCGCTCGGGGACGTCGCCTACACAATCGTTGACCTCGACGGCCCGATACCTGCCGAGACCGGCCAATCGCTTCGGCAGATCAAGGGCGTGCTGGCATTCCGCGACCTCGGCAAGCCTGATACTCTGAGTGATCCCGATTAATCGGCATCGCCAATGAGCACATCAGGATAACGTACAGCAGATGTCCAGTCCTTCCGACAAGCGCGACGACGCCAGCCTGGCTGCAATGCGGAAACGCATCGATGAAGTCGATGCGCAAATACAAGCCTTGCTCAATGAACGGGCAACCTACGCACAGCAGGTTGGAGTAACGAAGGGAAAGCTGGCCGCCGCGATCGACTACTACCGGCCCGAACGCGAAGCGGCAGTGCTAAGAGCGGTACGGGAGCGCAACGACGGCCCCTTGCGCGATGAAGAAATGCTGCGTCTTTTTCGCGAAATAATGTCCGCTTGCCTCGCGCAGCAGGAGCCGCTTAAAGTGGGCTTTCTCGGCCCCGAAGGCACATTTACCCAGGCTGCTGTTTACAAGCACTTCGGCCATTCGGTTCGGGCGCTGCCTTTCGCAACGATCGACGAGGTTTTTCACGAAGTAGAGAGCGGTGCCGCGGATTTCGGCGTCGTTCCGATCGAAAATTCGACGGAAGGCACCGTCAACAATACGCTGGACATGTTTCTGACCTCGCCGCTCAAGATTGGCGGTGAGATCGAACTTGGCATCGAGCAGCATTTGCTGGGCCGCATGAACTCGCTGGAGAAGATTCAGCGCGTGTGCGCCCACGAGCAGGCGCTGGCCCAGTGCCGTGGCTGGCTGCGCGAGTACTTGCCCCACGTCGACCTCATCGGCGTGAGCAGCAACGCGGTCGGCGCGCGTCGAGCTCGCGATGAGGAAGGCACGGCGGCGCTTGGCGGCGATGCGGCGGCCGAGGTTTACGGGCTGGAGTATCTCGTCCGGAACGTCGAGGACCGGGCAGACAACGCAACGCGGTTCCTCGTTATCGGCAGAGAACTGCTCGCAGCAAGCGGCGACGACAAGACCACTGTTCTGGTGTCGACAGCAGGCACGGCCGGAGGCGCCGGTGTTCTGCATGCTCTGCTGCAACCTTTTGCGCTGCACGGCGTCAACATGACTCGCATCGAATCGCGGCCGTCGCGGAGGAAGAACTGGGATTACGTGTTCTTTCTCGATCTTGACGGGCATGCGAAACAGGCTCCCTTGTCCGACGCGCTGCGCGACCTCAAGGAAATCAGCTCGCTTTTTCGCGTCCTCGGCGCTTATCCGAAAGCCGTCGGTTGACCGCTGGCGCGAA
>JBBDSK010000051.1:0-9787 GCA_040904985.1 Woeseia sp. | reverse complement strand
CGAGTTCGAGCATGATTTCGTCGGTCGGTCTTGCCATGATTTCTGAAGAGTGGCGGAAGTTATCCGGCATCGTCGGCATCGTCAGGATTCGGTATGACGGGCTTGTTGTTCCGGTATTCGTCGATCGGAGGCAGGATCGGGCGTTCGGTACGCGGCATGAGGGGGACCTCGCCCAGTCGTCCGTCGCGGTCCTGCTGTTGCATATCCCTGATGTAGTTGTACTTGGAGCCGGTCTCCAGCGCCGACTGCCGGCTGTCCCTGAGGATGCGCGGACGGATAAACACCATCAGGTTCGTCTTGACCATGTCTGTCGAACGGCTGCGAAAGAGATTGCCCACGATCGGAACGCTGCCAAGAATCGGAACACGCTGGTCACTTTCCCGCAGAGTGTCCTCCAGCAGCCCGCCCAGTACCAGGATGTCCCCATCTTCCACGATGACGGTCGTCTCGATCGTGCGCTGGTTGGTAATGAGATCGACCGCGCCGGCCGATGATTGCGCAATACTCGAAATTTCCTGGGAAATCTTGAGAATGAGAGCATCGCCTTCGCTGATTTGTGGCGTTATGACCAGTTTGACGCCAACCTGTTCCCGCTGAATTGTCTGGAAAGGATTGACCGGTGCACCGGTGCCGGTGCCGGTCTGGGCGAACGAGCCAGTGAGAAACGGCACTTCCTGACCGACATTGAGGCTGGCTTCCTCGTTGTCCGTTGTGACGATGCTGGGAGTGGAGATGATGTTCGTGTTGGCGTCCCCTTGCAGTGCCCGCAGGATGGCGGCAAAGCTGGTGCCCGACTCGCTGATACGCCCGACGCCGAAGGTGATGCCGTCGCCGATGAAGTTGGCCGGGTTTGCGCCGTTGCCGCCGCCGAGTGCGGCGCCCAGTTGCACGATACCGGGCCCGCCGGAGGGGAAATTGGTCAGGGCGATAGCGTTGTTGTCATTGCTGCCGTCCACGGCCCAGGTGACGCCGAGCTCCGAGGTGCGGTCGTTCGTCACCTCGACAATGATGGCTTCTACCAGCACCTGGTCGCGGCGAATATCGAGTTTGTCCACGATCGTCATGAGGGAGCGCATCATTTTGGGCGGTGCATTGACGATGATCGCGTTCGTCTGCGGATCCGACCATACCTGAATACCTTGCTGGCTCGCGGGCGCCGGAGCAGCGCCGTTCGGCCCTGCCGCTGCCGCCGATTGCTGGGCGAAATGCTGCTGCAATTTCGCCGACAGTTCTTCCGCGTCTGCGTAGCGAAGATACCGCACCTGCGTATCGCCGCCGTCCTCCAGCGGCGTGTCGAGATGGGCCACCAGCGCCCGCAGCCGCAGCCTCTCCGTCTTGTCGCCGCCTATCAGCACACTGTTGGTTCGCGAGTCGGCAACGAGGCTTATCGCCACCGGTGCACCGTCCGGTCTCGGTGTTTGCGTCAAAGCCGTCAGTACGCGTACAACTTCTCCGGCCGATGCATTCTGCAGGGGCACCACCTCGATATCGTCGTCGCTCGACTGGTCAATGCGCCGGATGATGTTCACCATCCGCTCGACGTTCGCTGCCCGGTCGGAGATGATCAGCATGTTGGAGCCCTGATGTGCCGCGAGATGCCCGTATTGGGGAATCAGCGGGCGAAGAATGGGCACCAGCTGGGCTGCACCGACGTTGTGCACCTCCAGAACCTGCGTCACGAGGTCGTCGCTGGCCATACCGCCGGTGCCGAGCCCGGCCGGATACTGGCGTGCGCTCGCGTCAGGGATGATTTTGACCACGTCGCCCGTGGTTATCGCGACGTATCCGTGCACCTCCAGAATGGAAAGGAATGCGGAATAGAACGCGTCCGGCGACATCGGCGTGGACGAGAGCATGGTCACTTTCGCGTTGACGCGCGGATCGAGGATGAAGTTCTTTCCGGTCACGGCACCGACAGCCTCGATTATTTGCCGGATGTCGGCATCCTTGTAATTCGGCGTAATGGTCGACTGCTGCGCAAAAGCGACGGGTATAGCCAGCAGTACCAGCAGAAAAAGGGTTGCGGCACGCAGGAGCGGGCGATCAGCGAACGAGGGCGCCGGGCAATTCCGTTGGGCTTCGATGACGAGTGGAGATTTTATTATTTTCAAATTGCTCACTACTGGTCGTTTGGCTGGATGGACTTTGATATGGGTGCTTACTGACAGCAGCTACTGGTCGTTGTCGAGGCTGAGCTGACCGGTGCTCAGCACCAGCACCTCTGGCTGACCGTTGCGCTCGACCGTAACGGACACCTCATCCGAGCTGCCAAGGCTCTGGAAAATCTCCATGGCCTGCTGCGGATCGGTGAGCGCCGCACCGTCGATGTCCTTGATCAGATCCCCCGGCCGCAGCCCGAGTGCAGCGAACTGCTTGCGATCGCGTCCCGGGTAGACGCGATATCCTTGTTGTTGTCCGGCTACAAAGTACGGTGTCGGCCTGATGACATCAGCGAGTTTCGTCACATTCTCGGCCACGACTTCCTGAATACTCGGGTTGGCGCTGGAGGCGCGCGTGGCAGCCGGAGTGGCGCGGCGCACGGGTTGCGAACCCGCCGGGAACTCTTTCGGTAGCTTCAGCGCTTCCAGCGCGCCACCGCGATTGAGGATCACCCGGTCCGCATAGACAGCGTGCAGTGTGGTGCCGGCGACGATCGTGTCGCGGACGCTGTACACCTTTTCCCCGTTTCCGGTGTCGGAGATGATCGCAATGGACGTTGTCGGGTCGTCCCCGGCAATCGTGCCCTTGAGCGAAAGATTCAGCCTCGTTTCGGCAACGTCCTGATGAGTTTCCGGCGGAGGAGGGGCGGCTTCCCGGCTCGCTTCCCCGAAGATGTGGGTCCCGGCAATCGTTCCTACGTCCGGCTCGTTTTGCGACCGCCCGGCCGCAACAGCCGGCGCCGGAATGGCTTCGACCGGGTCGCCAAGCGGCGATGCCGGAACCAGCAGCCACAGGATCCGCGCAAGCTGCCAGCCAATGGCGATGACCAGAATCATCGCGACCCAGGTCGGCGCGGAGCGGCGTAGGGCGGCAAGCGCGCGCTGCCGGTCCAGGGTGTTGAAATCTGTCCATTTTGCAGTTGTCATTTCTGGACTAGCGCCTCGCTTTCTCAGCCGTCCGGGCAAAAACCGCTGCGCATTCTTTCCCTGCTAAACTTCGCCTCGGCGCCGCCTCCGGATGATACGGTTTCCGCACCCTGGCAGACAAGCCTGTGCCGCTGAAAAAACCCTTGCACAGCAAATATCTATCCCCCTTATTTAACAAATAATCTAATGGTCCGGTGCGGCGGCCGGCCGCGGATTCGCCGATTTCTGCGCCGCGCACTGGAGAACAGCAAAACCCGGCCATATATAATGATTCCTGTATCCAGAAACCATTGCCCGAGTTATGTCTGAACGAAAAACGTCCTCTCCCGGCACCCACGGCCATGACGTGGCTGTCGAAGAAGCGCTCCCCAAGGTCAAGCGTCCGCCCCTTTACAGGGTCATCCTTGTCAACGACGACTATACGCCTATGGAATTCGTCGTGGAGGTCCTTGAGACGGTATTCGGTATGGAACGTTCCCGGGCTACACGTGTCATGCTTGAGGTACATACGAAAGGAAAAGGTATTTGCGGTGTCTACAGCTGCGAAATCGCGGAAACCAAGGTCGCCCAGGTGACGAAATTCGCACAACAGCAGCAGCATCCGTTGTTGTGTACGATGGAAGAATCCTGAGCAGCGATCCGGCATTGAGGTAAAATTGAACGAACCGAGTATGGACCTATGTTGAGCAGCGAACTCGAATTCTGTCTGAATGAAGCGTTTCAGAATGCCAGAGATCGGCGTCATGAATTCATGACGGTCGAGCATCTGCTTCTGGCGCTTCTTGACATCCCGAAAGTGCACGAAATTCTCAAAGCCTGTAACTCGAATATCGGGCAATTGAGACGACAGCTTTCGGAATTCATCGACGAAGCAACGCCATTGATGCCGTTGGAGGAAGAAGGCGACGTGCAGCCGACGCTCGGCTTCCAGCGCGTTCTTCAGCGCGCCGTTTTCCATGTTCAGTCAAGCGGCAAGAAAGAGGTTACGGGAAGCAATGTGCTCGTGGCGATCTTCAGTGAAAAACAGAGCCAGGCCGTTTACTTTCTGAGCCTGCAGGACATCACGCGGCTGGATGTGGTGAATTACATTTCGCATGGCATGCCGCAGGTGCGCGGCGAGGGTACGGAAGAGGAGCAGGAGTCTTCTCTCGACAGCGACGGCGACCAGGACCCGCGAGCCCTGCAGCAGTATGCGACAAATCTCAACCAGCGTGCGATCGACGGCAAGATCGATCCTCTGATCGGGCGCGACCTGGAGATCGAGCGGACCGTGCAGATACTGTGCCGCCGCCGCAAGAACAATCCTCTCTACGTCGGTGAAGCCGGAGTTGGCAAGACAGCCCTCGCGGAGGGGTTGGCGCGCATGATTGTCGAGGAGCGTGTGCCTGAAGTCCTGCGGGAAAGCACGATATACGCACTTGACATGGGTACGCTCATCGCGGGCACCAAGTACCGAGGAGATTTCGAAAAGAGACTGAAAGCAGTTATTGCTGAAATACGTGAAGATCCCGGTGCCATTCTGTTCATCGACGAGATACATACCGTCATCGGTGCCGGCGCGGCATCGGGCGGAGTCATGGATGCATCGAACCTGATCAAGCCGGTACTGGCAAACGGGGAAATCCGTTGCATAGGCTCGACGACGTATACCGAATATCGCGGCGTCTTCGAAAAGGACCATGCGCTCGCGCGGCGCTTCCAGAAGATCGACGTGGCGGAGCCGAGCCTCCAGGAAACCGTGGAGATACTGCGCGGGCTGAAGACGCGTTTTGAGGAGCACCACGGTGTTACTTATGAGCCGGAAGCGCTGCAGGCAGCCGCGGAGCTGGCGGCGAAGCACATTAATGACCGCCGGCTGCCGGACAAGGCTATCGACGTGATCGACGAGGCCGGCGCCAACTCGCGCCTGCAGCCCATGGCACAGCGCAAGGACACGGTAACGGTGACAATGATCGAGAACATCGTTGCGAAGATGGCGCGAATTCCGCCAAAAAGTGTCTCTGCATCCGACAAGGACGTTCTGCGAACACTGGAACGAAATCTGAAGCTGACCATTTTCGGCCAGGATCGCGCAATCGAGGCGCTGAGTTCCGCGATCAAGATGTCGCGGTCGGGGCTGACCGAGGATACGAAGCCGATCGGCTCATTTCTTTTTGCAGGACCTACCGGAGTCGGCAAGACAGAGGTCACGCGGCAACTGGCGCTGATCATGGGTGTCGAACTCATTCGTTTCGACATGTCCGAATACATGGAGCGGCATACGGTCTCCCGCCTGATCGGCGCACCGCCGGGTTACGTGGGGTACGACCAGGGAGGGCTCCTGACGGAAGCCGTCACCAAGAATCCTCACGCGGTTGTGCTGCTCGATGAAGTCGAGAAGGCGCATCCGGAGGTATTCAATCTCTTGCTGCAGGTCATGGACCACGGCACGCTGACCGATAACAACGGCCGCAAGGCGGATTTCCGCAATGTCGTCATAGTGATGACTACCAACGCGGGTGCTCAGGAGATGAGCCGCCCTTCCATCGGCTTTACCCATCAGGACCACAGCAGCGATGGCATGGAGATCATCAAGAAGTCTTTTACGCCGGAGTTTCGCAACAGGCTCGATGCCATCATTCAGTTCGCATCGCTCGATGAGCATTCAGTGATGCGGGTCGTGGACAAGCTGGTGGTCGAGCTGGAAGCGAAGCTGAGTTCGAATCACGTCACGCTCGAACTGGACGATGCTGCGCGCAAGTGGATTGCCGAGCGCGGTTACGATCCCAGGATGGGTGCGCGGCCGATGGCTCGTGTCATCCAGGAGCACATCAAACGACCGCTGGCCGAGGAGCTGCTGTTTGGCAGTTTATCGGAGGGAGGGCACGTGCGGGTTGGCGTCGGCGAAAATGGCGAGCTCCAGTTGAAGGCCGAGCCGACGCGGAAGGAACTGGCGCATATGCCGGGCGAATAGCGCTACGGAGCCGGGTTTGCTTGCAAAGGCAGCGTAAGGCTGCGAGGACGAAGGCGGCGGATATGCAGGCCGATATGATTGTTCACCGGGGTCGTCAGCGCCCGCGGTAGACGATGCGTCCCTTACTGAGATCGTAGGGTGTCAGTTCCACGGTGACGCTGTCACCCGTGAGAATGCGGATGTAGTTCTTGCGCATCTTCCCCGAGATATGCGCGGTCACGACGTGGCCATTCTCGAGTTCGACTCGAAACGTCGTGTTCGGCAGGGTCTCGGTGACCACGCCTTCCATCTGTAGGGCTTCTTCTTTCGCCAATTGATCTGATCTCACTGATTTGAGCTGGCGAATTGTGCAGAAACGGGGACGGCATTGCAATTGCGCGCCGGCCGCGACTCAATTCCTGTCTACCAGCTGCGGGCTGTAAAGGGGCGCCCGCGGCCAGTCATCGATCTTCGTCGGGGCCGCGCAAGCCCTTCTGATCAAGTCTCCGAAGGTCGAGCGCGGCATCAGCGCGGCACCGAGCGACAGTAGATGGGGCGAGGGGACCTGGCAGTCGAGAATTTCGATCCGCCGGCTTTCCAGTTCACGGCAGAGCGCAAGCAACGCCACTTTCGAGGCGTTCGTTTCGCGACTGAACATGGATTCGCCGAAAAACGCCCGGCCGATGGCAATCCCGTAAGCTCCGCCCACCAGTTTGTCCGACAGCCATACCTCGACCGAGTGCGCCCAGCCGAGTTGATGCAGCCTGCTGTACGCCTCCACCATGCCGGAGGTGATCCAGGTGCCGAAGCGCTCATCCCGCTCGCCGCCGCAGGCACTAATGACGTGATCGAAGGCCTCGTTGAAGCTGATACGGAAAGAGGAGTTGCGCAGACTGCGGCGGAAACGCCGCGAAACATGAAATTCAGGCGGGTGGAGCACGCAACGCGGGTCCGGAGACCACCAGAGGATTGGCTGTCCGTCTTCGAACCACGGGAAAATTCCCTGCGCGTACGCGTAGAGCAACCTCTCCGGCGCAAGGTCTCCGCCTGCCGCCAGAAGGCCGTTGGGCGACCGCAGTGCGTAACCGATCCCCGGGAATGCATCAGGTGGATCGTCTGCGCTGATCCACGTGATTTGCGGCCGCGTCACCGCAACGGCTTCGGTGAGGCCTGCCGCTGGCCGGTACCGGAGCTAGCTCCGCGGAAGCGGTCGCCTGCAGCGCTGCTGCCCTGGTCGTCATCGCCGGAAGTATCCCGATACGGGCTGTGTTGCCCTAGGGCGCTCATATACTCGTCGACGTGGCGCTGTTCTTCCTCGAGGTATTGCCCCACGGCAGAGAAAAAGTTCGGCTGCGCAAGCCAGTGCGCGGACCAGGTGTCTACCGGCACAAAGCCGCGGCTGATCTTGTGCTCGCCCTGCGTACCCGGTTCGAAAGTCGCGAGGCCTTTTTCGATGCAGTAGTCGATGCCCTGGTAATAACAGGTTTCGAAATGGAGCGCATTGTAGTCCGCGTTGCTGCCCCAGTAGCGCCCATACAGCGTATCGGCGCCTTCGTAGAAGACCGCGGCGGCCACGATTGTGCCGTCCAGCTCAGCCGGTATGACCAGAATGTCCTCCGGCAGTGTCCGGGCCAGCGTCGTGAAAAAATTGTAATCGTAGTAAGGCATCGATCCGCGCATGAGAAAGGTTGAGCTGATCAGCGCACAAACCTCTTTCCAGAGCTCGGGGTTCGTCTGATCGCCTTTGAGCCAGCGGAATTCGATTCCCTGTTCACGCACCCGGCGGCGGTCGCGGCGGGCCTTCTTTCGCTTTGCCGAGCTGAAGGTCGACAGGAATTCGTCGAATGAGCGGTATTGCCTGTTGTGCCAGTGGAACTGGCAATCCTTGCGCAGCTTCAGGCCGGCCGCTCGCAGCACATCGAGTTCGCGCCCGTTGGGGAACTGTACGTGCAGCGACGAGCAGCCGGTATTTTTTGCCAGTTGCAAAGCGGCCTTGACCAGCAGGGAAGCCGCTTCTGTGTCGTCCTCGTCCGCCAGCAGCAGCCGCCTGCTGGATGCCGGCGTGAAAGGAGCGGCCGAAACGAGCTTCGGATAGTAGGGAACGCCGGCCCGGTGGTAGGCAGACGCCCAGGCCCAGTCGAACACGAACTCGCCCCAGGAGTGGGTTTTCTCGTAGAGCGGCATCGCGGCCCGCAGGCAGCCCCGGCCGTCGGCAAGAGTGAGATGCCGTGGCGACCAGCCTGTGGCGGCAGAAACGCAACCGCTGCTCTCGGCCGCGAGCAAAAACGCGTGTTTGAGGAACGGAGCCGAGCTACCGGCGAGGCTGTTCCAGGCATCTGCGTCGATGTTCGCGATGCCACCTGCGACGTCTACCTTGGTATGGACCACTGGCAGAATGCTCCGGCACCGGCTCAGGCCGCGGCGTCGTCCGCCGACCGCTGCAGCGCGCTTGCGTTTACGCTTGCCCTGGTATCGTCGGCCCCCAGCGCCTCCAGGTACTTCTCGGCATCCAGTGCAGCCATGCAGCCGGCGCCTGCCGATGTGACCGCCTGCCGGTAGACCTGGTCGGCGACGTCGCCTGCCGCAAAAACTCCGGGAACGCTGGTGGCTGTGGCATCGCCCGCCAGGCCGGACCGGACCACAATGTAACCGTTGCGCATCTCCAGTTGATTCTTGAAAAGCCCGGTGTTCGGGCTGTGTCCGATCGCGATAAAAACGCCGGTGGCGTCCAGTTGCGAGGTAGCGGCGGCACTTGCTGTGCTCTTGAGCTTCAGTCCGGTAACGCCGGCGTCATCGCCCAGAACCTCGTCAACAACATGATCCCACAGGATTTCGACCTTGCCCTCTTTCACTTTCTGGAAAAGGCGATCCTGCAAAATCTTTTCCGCCCGCAGCGCATCGCGCCGATGGACCAGAGTCACCCTGGCGGCAATGTTGCTGAGGTATAGCGCTTCCTCCACCGCGGTGTTCCCGCCGCCTACTACAGCAACGTCCTGACCGCGATAAAAAAACCCGTCGCAGGTCGCGCAAGCCGACACGCCACGGCCCTTGTAAGCTTCTTCCGAGGGCAGGCCCAGGTACATTGCGGTCGCTCCGGTTGAGATAATGAGCGCATCGCAGCTGTAGCTGGCGTAATCCCCTTCCAGCAGGAACGGCCGCCGTGACAGGTCGACCTTGCTGACGTGGTCGTTCACGATATCCGTGCCGAAGCGCTTCGCATGCCGCAACATGCGCTCCATCAGTTCCGGACCCTGCAGACCCTCGACATCCCCCGGCCAGTTGTCGACATCGGTCGTCGTCATCAACTGACCGCCTTGTTCAATGCCGGTCACCATGACCGGATGCAGATTCGCTCTCGCGGCATAGACCGCCGCCGTGTAGCCTGCGGGTCCGGAACCGAGGATCAGAACCCGGCAATGCCTGGATTTGCTCATGTATACTTCGCCTTCAATTTGCCCGGGGAGCTGACCACAAGGGTCCTGCCATGGGATATGCGCCCCGCGTCCCGTTGTATCAAGGGCCTGTCGAGGCGGAGCTGCTGCGTCGCCAGGCTGCGGGTACCGAGCGGCGAGTGTAGGCAAAAGGAGCCCGCCGGGCAAAGTGGCGCTCGGCGCCGGCTATCCAGGTTCCCGTCCGGTAAGATGCTGGCATCAGGCTTCTAAACTACCTTAGAATCATGGCACTATAGATAAGAGCTTCTAACTCACATTAAATATGGCCAGAGCCCAGAAAAGCATTACACCGTCCGCACGACTTTCCGACCAGGTCG
>JBBDSK010000050.1:0-9804 GCA_040904985.1 Woeseia sp. | reverse complement strand
TGTCTCGCACGCTCCTGCAAGGCCTTCCCCGCAACCGAGGCGCCGCCAGTGCGGTTGGCTGGCGTTCGTGAATAATGCGGCCAGGGGGGCCGCGCGCCGCTTAGCGCGAGGTGACGATCGGCGTCGGCCGGTACACCAGCCAGAGGATAATGCTGTTGCCGTCGGCCCGTCCTTCCATGCCGGTACGGTCGAGCCTCGCATGCCGGTAGTCGGCTTCGACCAGCATCGTGCGCGTCAGGGCGTAGGAAAATTCCGCGTGCAGCTCGGCGTAATCCCGCTCCTGAAAGGTGACCGCCTCGTCACCGAGGCCGTCGGTCTGGTAGGCGCGAATGCCGAGGCCCGCGGACATTCGCTCGGAAAACTGTTTATTGGCGCTCAGAGCCAGGGAGTCGCGGGCTGTCACCCGTCCGGCCCCGCCCGCGCTGATGTTGCGCCGGTACTGCGCCAGAAGTCTCACGGTCTCCAGTCTGCGCAGGACGCTGACGTTGCCGACCACGTTTGAATCGGAACCCCCCTCCGACCGATCCGTGTTTTCAACGCCGGCTTCTATCTGAAAGCGAGTCGTCTGCGACAGGTCCGTCTCGACTCCGGCACTGACGCCGACACCGTCAACATCGTTGCCGCGGTCGCTGTCGAAGCGGCGGGCGGTTCCGCTGACATAGCCCCGTGTGCGCTCGGAAAACTGGTTCCCCAGCCCGGCCGTTATTCGATGGTCGGTATAGTCCCGGAGCGGCCCGAACGCATCCTCATCGTAGGACGTATCCGTATAAACGTACCTGGTGTCCAGATACAGTCGCTCGGTCAATTCCTGCCGCCATTGCGGTGAAATGCGCAGGCGGTCGCGGCGTTCGTTGCTGAAGACAATGCCGGTGTTGTCGGTCGGGATCTCCTCGGGATCGTCCTCATCGACGTCGGCATCGGCGCGTTCGGCCGTGCGCGCCGCCTCGCGGCTGTAGTCGCTGTTTATGGAGAACCGGCCCTTCAGCGTCTCGTGTGTCCAGTCGACCTCGAGAAACTGGTCATTGGAATCCACGTCGATCGCCTCGTCGTACACCCGCGAACGCGCCCTGGGAATCACCCTGAAGGTGGTGCGCGGTGTCAGGTAGGCAATGCCGGCGCTGCCCTCGACGATGAAGCCCTCGATTTCGACCTGCTCAGTCTCGTCGCTGCGCAGACGCGCGTTGTCGTCGTATTCCACGCCCAATCGCACCTCCGGCTCCAGCCGCCATTCCTGGGCGGCCGCGTTTTCCGGCGCCTGCAGCGTCATCAGCAGGCCGCCGAAGGCCAGGCAGGCGGCGATTTTACGGGCATAGCAATGGGAACTCGGGTTTGTTGTCATTGGAGATACCGTAAGTTAAAGGGGACAAGGCGCCGGGGAAGGGCCTTTGCACGGGACCGTGCTGTAGGAGAGGAACAGGCGCTCCGTCTCGCGTGTAACTGTGTCACACGAGGGTTGAACTGTACAGGCCGGGGCCGGATTTTGCTGTTGCGGAAAAGCCGCAGAGACCGACTAACGCCAGGCCCTGGCCTGGTTCAGCAGGCCCGTCGTCGACTGATTGTCACCGGGGTCGCGCTTCGCGTCCTCCACGGCTCCGGTAAGCCCCGTGGCGAGCTTTTTGCCCAGCTCCACGCCCCACTGGTCAAAGGAGTTGATGCCCCACACCACGCCCTCGACGAAGACCTTGTGCTCGTAAAGCGCGATCAGCTGGCCCAGCACTTCCGGCGACAGCGTCCCGAACATCAGCGTATTGCTCGGTCGACTGCCGGGGTGGGTCTTGTGCGGCGCCAGCGCCCTCGCCTCGGCCGCCGAGTGGCCGGCGGTTTTCAGATCCTCGATCGCCCGCTCCAGCGGGTAGCCCTCCATCAGAGCCTCGCTCTGGGCCAGGCAATTGGCGATGGCGAGGTCCTGTTGGGCCTGGCTGGCGCCGGAAGACCGGACCGGCAGAATGAAATCGGCGGGTACCAGTCGCGTCCCCTGGTGCAGCAACTGATAGAACGAATGTTGCGCGTTGGAGCCCGCCTCGCCCCAGACGATCATTCCCGTCTTCACCTTTACGTTCTTGCCGTCACGGCGCACGCTTTTGCCGTTGCTCTCCATCTGCAACTGCTGCAGGAAGGCCGGAAAGCGATCGAGGCGATTGTCGTAGGGCAGAATGGCCTGGCTTTCGGCGCCCAGGAAGTTGTTGTTCCAGACGGCGATGAGCGCCAGCAGCACCGGCATGTTTTCCGCCGGCGCCGCGTGGCGGAAGTGCTGGTCCATGCGCCGCGCGCCTCCCAGCATCGCCTGGAAGTGCTCCATGCCGATCACCAGCGCCAGCGACAGCCCCACCGCCGACCAGACCGAATAGCGCCCGCCCACCCAGTCCCAGAAGGCAAAGCGAAAGTCCTTGTTGATGCCGAAGTCGTCCATCGCCTCGTGATTCGTGGAGGCCGCGGCAAAATGCCGCGTGACGGCATCCGGACCCAGGCTCCCGACGAGCCACTCGCGGGCCGCGTTGGCGTTGGTGAGCGTTTCCAGTGTGGTGAAAGTCTTGGAGCAGACCACGAACAGGGTCGTCTTCGGGTCCAGCGACTTTTTCAGGTCCGCCAGCTGGGTGCCGTCGATGTTCGACACGCTGTGAAAGCGCATGTCCGGCTGCCAGTACTCCCGCAGCGCGCGGGCCGCCATCACTGCGCCGAGATCCGACCCGCCGATGCCGATGTTGACGATGTTGGTCAGGCGCTCTCCCGTGTGCCCGCGAATTTCTCCGGAATGCACGGCGGCGACGAACTGTTCCATTTTCGTCAGAGTGCGCCAGACCTCCGCAATGCCGGGCAGTTCGTGGGCGACACGGTCAGAGATCTTGGCCCGCAGGGCGACGTGAAGGGCCGGACGGTCCTCCGTTGAGTTGATGCGCTCGCCTGCAAACATCGCCTCCGTCGCCCTGGCGACCCCCGCTTCCCGGGCCAGTCTCAGCAGCAGTTTTTTCGTCGTCGCGTTGAGAAAATTCCTGGAGTAATCGAGAAAGAGGTCGCCGCTTTGCAGCGTGTAGCGTTCGAAGCGCTTTTTGTCCCCGGCAAACAATCCCGGCAGGGATCGAGACTTCATATCGCCGCGGAAATGCGCGCGCAGCGCCTGCCACGAAGGCAGGTCGGTGGGATAACCGGTGCTGAACTGCCCGGCTTGTTTGTTGTTCGGCATCGCTCGTCCGGACAGTGAGAGCGCAGCGGCGCCTTACGCGCTCTGCTTTAAGTCTATGCGGTAGTAGTCAATGTACCAGTCGACGAATTTCTTTACACCCCATTCGATGGGCGTATCCGGCTTGTAGCCCACGTCCTGCACGAGGTCCTCGGCGTCCGCATAGGTATCGGGCACGTCGCCGGGCTGCAGCGGCAGCATGTTTTTCTGCGCCTTTTTCCCGACGCACTCCTCGATCACTTCGATGTAACGCAGAAGTTCCACGGGCTGCTGGTTGCCGATGTTGTAGAGCCGGTAGGGCGCGCTGCTGGTGCCGGGGTCCGGGTTGGTCGGATCCCATGCCTCGTTCGGCTGTGCCGTGTGGTCGAGCGTGCGCAGGACGCCCTCCACGATGTCGTCGATGTAGGTGAAGTCGCGCCGGTGATTGCCGTAGTTGAACACGTCGATCGGTTTGCCTTCCAGGATGTTGCGGGTGAACATGAACAGGGCCATGTCGGGCCGGCCAAAGGGACCGTAGACGGTAAAAAACCGGAGGCCGGTCGTCGGCAGTCTGTAAAGGTTCGAATAGGTGTGCGCCATCAATTCGTTGGCCTTTTTGGTCGCGCCGTAAAGTGCCAGCGGATGGTCCACGTTCTGGTGGATGGAAAACGGCATCGCCGTATTCGCGCCGTAGACCGAGCTCGATGACGCGTACACGAGGTGCTCGACGCCGTTATGCCGGCAGCCTTCCAGCACGTGCAGCGTGCCGACGATGTTGCTGTCGATGTAGGCGTGCGGGTTCTCGATGGAATAGCGCACGCCGGCCTGCGCGGCCAGGTGCACGACCTTGTCGAACCTCTCGGCCTCGAACAGGCTCTGCATGCCCTCGCGGTCGGCGAGATTCAGCCGGACCATGCGAAAATTGTCGAACGGTTCCAGCATGGCGGCGCGCGCCTCTTTCAGGCGCACGTCGTAATAGTCGTTGAAGTTGTCGAGGCCCACGACCGTGTCGCCGCGCTCGAGAAGCCGCAGCGCCGTGAAACTGCCGACGAAACCCGCCGCCCCTGTTACCAGTACTTTCATTCCCTTTCCCGTGTCGGATCGAGCGGCCCGCGCGATTGGTACACTAGAGCCGGTCGTCGGATTGACCGCTGGGCAACAGGTACTTCACGTCGTAGACGACCGAATTGCCGTTGCCATACGCGCGGATGCCTTCCATGCCCATCGCTTTGAACTCATTATGCGCTACGGCCACCACGACCACGTCATAGCATTCCTTCTCCGGCTCGAGAACGAGGTCGATGCCGTATTCCGCTTTCGCCTCGGCAGGATCCACCCACGGATCGTGCACGTCGACCGAGGTACCGTAGGACGCCAGTTCCTTGACGATATCGACCACTTTGGTGTTCCGCACGTCCGGGCAATTTTCCTTGAAAGTCAGCCCGAGAACCAGCACTCGCGCATTCAGCGGCTGCAGCCCTTTTGACAGCATCAGCTTGATGATGCGCGTGGCGATGTAGATCGACATGTTGTCGTTGATGCGCCGGCCGGCCAGGATCATCTCGGGGTTATAGCCGAGTTGTTGCGCCTTGTAGGTCAGATAGTAAGGGTCGATGCCGATGCAGTGCCCGCCCACGAGACCGGGGCGAAACGGCAGAAAATTCCATTTGGTGCCGGCGGCTTCCAGCACCTCCTCCGTGTCGATGCCCACCCGCTCGAAGATCATGGCGAGTTCGTTGATGAGCGCGATGTTGACGTCGCGCTGGGTGTTCTCGATCACCTTGGCCGCTTCCGCGACCTTGATGCTCGACGCCTTGTAGGTACCGGCCGAAATGATGCTGCGGTAGACGGAGTCGATGTACTCGGCGACCTCGGGTGTCGAGCCGGAGGTCACTTTCAGGATGCTGGGCAGCCGGTGTTCCTTGTCGCCGGGGTTGATACGCTCGGGGCTGTAGCCGACGTAAAAGTCCTCATTCATTTTCAGTCCCGATTCCTGTTCCAGGAACGGGGTGCAGAATTCTTCAGTGGCGCCGGGATAGACGGTGGACTCGTACACGACCACGTCGCCGCGTTTCAGCACCTTGCCGATCGTAATGCTCGCGCTCCTGAGCGGTGTCAGAAGCGGCAGGTTACCGTCACCGATCGGCGTCGGCACGGTCACGACATAGAAGTTGCAGGCGGCGAGCGCCTCGGGGTCGGAGGAGAACGTCAGCTTCAGCGCTTCCTTCAGTTCCCCCGGGGACATCTCCCGCGTCACGTCCTTGCCGTGTTCGAGTTCGGCCACGCGCCGTTGCTTGATGTCGAAGCCGACGGTCGGGTATTTGCGGCCGAATTCGGCGGCAAGCGGCAGACCGACGTAGCCCAGCCCCACCACGCCAATACGAATCTGGTTGATATCGAACGTCATAAAAAGCACCTAACGGGAAAGTGGCGTCTGTTTATCACACATTAGCGGCGGTTTCCGGAACGGCTTTGCAGAATGTATCAGGGGTCAGGATACCGCCGGAGCGGCAGATCGACGCCGCGCCGCGGCCTGCTTTCGCCACAGGCAGTCGCCCGCCTCCTCGATTCGATCGAGAAACGCCTGGTGCGCGGCCTCCTCTTCCTGGCTTGCGCGGATCACCACCAGATGGAGATCGTCGCGACGGACGCGGCCGGGGCTGCCGGCTGCCAGCTGCGCCGCCGCCTCCTCCTGCTCCAGCAGCAGCGCCGTCTGGCCGCCGGTCATCGCGAGGTAAACGTTGGCCAGCAATTCGGCGTCGATCAGCGCGCCATGCACGTCGCGCCTGGAGCTGTCCACTGCGTAGCGCTTGCACAGGGCGTCGAGGCTGTTGCGCTGTCCGGGATGGATGCCGCGGGCAAGGGTCAGCGTGTCCAGCACGCGCGCGTGCTCGCTGATGAGCGGCTGAAGATGCTTCATCAGCTTCAGTTCGTGCTCGAGAAAGCCGACGTCGAAATCGGCGTTATGAATGACCAGCTCGGCGCCGCGGATGAACTCGAGCAGCTCGTCGGCGATGTCGGCAAAGCGCGGCTGTCCGTGAAGGTCGGCCAGCGAGATGCCATGGACGCGCTCGGCACCCTCGTCTATCGCCCGCTCGGGATTGAGATAGCGGTGGTATTCGCGCCCGCTGGGGCGGCGGTTGATGAGTTCGATGCAGCCGATTTCGATGATTCTGTGGCCTTGCTGCGGCGAGAGGCCGGTTGTTTCGGTATCGAGTACGATTTGTCGCATTTTCCGGCTTGTGCCTTTTCTTTATGTTCGTTTTTGGGTCAACGGGCAACAGGGCCCGGCCGCATTTCAAGACGACCTGCGGGTATATCAGCGTATGGGGGCCGAAATGGCCGTTCGACCGGTCGTTGAACGGCGAGACCATAAGGTCCCCTTAGCGCTTGCCCCTTACCGCTCGTCGATTCCCCGGTTGGCCAGCGCGTCGGCTTCGTCGTTGCCGGCGTGACCCGAATGCCCCTTCACCCACTTCCACGTCACGTCGTGTTTTGCCGCCATGTCGTCGAGTGCCATCCACAGGTCCTGGTTTCGCACCGGCTTTTTAGCGGCGGTCTTCCACCCGCGCTTCTTCCAGCCCGGCAGCCAGGAGCTGATGCCGTCCATCACGTATTTCGAATCGGTGTGCAGCACCACCGATTGGCGGCCCTTCAGGGCGCGCAATGCCTCGATTGCCGCCGTCAGTTCCATGCGATTGTTGGTGGTGTGCGCCTCGCCCCCGTAAAGCGTTTTGCGATGTTCCCCCGCTACCAGTACAGCCCCCCAGCCTCCCGGACCGGGATTCCCCCTGCAGGCGCCGTCGGTGTAGATATCAACTCTTGCGGTCAAAATGTATGTGAATTACCCGGGTGGTGGGTTTTACCAGGCCACCCACAACTTTCGGTCTCGCGAGCCAGGGCTTCTTGAGCGGCGTCAGTGTCAGCACCCGTTTCTGGGCCTTGAGCATATAGCAGGCGGCGAGTTCCGGCCACCAGCGGCGTCCGCGGCGGTCCCATACCGGCGAGCTCAGCGCGCGGCTGCCGGAGAAGGGCCAGCGAAAAAAATACCGCACGGACTGGTGGATGCGCAGGTCCAGCAATTGCAGCCAATCCGTCAGCTGGCGGTCCGAGATCAGGTGTTCGGCGGCGGGCGGCAATCCCGCGCCGGGGATCAGGCGCCGCAGCCCCCAAAGGCCGCCCGGCTTGAAGCCGAGAATCACGACATACCCGTCGGAGCGCAGAACGCGATCTACTTCGCGCAGTAACGCGTGCGGCCGATCGCTGAATTCGAGCGTGTGCGGCAGGATGACGGCGTCGATCGAATCGGTGGCGACCGGCAGGAGATGCAGCTGGCCGTAAACGTCCGGTTGGATCTCGCCGACCACGTTGTCCGGGTCAGCGAGGCTTGTGCTGCGCTGGGTGCGCGTGTACTTGAGAAAGGCCCTCGGCTCGCCCCACAAACCGAGCTGCAGGCATTGCACGCCGAATATGCCGTCAAAAGCCTCCTCGATGATGCGCGCCTCGAGCTGCTGCAGCGCGTAGCCCAGAGGGGACTCGAGCCAGCGATGCACGGCTTCAAACGACTGGCTGGAGCGGCTACGGACCATGCCCTCAGCTTACCCAAATTCCGAAAAAATGGGCAAAAAAAATGGGGACATCCACCGAATCAAAATCGGGACATCCACCGTTATCGCTCCAGGAGCAAAAATCGGGACATCCACCGTTCTCGCTCCAGAAGAAGAAAAATGGGGACATCCACCGTTCTCCCGCCTCGAAAAAAGGTCCGGGTGGGAGATCGCGGCTGATCGTGCGCGGCTGCACGGTGGATGTCCCGATTCGGGAACGGTGGATGTCCCGGTTTCTGGATCTGAATGTGACATTGGTGCTTGCAGCGGGAGGTTGGCTGCGTACGATAGCGGCATGCGCCGAAGGAACAATAACCGCACATTCAGCTTCTGCTGCGTTTTCGCTTTTTCAGTTCTGCTGACGCCGCCGCAGGCTGCGCTGGGGGACAGCCTGTCCGCACTGAGCGTTGCTCACGCGGCCGGCAGCCGGAGCGAGGGCAGCGAACAGCCGATGCTGTGGCTGGAACTGGAAGGTTATCGGGCCATCTCGCCCCCGGCGGCCGAGACGTCCTCCGGCGACCTGCTCGCAAGGCTGCGCAAGGGCTTCAGCCTGGACGAGCCGCTCAACAGCAGTACGCAGATGCACCTCGACTGGTTCCGGCGGCATCCGGAGTATCTCGATCGCGTGTTCACCCGCGCGCAGCCCTACATGCCCTATATCGTCGCGGAACTCGAGAAGCGGGGGCTGCCTCTCGAGCTGGCGCTGCTGCCGATCGTCGAGAGCGCCTACGATCCTTTCGCCTACTCGCACGGCCGGGCCGCCGGGCTGTGGCAAATCATCCCGGGCACGGCAACGCGCTTTGGCATCCGCCAGAACTGGTGGTACGACGGGCGTCGCGACGTCGTGGACTCGACCGACGGCGCACTGAGCTATCTGGCCTACCTGCATGGGCTGATGGACGGCGAGTGGCTGCTGGCGATCGCGTCATACAACTCCGGCGAAGGCAACGTGATGCGAGCCGTACGCCGCAATAAGGCCAAATCCCTTCCTACCGACTTCTGGAACCTGAAGCTGCCCCGGGAGACGAGCAGCTACGTGCCGAAATTGCTGGCACTCGTGGAACTTGTGCGCGACCCGGAGCTGTATGGCCTCGAACTGCCGAAGCTGGAGGACGCGCCCCAGTTTGCGCAGGCGGATATTGGCGGGCAGCTCGATCTGGCGCTTGCCGCAGAGCTCGCGGGAATCGACGTGGACACCCTTTACGCCTTCAACTCGGGCTTCAATCACTGGGCCACCGACCCGGCAGGCCCCCACCGGCTGGTCCTGCCGCTGGAGGTTTCCGACGCCTTTAACGAGGCGCTGGCGGCCCTGCCGGACAACGAGCGATTGCGCTGGCAGCGGCACAAGATTCGTCCGGGCGAAACCATCTCTGAGATCGCCCGGACCTACCGCACCACGATCCCCGCGATCCGCAGCGCCAACGGCATCGCGGGCAATACCATCCGCGCCGGCGCCTACCTGACGATTCCGGTCGCGGCGAAACCGCTCGGCGAGTACAGCAAGAGCGCGGACGCGCGGCTTGCGAAAACCCGGAATCGCCAGCGGGACGGGGAGCGCCTGGAGCATCGCGTGCGCTCGGGGGAAAGCTTCTGGTCCATCAGCCGCCATTACGGAGTCGGCCTGCGGGAGCTTGCCGCCTGGAACGGCATGGCACCCCGGGACACGCTGTCGATCGGCCAGAAGCTGGTCGTGTGGTCGAAGAAGAAAGGCGCTGTTGCCGGTTCTGCACCGTCGGACCGCAGCCGCACCCGCAAGCTCCGGTACACGGTAAGACGCGGCGATTCGCTTTATCTCATCGCAAACCGCTTCCGCATCACCGTTTCCGACATCGTTCGCTGGAATTCCATCGACAAGAACAAAATCCTGCGTCCGGGGCAGACGCTGACCATGTACGTCGACGTAACGCGGCAGTCCGGGTAATCGCGGCGGCAGAAGGCGGTTCGCCCTCACGGCTTGCTTTTGTTGTGGCGCTGCGGTGCGCGCACTAGTGTACCCCGTCGTAAATAATGGATCATTGTCGCGCGCGATCTTTCGTGGCT
>JBBDSK010000049.1:6467-9897 GCA_040904985.1 Woeseia sp. | reverse complement strand
CGAAACGTCCTCCAGGATTGACGCGCTGCTAGAGCGCTATAACATCCCGGTGGTAAAGCAGTAGTCGGGTTACGCGGCGTCGAGCGGAACGGCTAAAGCCGCTCATTCAGTTCATCGGCTGTGACGAGGGTTACCGCAACGTGGCGGATGCGCCAGTCGAGCGCGTAAACCTCCTTCTCTGCATGCTCGATACGCTTTAGCGGCTCCGCCTCGTCGATCGGCTCAATGGCTATCTCACCAAAAAAAACGTGACCGTTTTCGCGCAGGCGAATCTTTGCCGCCCGTACCCACTTCAGCTTGCCAAGCGCGTCTTCCATTGTCTCGACCAGCCCGATATCGTGCAGGTGATCCACGGTTCGTGGACGGCGATCCATGATGTCACCGACGGCATCGCGTAAACTGCGAACACCATCGTAAAGAATATTCAGCGAGATAAAAACCGCGGCGGCGGCGTCGGCCCACCAGAAGCCTGCTCCCATACCGGTTATACCGACTATCGTGGCGAAGCCGGTTTTCCAGTCTGCCGCGTTCATTTCCGCGTCCGAGTGCAGGAGCTTGTCGTGGATCTTCGCGGCCGGCTTCTTTTTGGCCCTGCCGATGAAGACGAGCGGTATGCTTGCCAGCAGCATAACCGCAATCATCATCCATCCCTGCCAGACCAGAAACCCGAACATATCGATAGTACCGATCGTCGTCCGTTCCTGGCGAATGAGAATGGAGGCGCCGTCGTACAGAAGAAACACACCCACGGATGTCAGCGCGAAGGCGGAAATCAGAAAGCCTACGGTCACGGCACGATGGAAGCCGTAGGGATATTCGTGACTTTGCGGTCGCCTGCGTATGCGGCTGACGACAAGAAAGGCTATGGGAGGTATCAGCGCCAGCAGGTCCTCGAACAATGCGGCCTTCATTGCCTGCGAATTGCCCATCACGAGGTAGACGAGGGATGCGGTGATCGTCAGAAAGACAATCGACAGCCATTCGAGCGTTTTCGCACGATCTTCGCAGGGCTGTAATCGCAGCGGATACTCGTAGGACTCCTTCGCCTTGTTCATCGAGTTGGGCCTTCAGCGCTGTTACCGCCGGCTGCCTTCTCGGGCATTTTCTGCAATGAGCGATCGACTGCGACAACCCAGGCGTTCTCTCCAGGAGGCAAAAGCAAAACGTGATGACTGCTGCCGAGCACCCGAATTCCCTGCGGCGGCACCGGCGCTTTTTTACCCATGCGGGGCAGCACCTGCAGCGCGGGAGCACCGGGTCTCGTTCTGAACACCGGCGTCGCATGCGCTGCCTTGACCAGAGCCGCCGCCTTGCCGTGCTCGACCCCCACAGGCTCTCCGGAAATGTCAGCGTCCGCCGCTTGCCCGAGAAGCCACCACTCGACCGAGGCATAGGGACGCGTCTTCCCGACCTTTTTTGTCACGGGCGATGATTTTTCGAAACCGCCGATAAGAATGTCGAGCTCGTGTTCTTCAAGAAGCACAAGCAACTGGTCAGGCGCGCCACGCACCCACTCGATATCCGCAGCAAAATCGCGGGCCAGGTGGCGAACGAGATCGGCCTCGACACCCGAAGGGTCGCCTTCCGCAATTACCCACGGGGGTGCGTGGATCACGCCCGCGCGAAGGCTTCCGCCGCGGACTTTCTGCAGCGTTCGCTCGGGGTCCACCGGGAAGGTTTCGGGTAACTCACAACCGGCCAGCAGCATTGGCAACAGCAACAGCATCGGCGCCAGAAAGCCGAAGCGAAGTTGCGGGTATTGTTCCGGCTGCGGTTCCACGATTAAAAGCGATGCAATGGCAAGTTAGCGCCATCTTAAACGGGAAGGGATGAAGATCGCCACAGACGTGGAGGCGCTCATTAGCCTTAAGCAGAGTTCAGTAACACTTACCTGAACCTTGTAACCATTACACGCCTTCTTCTGCCAGATCCGGTCAGGCGAGGAATTGCTGCCCCCGGACGGCGCATGGCCCGCCCTACCCGGCATGCAACTTGCTGAAAGTGTCCTGAGTTCTACAGGATGCGAAGCCGCATAACCACCGAGCGACCCTGCCGCGGCAATTCGACGAATCCATCTGGCTCGACGAAACGCGTGCGGTGGAGCCGCTCGAGACGGCGGAACTCGAGGGCATGCCCGATACCTGGCCTTTCGGTTTTTGACCAGCGGATGCACCTCTACTCGGGGCAGGTCGCTATTGCTTCCCGGGTCTGGGGAAAAACGGCCGGATTGCCTGCATCGTAAGCAGGCCCCAGCCCTTCCGAAGTACTTCCCCCTGACTGGTAGCAGCCGTAGTGATCGCTGCGGCGGAAATAGAACTCCCAGTGCTCCGGGCGGTTCTGCACCAGCGGAATCATGTAGATCAACTGCATTGTCTCGATCTCTCTGGCCATACGAAGCGGGCCAAAATCGACCGGATCGAGTCCCATGCCGGCAACAATGGCAGCCACTCTTTCTTTCGCAATCCTGTCGTCCGATGCTACGGGAATAGTCACCATTCCCCCCTCGACCATCGGCTCGTCGATGACCTGCGAGCCCATGGTCGCAAATGCTTTCACGACTTTAGCACCGGGGTTCCAACCCTGGATCATTTCTGCGCTGGACGTCTTCAACAAATGTTTGGGATAACCGTCATCGCCTTGTTCGAACGGCATGGAGACATCGATAACGATTTTGTCCTCCAGATTGCCGAGGCTTTGAGCCACCATCTCCATCGCCGGCCAGGGCACCGCCATCACGACGATGTCGCCAAGCTGCGCCGCCGCCATCTGGGTTGTCGCCGATGCGTTGTTCCCCGTTTTCTTGACGAGCGCTTTCACTTCGTCTCTTTCAGGACTGCGCGAGCCGTAAACCACCTGGTGGCCGAGCTCCGCGAAACGGGGCCCAAGCGAGTCGCCCATATCTCCGGTACCGATGACAGCAACAGTGTCCGCGTTGCAGCCAGATGCATAGAACATTGCCACTGAGCAGAGAAGGGTAATCGAGATTTCCTTCATAGCTTTACCTGCTTTGTTTTTGAGCCCGGCTTCCATTATGCCACTTGATTTCGGCAGGGAGCCCCTTCGATCAGGACACGGAGCGGTGGAACCGGCTCCGAATCCTTTCGCACCGATGAATGCGACAACCATCCTGACCCAGGGACCGCAATAAGATGTAATCGATCTGGCCGGAGGCTGAGCTTTTGGGTCGGTCCCGGGACCGGCTTCAGTCCTCCAGCGTACGTCGTCCTGTACGAGTCGGACTTGGAGAACGGCTCAGGCTACATCTAGTACCCCGCCTCCAGCGGCCATATCGTCACCCATGGAGTTGCCGACACCTGGATGTACGCATCGTCCCGGTGGAACGAACGAGTCGGTGCAGCGATCTCGGAGCAGCTTCTGGCTCAGCGGTAGCGTAGCTTTTAACGAGAGCAGCCGTTCTGCCGTGGGTATA
>JBBDSK010000049.1:0-6367 GCA_040904985.1 Woeseia sp. | reverse complement strand
CTGGCTCAGCGGTAGCGTAGCTTTTAACGAGAGCAGCCGTTCTGCCGTGGGTATATGTGGGACAGCTAACGGGCAGAAGCAGCCGTAGAAATTCATCTGGGCGACCCGAATTTCGAAGCCAGGCCTCTAGCGCCGGATCACAACTCTGATTACTGGTAAGTGTGGAGGTCCGTCTCGCCAACAGAACGTTCGATACGCTGAGCTTCGCGTCGTGCTGACCGTGGTGGCGCGATTGGCGATTGCGGCGTTCGCGGTAAACACGCACAGAGAGTGTTTATCTATCGTGGGGCGGTGCAACGAATCGGCAACTCCGGTTCGAGGTGCGCGGCAAGGGAGGACAACGGTACGCTTCTTGCTGGCATTTCTCCTATGGCAACTGAACTGACAGCCGCCGTCCAGGACTCGAGTCGCCGCGCAAAGCGATGCGTGGAGGTACCGGCGCCGGACATTCGTGACTTGGGGCTGATCGGTGATCGTCGCACTGCGGCCGTCGTGTCCCCCGAGGGCTCGATTTTGTGGTATTGCCCTGGCCGCTTCGACCGCACGAGCCTGTTCGCGAGCCTGCTAGACGAAAATGGCGGCTCCTGGACCGTCGAGCTGCCGGACGCACGGAGAAGTTCTCGAGGTTACGTCGGCGACAGTGCTGTTCTGGAAACTTGCCTGGATTCACCTGCAGGGAAGTTGATGATCACCGACTGGATGTCCGTCGGTCGTGACGTTCCCCGAGGGGTCCTTTGCCGTCGGTTTTCGGCCGCACCGGCAGACAGCCGGATCACTGTGACGCCACGGGGAGATTACGGGAAACGATCGTGCCGTTTGCGAGCTGCGGGCGGGGCCGTCGAAATTGACGACGAGTACTGGCTTTACGCCTCGCATGCTCTTCAAATGGAAGGCGGTGCGGTTCTATTCGATCTCAGGAAAGGCGAAGAAGGGTGGGCAGTGTTGGCGGACGCGGCGCTCACAGAGGCCGAGGACGTCGATGTGGAGCGCTGGTTGAGCGCGACCCTCGAGCACTGGCGTTCCCTCTCGAGCCACGCTTCCTGGTCGGGTCCCTACGAGCGCGAGGTGGCCGAATCGTTGCGCGCTATCCGGCTGCTGACGCACGAGGAGACCGGCGGCATCGTAGCCGCCGCGACCACCTCATTACCCGAAGTGATGGGTGGTGCGTCGAACTGGGATTACCGCTACGTCTGGCTGCGCGATGCCGGCATGATCGTAAGTGCCCTGGTTCGCCTCGGCGGCGACCTTGTGGAGGGAATGGCGTATCTCGACTTCATCTGTTCCTCTCGCGGCAGCTCAGAAGAATACCCCCTCGCCGTCTTTACAACTTTGGATGGCGAGGCAGCACCCTGCGAGAAATTTCTGGAGCTGGCGGGATACCGAGGGAGCAAGCCGGTGCGCGTCGGAAACGGCGCGGGAGCGCAGATGCAGCTCGATGCCTTCGGCAACGTCCTGCTGGCGGCGAAGCTGATCTATCAGCAGTGCGAGGAACGGCCGCACTGGGATACAGTCGAGCAGATTGCAGAATTCCTGGCGGCGCACTGGCGCGATCCCGACCACGGGCTGTGGGAGGAGACGGTGAAGCGCCAGTACACGTCCAGCAAAGTGATCGCGGCCTGCGCGCTCGCGTCGGTCGCGGACTACACTTCCGACCCAGCCCAGGCTCAACGCTGGCGCAAGATCGTGGGCGAGATCCGCGACTTTATCGCGGCGCGCTGCGTCACCAGCGCTGGCACGTACGCCGTCTACGCCGGCAGCGAGGAAGTCGATGTCTCCACGGCGCTCTTTCCCGTGTGGGCCTTTACCGATGCCGATACGCCGGAAATGCTGGCCACAATGGCGGCCCTCGAGAAGGACTGGTCGTGGCGGGGCCTTCTTTACTGGCGTCGTCTCGAATGCGCTGACTCGAAACAGGAGGGTGCTTTTCTCGCGGGTACCTTCTGGGTTGCGCAATACTGGATCATGCGGGGAGAGCTTTTGCGCGCAAGGCGCATTATGGATGCGGCTCTCGCCTATGCGAACGATCTCGGCTTGTTTGCCGAAGAAGCAGACCCGCGCACTGGCGGGATGCTGGGAAACCTGCCCCAGGCGTTCGTTCATGCGGCTTTCATCGGCGCGGTCGTCGATCTCCAGGCGGCGACTCGGAATGAAAGCAACGGTAACGATATGAAGGAGGAACCATGACGGGCAAGCTCAAAGACAAGGTGGCGATCGTGACGGGTTCGGATTCCGGGATCGGGCAGGCCACAGCGAAAGCGTTCGCGGCGGAGGGGGCCAATGTAACCGTGACCTACCTGCACGATCAGGACGGCGCACAGCGAACCCGTGAGGCGGTAGAGGCGGCCGGTTGTCGCGCCATCGTCCTGCAGTTTGATCAACGGAAGCCGGCGGACGTTGAGCGCCTATTCGAGGAGACGAAAGACCAGCTCGGCGCTCCCGACATCCTCGTCAACAACGCCGGGAGGGACTCGACCGGCAAACAGGTGGCGGACATGCCGATCGAGGATTGGGACGACGAAATGAAGACCAACCTGTACGGCCCCTTTTATTGCTGCCAGCAATTCATCCGAATACGGCGCGCTTCAGGCGGAAGAGGCAAAATCATCAACATCACTTCCGTTCACCAGACGATTCCGCGAGCAGGAGCGGCCGGCTACGACGTCACCAAAGGTGGGCTGCGCAATCTGACCCGGACACTGGCCCTCGAACTGGCCCCGGACCGCATCAACGTCAACAATATCGCTCCCGGCATGGTCCTCACGCCCTTCAACCAGCAGGCCATGGACGATCCGAAGGTCCTCGAGCAGCAGGTGCAGAGCATTCCGTGGAAGCGCGCCGCGGAACCCTGGGAGATCGCTCATCTTGCGGTCTATCTCGCGTCCGAGGACGCCGATTACGCGACCGGTCAAACCTTCACACTGGATGGCGGCCTTATGATGAACGTCGGGCAGGGCGCGTGAATTGCACTTTTAGCAGCTGGTTAGTACTACTGTGTTAAAAAATAAGGCATTATGGCGATCACTTCAAGTGCTAAATGAGGTGAGCCATGGGTCTGAGTCTGGAGCGGCGCTTCGAGCGCTACTGTGACGGGATCGTGAACACGTTGTTGCACGCCGACCGCGAGCAACCGGCGCGGTGGTATATCCAGGGATTGATGCTGCCGGGCGAACGCAAAAGCGTGGAGCCGATGGCGGCACGGGTGCAGCCTGAGAACGTGCGTTCGGCGCATCAGTCGATGCACCATCTGGTGGCGGACGCGCCGTGGAGCGACGCGGCGATGCTGTCGGCGGTGGCCGAGCAAGTGCTGCCGAAGCTGGTCGGTGCGGATAAGCCGCTGCGCTGGATCGTCGATGACACCGGGTTTCCGAAGAAGGGCAAACACTCGGTCGGTGTCGCTCGCCAGTACTGCGGGCAGACCGGCAAGCAGGACAACTGCCGGGTGGCGGTGTCGCTGTCGATGGCAAGTGAGCGCGGCTCTCTGCCGGTCGCTTATCATTTGTACTTGCCGCGGGAGTGGGCGGACGATGGCGAGCGCCGCCGCAAGACGGGCGTGCCGGAGGAGGCGGTGTTCAAAACCAAGCCGGAGCTGGCGATGGCGCAGATCGAGGCGGCGCTGGCGGCGGGACATCCACGCGGTGTGGTGCTCGCGGACGCGGCCTACGGCGATGAGACGGCCTGGCGCGAACGGCTGACCGGCCATGGCTTGACGTATGCGGTGGGCGTGCGTCCGGGCACGACGGTGTGGTGGGGTGAGCATCAACCGCTGGCGCAGCCTGCGTCCACCGCGCGACGCGGTCGGCCGCGGCGTCGGCTGAAGCGCGATCAGACGCATCAACCGATCGCGGTGGCCGACGTGGCCCGCGCCTTGCCGGCGCAGGCCTGGCGCAACGTTACCTGGCGCGCCGGGGCATCGGGAGCTTTGCGTTCGCGCTTTGCCCGTGTGCGCATACGCGCCGCGCACCGCGACCGGCCGCGCGACGAGGAATGGCTGATCATCGAGTGGGCCAAGGGGGCCGAAGAACCCGCGCACTACTGGTTCAGCAATTTACCTAAGGGCACGCCGTGGCCTGAAATGGCGGACACGGTGATGAGCCGCTGGCAGATCGAGCGGGACTATGAGGAGCTCAAGCAGGAGCTCGGGCTTGGCCACTACGAAGGTCGTAACTGGCGTGGCTTTCATCATCACGCAAGCTTGTGCATTGCGGCCTACGGCTTCTTGATGCTGGAGCGCCTCGCCCACAGTAAAAAAAACGCCGCTCGATTCAAAACGCCTGCCTTACCCGAAGGCTTCCGCCCGCGCGGGGCTCGCGCCGATGCAGCGCCATGAGCCCACCTCGATTGCCACTTGCCGGTTTCGTCTGGCACGCGCGATCGCCCGAACGATTCTCTTGTGCCCTTGTTGCGGACGCGGCAGGGAGAGTCATCATTTCTAACACAGTAGTATTAGTTGGGGCGATAGAGTCTATATCATCTGTTTTAATTGGTGCCGACGTAAGCTCCCCCGTCAAGCACACAGTTCTAAAGTAGGGTTTTCCGCGTTTTCCACCCGCCTTCGGAACATTACAGGCGGAATTCTTCCCAAGCTATCGTGTGGCCGTTCTTTCGTGGTGGTTCGGTATCGTTCGCAAGACCACCTTGGCGAAAACAGCTCGAGCTAATCCAGCTTCCACGGCTGCTCGCGCACGAAGCGCTCCGCCAGAAAGTCCACAAAAGTGCGCACCTTGGCCGACAGGTGCCGGCGGCTCGGGTAAACCGCGGCGAGCGGGCGGTGCGGCAAAGCATACTCCGCCAGGATACGCACGAGCGCGCCCGACCTCACCTCCGGTGACACGATAAAATCGGGCTCGATGACGACGCCAACGTCCGACGCGGCCAGCTTCGTCAGCATGCGTCCGCTATTCGCGCGATGCCGCGGCGTGATGTGCAGGTCGTAGCTCACGCCTTTCGGGCTTTCGAAGCGCCAGGTGTTGGGCAAGGACATCAGCGTATACGACAGGCATTGGTGCGCCGCAAGGTCCTCGGGTGCCCGCGGCATGCCGTGGCGCGCCAGGTACGCCGGTGACGCGCAACAGACGATCTGCGTCCGGCCGAGCCGGCGCGACACCAGCCCCTGCTGCGAGATCGAACCGATGCGAATCGCGAGATCGAAGCCTTCCTCCACGAGATCCATCGGGCGGTCGGAAAGATCGAGGTCGAAGACGAGCTGCGGGTGCCGCGCGGCGAAGTCGCCGATGGCAGGCGCGATGAAGCGTTCGCCGAAAGTCACGCCGCAGGTGAGTTTCAATGTGCCTTTCGGCAGGACCGCAGCGGCGCGCATCGAACTTTCTGCTTCTTCCAGATCGGCCAGCAACTGCACGCTGCGTTCGTAGAACGACTGGCCCGCTTCGGTCAGTGAGAGCCGGCGCGTCGTGCGATAGATGAGGCGCGCGTCGAGGTGCGCCTCGAGGTCGGAAACCTGCCGCGACACCGCCGAGGTCGAGATGCCGAGCCGCTCGGCTGCGCGAGCGAAGCTGCCGGACTCTACGACCCTGGCGAAGGTCTGGATGGCGCGAAATCGATCCACCTGACGATTATTGCATTCTGCGCAACAGTCTTTCCAGCATAACTACCTTTATCCCCGGACCGGGGACGAGCAACATAGCGCCACTAACCGCACATCAGGAGACACTTTATGAAGCTGTTCTATACCCCCGGCGCCTGCTCCCAGGCTCCCCACATCGCATTGCACGAACTCGGCCTGCCCTTCGAGGCGGTGAAGGTAGACCTCGCCACCCACAAACTGCCTGACGGCTCCGACTATTACGCCGTCAATCCCAAGGGCTATGTGCCGTTCCTCGTGCTTGACGACGGCGCCACGATTTCAGAAGCCCACGTGATCCTGCAATACATCGCGGATCAGAAGCCCGGCACGCTCGCGCCCGAGTTCGGTTCGATCGAACGCTGGAAGCTGATGGAATCGCTTGGCTTTGTCGCCACGGAAGTCCACAAGGGATTCGGCCCGCTGTGGTCACCGGAGACGCCTGCCGAAGTGCGCGAGCGCACCGTCAAGGCGCTGGGCAACCGCTTCACACTGCTCGCGGAAACACTCGGCAAGCAGCCGTTCCTGACCGGCAAGGATTTCACCATCGCGGACGCGTACCTGTTCGTCATCCTGAACTGGACCAACCTGCATAAGGTCGATCTTTCGCCGTGGCCGGCGCTCGAGGAGTTTCAGGCGCGCGTTGCGGCCCGGCCGGCGGTGCAGGCCACCCTGGAGGACGAAGGCCTGCTCGCCGGCAAAGCGGAAGGTTAATGACACGCCTGCCGACATTGTTCGTCTCGCACGGCTCACCGATGCATGCGCTCGATGCGGGCGGCGCGGGTGCGG
>JBBDSK010000048.1:0-9935 GCA_040904985.1 Woeseia sp. | reverse complement strand
TCATCCTCGCATCCATCGTGGAACGGGAAACGGCGCGGGACGATGAACGCGCCAGAATCGCCGGTGTCTTTGCCAGGCGACTGGAGAAAGGGATGCGGCTGCAGACGGACCCCACTGTTATTTACGGCATCGGTCCGGATTTCGACGGCAACCTGACGCGCCGGGATTTGCAGGCCCACACGGAATACAACACCTACACGCGCTCCGGCTTGCCGCCCACGCCGATCGCGTTGCCCGGGAAGGCATCCATCCACGCTGCGCTCAATCCAGCACCCGGACCGGAGTTGTATTTCGTCGCCACGGGGCTGGGCGACGGCAGCCATACGTTCTCCGCCACCAAAGACGAGCATGATGCCGCCGTCGCCGAGTACCTCGAGCGCTTGCGCAGAACACGGCGTAACAGCGCAACAAGCGACGATGCGCGGTAAATTCATCACTGTAGAGGGCGGGGAGGGCGTCGGTAAGTCCAGTAATCTCGACGCTATTTGCGAGCGAATTCGGGAGGGCGGCCATGACGTCTTGCAGACGCGGGAACCCGGCGGTACCCCCACAGCCGAGCTTATCCGGCGGCTGCTCCTGGAACATGGCGACGAGCCTCTCCCCGCCGAGGCGGAGCTGTTGCTGTTTTTCGCGGCGCGATCGCTGCACGTCAGCAACGTCATACGACCGTCCCTGGAGGCCGGAACCTGGATTGTTTGCGACCGTTTCACCGATGCCTCGCTTGCGTACCAGGGAGGCGGGCGGGGCCTGGACAAGGCAAAAATCGAAATGCTTGCGCAATGGGTGCACGGCGATCTGCGCCCGGATCTCACCATCCTGCTCGATGCGCCGCTGGAGGTCGGGAGAGGCAGGGCGGCCAGGCGTGGCGAGGCGGACCGCATGGAGACCGAGCGAAGCGAATTTCATGACCGAGTGCGCCGAAGCTACCTGGCACTGGCCGCAGCCGAGCCGCGGCGCTTCGCGGTCGTTGACGCCAGCGCTCCGCTGGACCAGGTTCGGGCGGAGGTTTCGCTGGCCGTAGGCCGACTCATGAGCGAGAAATAACTTTATATAGTGGAAATAACCTTTTGATTGGAAGTACTGAAATTCCCTGGCTTGAGCCGCTGGCCGCTTCCTGGTCCGGCGCCGCGGCCCGCGGGCGTCCGGCGCACGCAGTGCTTCTGACCGGGGCTCCGGGCGTCGGCAAACGCAGTGCCGCCGTCTGGATGGCGAGAGAGCGTCTCGGCGTCGTCCCGTCGGCAGAATTACCGACGTTCCCCCCCGAGCTGCCACAGCATCCGGACCTCTACCGGGTCGGCCCGCCGGAGGGTAAAAAAGCAATCCTGATCGACCAGATTCGCGAGCTTGTCGCCGAACTGAGCCTGACGAGCTACGAAGGGGCCGCCAAGGTCGCCCTGATCGATCCCGCGAATGCGATGACCGGGGCGGCCGCCAACAGTCTGCTCAAGACGCTCGAGGAACCGCCTGGTGATGCGCTCCTCGTGCTCGTCGCCGATCGCCTGGGAGGCTTGCCGGCCACCATTTTGAGCCGCTGCCAGCGGCTGAATATTGCCATCCCCGCGACCAGTGTCAGCCGGCCGTGGCTCGAACGCCTGCAGCCGGGAGCGGATTGGTCGGCGGCCTTGCAGGCCGCGGGTGATGCCCCTCTGGCGGCTATCGACGCCCTCGAGTGCCTGGAGATTACGAGCAGCATGGCGAGGGAGTTTGTGGAGATTGCCGACGGCCGCCTGTCGCCGGTGAGGGTGGCTGCGAATTGGGCGAAACACGACCCATCGTTCGTCCTCACATGGATGGGCCGCGAAATTCAGCGATGCGTGCATCAGGCTTGCGGAAACCGGGGAGCCGCTTCCGGGAGCAGCGTCGGGGGATCTGTGCTGGACCGCATAGACAGACGAAATCTGTTCTGCTATCTAGACACGATCAATCGCTTCAGAAGCCAAGCGGCGGGCTCTTTCAGTGTCCAGCTGGCGCTCGAAAGTCTGCTGATTGACTGGGCGGAAGGCTTGCAAAACTGCGGCAATAAATTCATCCGGGGTGGCGTGCTGCCGATTCCGGAGGTAAGGTGACAACGTAATGCCAAAACCAGGGCTTCTAACATTAACCATCAAGGACAAGAGCGCCCTGTATCTCGCGTATATGCCGTTTGTCCTTAATGGCGGCCTGTTCATTCCGACCAACAGTTCCTACCGCCTCGGTGACGAAGTTTTCATGTTGCTGAACCTGATGGGGGAGGAAGAGAAGATACCGGTAGCCGGTACCGTAATCTGGATGACCCCCAAGGGCGCGCAGGGCAAGAGAACGGCCGGCATCGGCGTGCAGTTCAGCGATCAGGACCAGGGCAACACGCAGAAAAAAATCGAGAATTACCTTGCCGGCGCACTGGGCGGTGACAAACCGACGCACACCATGTGAGGCTTTTTCAGGGGCCGCCCCGGCAGGAGCTGACCGGACAGGACACTGCACAAGTCCATCCTGGACTTCTGCAGAGTCGAAAAGGCAAAGCAAAGCTTCGCCCTTTCTCCCGCATCATCAATCGCTAACGCGATTGTCACGGCGGGGATCCTTGCCCCGCAGGCAAGCTCCGCACATTTTGTGCAGAGCTTCCGTAGCGCATCCCTAGCGCTGTCCGGAGTTGATGCCGCCGCGGAGAACGAAAACCTCGAAACCCCGTTCGCTCAGGATGTAGGCACCGGCCGAACTTCGCCTGCCCGTGTCGCAACAGACGACGTATTTTTTCGAAGAATCGAGGGTATTGATTTTCAGGCGGATGAAGTAAAGCGGAATGTTGATGGCGCCATCGAAGTGCTGGTTTTCGAATTCGCTGGGCAGCCTGACGTCGAGCCAGCGGCCTCCGCCGCGAACGATTTCTTCGGCCTCGGCAATACTAACCCAGTCCAGCATCGGCTCATTGAGCAGTCGCTTGAAGTCGTCCTTTCCAAGGCGCATGACGGCGCCTTCCGTGATCATGGTGACGGTGGCATTGCGTTTGGCATCGGAAATGAGCGCTTCTTCGCCAAAGGTGTCTCCGACCGAAAGTTCGGCCAGTTTTATTCCTTCCTTGTTTAGCGGCGTCTCGCGGGTAACGAGGCATTTTCCGCGAGTGAGAACGTAGAAGAAATCGCCCTCGGAACCCTGCTTGAGCACGACGTCTCCAGCCTTGTAGTTGATTTGCTGCATGCGCATGAAAATCGCCTGGATATTCGCAGGCGGAATCTTGTGGAATGCTTTCGTTTGCAGCAGCATCGTCATCCAGTCGTCGCTGCCGACGTCGGAACTGCCTTTCAGCTCGGAGACTTCATAGGAACCGGTCTGGTCCCAGGTCAGCATGACATCCAGCAGGTCGCTGTCGATCGATATGTATTGCACCCGGTCCCGTGCTTTTGCATTGAATCGCCGCGGGAACAGCGGCGATACGGGATTTTTGGCACTTTCGGTGCCGCCCTCGATGACGTCCTGAACCTTTCCCTGATCCTGATCGATCAGCTCGAGCGAGCCCGACACCACGTACACGGTACGCTTTTCGGTGTCTCCTTCCTTGAACAGGATTTGCTGCGGCGACAGCTCCCTGACCTGCACTTTTCTTGCCAGTGCAGCGAGGTTGTCCCGCTTCAGACCATCCAGAGGTGAAAAGCTCTTGAGCAGTTCAATATCCAGCTGCTCGTCCTTCATTCTTCATCCTGTTGCCCAGATCCATTGCTGTGGCCCGCGGTGCGGGAACGCTCGTCGGCAAGCCGAAGCGGTCCTGACATGCCGCCGGTCGGCATGCCGCTTCCAAGGTGGTGGCTAAGCCGTCATTCTACCTGCTACACGCCGGCTTCCGATACCGCCGGAGTCCGGCACCGTGAAGCGGTGCACAGTTTATCAAGCCGCGGTGTGACGTGTTTACAGAGTCGACCATCCTTCGTCCGCGCAGAATCGGTCGCCATATCTGGATTCGAGACGCGCCAGTGCAGCTCTTATGTCGTCGACGCCCCGGTCTCGGGCATACTTCAGCGGCCCGCCACGAAAAGGCGCGAAGCCAGTACCGAAAATGACACCGGCATCGAGCAAATCGGCATCGGCAACGACTCCCTCGCGGAGGCAGGCGACCGCCTCGTTGATCATTGGCAGCATCAGTCGGTCCTGCAGGTCCTCCGGCGCGTTGTTGCCTTTCTCCCCCGATGCATCGGGTTTGATTGGCTTGCCCCCTTCCCAGGAGTAAAAGCCTTTTCCGGTCTTTCTTCCCAGCTCCTTTTTGCTGACCATTGGCTCGAGCTGCGGCGGAAGCGGCTTGCCGAACGCTTCGCCAAGCACTTTCGAGACACTGAAGGCGACGTCGATCCCGACGCTGTCAAGCAGTTCGATCGGCCCCACGGGCATGCCGAAGTCCTCGGCGGCGCTGTCGATTTCGGGCAGCGGCACGCCGGCATCCGCAAGGTACATGGCCTCGGCCATATAAGGGCCCAGCACCCGGTTTACGAGGAAGCCCGGCGAGCTCTTGCATTCCAGCGGGTATTTTCCGATGGCCTTGACGAATCCGAAGGCGGTGTCCAAAACCTCCTGCGCCGTGTCGTCACAGCGGATTACCTCGACCAGCGGCAGCTTTGCGACAGGATTGAAGAAGTGCAGGCCGATAAAACGTTCTGGCTGATCCAGCGCGCTGCGCAACGCCTCCAGGCGGATGCTGGAGGTGTTGGTTGCCAGAAGCGCGTCCGGCTTCATCGATGCCTGGAGCGTTGCGTACAGCTCCTTTTTTGCCTCCATGTCTTCGAAGATGGCCTCGATGACGAGATCGGCGTCCGCGATCCCACTGCCGTCGACGTCGGCACGGAGGCGGCCGGAGGTCGCCTTGCGTTCGTTTTCGTCGCGAATCCTTTTACTGAACAGCTTCTCCGCGCGCTCGATGGCCGGACGGATGTACTCTTCGCCGCGGTCCTGGAGGCTGACCTCGAAGCCCTTGAGGGCGCACCATGCAGCGATGTCGCCGCCCATCACGCCGGCGCCGACGACGTGCAGGCGCCGCGGTCTGACGGATGGCTTGTTGCCTTGCGACTTGAGTCGATTCTGCAGAAAAAAGACGCGCACGAGATTGCGCGAGGTCTCGCCGCACATCAGCCGGGCAATGGAACGTGCTTCGGCCTCGAAGCCGCTGGTCGGCGAGGCGCCGTGCCGTGCCCACAAGTCGATTATTGCGTACGGGGCAGGGTAGTGATCCGGCCGTGCGCGGCCGGCGACCTGCCGCCTCAACATGCCAGCGACGAAGGGGCGCACCGGCGCCAGGTTCAGCAACCGCTCCGCCAAGGGTGCCTGCGCGGGTCCACGCGCAGAGGCCACCATTTCTCTGGCGGCTTGTCGCCAGTTGTCGGGGGCTACGATGCGATCGATGAGATTCTGTTGTCTCGCCTTCGCCGGCGTTAGCGGCTTGCCCGTCAGCATTAGCTGCATTGCGCTGCGCACGCCGCAGATTCGCACGGCCCTGACTGTGCCCCCGAACCCCGGATGTATGCCGAGCTGGACTTCGGGCAGGCCGAGGATCGGCTTGTCGGTCTGCAAAACCAGGCGGTAATCGCAGGCCAGGGCGAGTTCGAGGCCGCCGCCGAGGGCAAAACCGTTAATGGCGGCCACGGTGGCGCATCGAAGCGATTCCAGCTTGTCCAGCACTTGCTGGCCCAGGCGAATCAGCTCGTAGGCTTGTTCCGTGTTCTCGATTTCCGTGAACTCGTTGATGTCCGCGCCCATTACGAAGCCGTTTTGTTTCCCCGAATGAATGACGAGGCCTCGCGGGGGATCGTTCAGGTACGGCTCGATGATTTCGTCCAGTTCCTGCAGAACCGGCCCGGAGAGGACGTTGGCGCTGCTGTCTGCCTTGTCGATACAAAGCCATACGATGCCGTTGCTGTCGGTTTCGCTCCGCCAGTGATTGCTGGTCATTCAGTCCACCTCAAAGTCACAGATAAGCGGCAAATGGTCCGACAGCCGTACTTTTGGCACGTCGAAACCGGTTACGGTGATACCGTCCTGGTACAGGATAAAATCAAGTTCCTTTCGCGGCGACCGGCTTGGGTAGGAAGGAAGATGACGTGTGTTCGCGCTCTTTAGCCCCGCCGCCCGCATGAAAAGGTAAATTTCGTTCTCGCCCCAGAAGGTATTGAAATCACCTGCGACGATCACGGGCTTCTCCGTTACGTTGATCAGGTCGTACAGTTTTCGCAGCTGCAGGTGCCGGTGGCGGTACTTCAGGGACAGGTGAACCAGGAACACCGCAAAGCGCTCCAGTTCCAGCTCGATGATCAGCCTCTTGATTCCGGTATCGAAATAGTGAAACGTCTCGCCGTGTATATTCGGCGACGCGAGAAAAGCATTACCCTGCTTGCGAATGATGGGCAAAAGCTGGTTGATGGACCGCTCGCCATACTTGATTTCATAGGATGTATTAAGGCCCAGATCCGCGGCGATTTTTTTCGCCTGGTTGACCCGGCGGCTGCGTATCGACCCGGTGTCTACCTCGATCAGGCCGACAATGTCAGGCTTCGCGGACCGAATAAAAGTGGTTATTTCCGGCAACACGCTCTGATTGCCGAGGAGGTAGCCTGCGCCAGGAAGCGGCATGTGCATCGAGGCGCCAGCGCCGACGGCATATCGAATGTTATAAAGAAGAAGTCTCATGTCTGGTCAGGGCTGTCCGGGCCGGGTAATTGAGGCAAGCGCCTGCCGGCGTGCCGCAGGGTACCGTACAGCCGCGCCGGCGTCTGCCGGTGATATGTTTTCATAAACGAGAATGTGCCACAGCGAGCGGGTTTTTACGTCTTTTTCAGGCTTGTTCAGTGGCCGCCAGGGCCCGTCGCGCTGGTCAGTTCGTCCTGCTTTTCGCTAGACTACGGCAGGCAAAGAGGCTTCTGAGCGGTTCGGCTCACGGGGAATACGACCATGTACGAGAACAATCCTGTCAAAGTGTTTGTGACCCATAGCTTCGCCGAAGATGAGGACTACCTCAGGTTCTTCGAATTTCTCGAAGGGGTGGATCGGTTTTTCTACATCAATTGCAGCAAGCCGCAGCAGGTTCCCGGCAGCGGCGGGCTGGACGCGATCAAGGAAGAGCTGATCTCCCAGATAAAGGATGCTGAAGCGCTCGTGGTGCTTGCGAGCCATTACATCGACAAGACCGACCTGATCCGATTTCAGATGGACGTCGCGGAGGCCAATGATATTCCGATGATTGCCGTAAGGCCGTTCGGCAGCATTATGGAAACGCCGACGGAGCTTGCCGCCCGCGTGAACGAGCATATCGAATGGAATTCCCGCGAGATGGCAGACGCACTGCGCCGGCAGGCGCGCCTGGAGGACACCTCCCGCTGGGACGTGGTCGATTTTCCGTGAAGCCGAATGGTGATTTTCTATCCCGGCAGCCTACCGTTGTGACGCTCCCGCCGCAGGTCACCGTTGCCGGCCGGTAAACGCCCCCCGCTCGTCATTGCCCACCGGGGCGCCTCCGGGTATTTGCCCGAGCATACCCTTGCCGCAAAAGCGCTGGCCTTCGGCCTGGGGGCCGACTTTCTTGAGCAGGACGTGGTGGCCACGGGCGACGACTGCCTCGTCGTACTGCACGACATCCATCTCGATCGCGTGACCGACGTTGCTGAGCGCTTCCCGTCCCGCCATCGCGAGGACGGACGATTTTATGCACGGGATTTCGATCTTGCCGAGCTGAGGACGCTTAATGTGCACGAGAGGCGCCACGCCGACGGCTCGGCCGTTTTTCCGGGCCGCTTTCCCACCCGACTGGGCCGCTTCGGCATTACAACCCTCGCAGAAGAGATCGAGATGATCCGCGGACTCGCACAATCAACCGGGCGCGTGGCGGGGATCTATCCGGAAATCAAGGCGCCCGCATGGCATCGGGAGGAGGGGGCGGACCTGTCGCGTCTGGTGCTGCGAGAACTTGAGCGGCAGGGGTTCGCCGAATCCGGTGATCCGGTCTATCTGCAGTGCTTTGACGCTTTCGAGTTGCGGCGCATCCGCGAGGAACTGGGTTCCGATCTGAAGCTGGTGCAACTGATCGCCGCCAGCGGCAGTCGCGGGACGGAAGCCGACTTCGATCAGCTGGCCACTGCGGATGGGTTACGCCAGGTCGCCGCCTACGCGGACGCTATCGGCCCTGCGCTCGAGGATCTCTACGGTTTTGCTGATATTGACGGCCACGCGGTCTCCAGCGGGCTGGTATCTGCGGCGCACGCGGCCGGGCTGCTGGTCCACCCTTATACCTTTCGTGCCGACGCGTTGCCGCCGGGGTTTGCCGGGTTTGGCGAGCTGGTCGAGTGGTTTGCAGTCACGCTCGGGATTGATGGCCTGTTTACAGATTTTCCGGACCTTGCCGCGCTGGCACTGAGACGGCCCGGCGACGCAGCTTCCTGATACCACCGTTGAGACGAACTGACCGGAACCAGAACAAACGTTAAATAAGTAGCACAAGCTATTCTTTGTGCAAGAGAATAGTTCGGTGATTTTTGTCATTGCTCCAGGCTGTCCGGTGCCCGGGGAGACCGGATTGAGAACCGCGTCCTTTCCTCGGCCATATAAGGGCATACTCTACCGAGTTGTCCTGTCGCCAGCGGTGCTGAAATATACGTGGAGAGACCCGAAGCGCTGATGATGGCCATCATGGTGGCCGCGTTTCTGCTGGGGTGGATCGCGGGAGCACTGTGGCGGTATGTCAAATCGCGCGCCAGCAGAGGAAATCCGGACCCTCGGGATGCACGCATCCGCTCGCTTGAAGCTGACGTGCGCGTCGCGCATACCGCCACTGAAAAAGCAAAAAAAGCCCTGACGGAGGGAACCACTTCCCTGACCGAAACTCGCGCAGGCCTGACGGAAAAAGAAACCGAACTGGTGCGCCAGGCAAGGACCATCGAGAAGCTTCGTGCCGACCTGAGGGATTCGGTCATGAAAACTCGCGAGTTGCGTGCCGAGCTGGCCGACCGTGCCAGCGAAAACCTCCGCCTGGAATTGCGGCTCCGTGAGGTGGAGACGGAACTGTCGGTGGCGCAGGCCTCGACCAGCATGCTGGCCTCCGGAGTTCTGAAATACCGCCAAGGCGACAATGACGAGGATGACGAGGACGTCCAGGCATCGAGAACCGGTCGCTAAACGTCTACAAAACTTTTGCCAAGTGGCTTTAGCGGCTCGGCCGCGAACGAGATGCGAAACCGCGTTTCCTGCCATGAAAAAAACGTCACCAGGAAATAGAGCTGCATCTGCAGGGCGAAAATCCACTCGATACGATTCTCCGCAGGACCGCTGTCCTCCAGGATCGCCTTAAGCAGCAGGTTCAGAGCTCCCAGCGCGAATGGGAACCACCCCAGCAGCAACTGCAGGCGGGTCAGCGCGATGAGGCGGGGCAACCGCAGTTGATGCGCGAGTGGGAGTATTTTGGATGCCAGGAGGATCTGGGCGATCACGCTCAGCAGGAAGTACAGGTAAACGCCGTAGCGCCGCATGAACTCGTAGAAGGGTGCCTCGGTACCCAAAAACGTTACGTAGATAATTAGAAAAAGCGAGCCGGTAACCCCGAAGGTTCCAACAACGGATGCGCCTCGCGGCGATTGTCCCGCCGCCACCGCCGTGGCTCTCAGCCAGGCTACATTGAACAGCCAGTAGCAGCACAGGATGATGGACTGCGGCAGCATGGTGCCCTTGAAGAGGTAGCTTGCCGGGGGGTGCCGCCCTGTCGCGCTGACGGACGTGCAGCCGTCAAGGAACGGATTGCAGGATGGAATTCCGGCCGTGTGGATCGCTATCCAGTAACTGGTGGAGACGGCGACGAGCGGTATCAGCCCGGCCAGTAAGGGCAGTATGCGCAGCATTATGTCAGCATACCGGAAACGCGGGGACGCTCGTCGCTAGCGTACCCCGTCGTCCATAATGGATCATTGTCGCGCGCGATCTTTCGTGGCTGGCAA
>JBBDSK010000047.1:0-9983 GCA_040904985.1 Woeseia sp. | reverse complement strand
CGTTCTCCGGCTGGCTTGCGGAGCATCCAAAAAACTCCGTCGTCAAGGGAATTGTTACCGAGGTCGACGGGCGTGGTGCCGTGGTGGATCTCGGCGACGGTGTGACCGGAACGCTGCGAGCATCAGAACTCGCCCGCGGACGGACCGACGACGCCCGAACCGTGTTGAAGGTCGGTGACGAAGTCGAAGCGAAGTTCACCAATGTAGATCGGAAGAACCGCAGTGTTGCCCTGTCCATCAAGGCCAAGGAAGCGCATGAGGAAGCAGAAGCTCTCAGCAGTTACAAATCCGATTCGGGTCCTGCGCAGAGCGGAACGACACTGGGCGAACTGCTGAAAGAAAAGATGTCGGGTGGGGCCGATCAGTAAAAAAAAGACTGGCCCGGACCACCAGGTCCGGGCTATATTCCCTTGAGAATCGCCGGGTTACACAGACAGCTCTCAGATACAACAAGCGAACCGTGTTATGACAAAATCTGAACTGATAGAAATGATCTCGAGAAAGCAAAAGCACCTCCCGGCAAAAGACGTTGAACTGGCTGTCAAGCATCTTCTCGATCAGATGAGTGATGCGCTCGCGCGCGGAGAGCGTATTGAAATCCGCGGTTTCGGCAGCTTTTCTCTACACTTCCGCCCGCCACGCATCGGCAGAAACCCTAAAACAGGCGAGGCCGTAGCGCTTTCCGGCAAGTACGTTCCGCATTTCAAGCCAGGCAAAGACCTGCGGGAACGAGTAAACGCCAGCCGCGAATTTCCCATCAAGAGCTGAAGATTCTGCGTCCACGTTTCGGCCGCGACGGTTGGGGCTTTAACCCGGCCCGGTTAACATATTCGCGTCAAGCCGGGCAACCTGAGTTCCGGCAGTAAGGGAGCGGGCGAATGCTCAAAAGAATTGCTGCGATCTTCCTGGTACTGGTGATTCTGGGAATGATGCTGGTCTTCACCAGGCTCAACCCGGGCACCATCGAAATCGATCTTGCTCTGGGAACGGTCGAGTCGTCGATTCCGCTCGCGTTTACATTTGCATTCGTGGCGGGCTGGTTTTTTGGTGTCGTGAGCATGGCTCTCGTCGCGGCACGGCTGATCGGCGAGCGGCGTCGCCTGCGCAAGGCGTTGCGAGACTCCGAAGTGGAAGTAAGCAGCCTGAGAAGCCTTCCGCTTTCCGATGCCGACTGAATCCACCTTCCTGCTTGCTGGCCTTTTTCTTCTGCTCGTGGCAGCGGGATGGGCTCTGGGGCGTTTCGGTGAAAGAGACGAGCGGGAGGGTGCGCCGCCGCCGCTCAACATCGATTACCTCAAGGGACTCAATTTTCTGCTCAATGAGCAAACGGACCAGGCGCTGGAGCATTTTCTGAAGATGGTCCGGGTGGACGACAAGACAATCGAGACGCACTTCGCGCTCGGCAGCCTCTTCCGTCGTCGCGGCGAGGTAGACCGGGCCATTCGCATTCACCAGAACATTATCGCCCGACCCGATCTTGCCGCCGAACAACGCGACCAGGCCCTTTTCTCTCTCGCAAAAGATTATTTACGGGCAGGTCTCCTGGACCGCGCGGAAAAGCTGTTCGTTCGGCTGTCGCAGGGCTCGCGCTACCAGGTAGAGGCGCTGGAGCAGCTATGCCGCATCTATGAGCAGGAACGGGAGTGGCAAAGGGCCATCGAATCCGGGCAAAAACTCGAGGTTCTGAGCGGCAAGTCGCTCGCATTGCAGATTGCGCATTACTATTGCGAACTGGCGGAGCACGCTGCTGCAAAAAACGACTATACCGCCGCGCGGGCGTTCGTGAAGAAGGCCCAGAGCGGCCGTCCGAGAACGCTTCGCGGCGCTTTGACAAGAGCGGAGATAGCCCAGGCAACAGCGGACAGCAAAACCGCATTGCGTCTTTATCACCGCATCATAGACGAGAGCACCTACCTGATCACCGAGGCGCTGCCGAAGCTGGTCGAGATCCACAGCCGCGAAGGTTCGATGGACGACCTGGAACGTGATCTGCGCGCGATGCTCGAGAGAAATCCCAACATGACGACGGATGTCGCGTATACCGCGATCGTCAATAACATTGGCGGCGTCGGCGTGATCGATATATGTGTCGAGCACTACATGCTGAACGAACCCACGCTGGCCGAGTTCATCGACCTGCAGCGGTTTCGCGACACCGATGACAGTACGCGTGACGCTGCGCTGGCCAAGGTGCGCTCGGCGCTCAGCCGACTGGCGGCATCGACTCCGCGCTATAAATGCACGGAATGCGGCTTTTCCAGCCAGCGCCTGCTGTGGCAGTGTCCGAGCTGCAAGAACTGGGAAACGCAGCGGCCTTCTTCACGCGTGCAGTTTGATTCGCTTCTCCAGCGGAGCGCTGTCGTTCCGTAGTGTCCTGAGTCAGAAATTCGTCCCATAATCCGCGGGCGGGGCATCCTTGCCCCGCAGGCAAGCTCCGCACACTTGTGCAGAGCTTCCCTGGCGATTTCAGCGCGGTCCTTGGCTGCTCCGGCGGCGGGCCGGGAGTGACAGCGAGATCGAAGGCCGCCGCGTGCCTTCCTGACGCCATTTCAGGATAAACGTGCGATTTTTGCCCCCGGCAGCGGGGACGGCTCCGAACTAATCTCTCGGGTCCCGCTCGTCACCGGCTTCGTTTTCAGGACGATCGCGGGGGACGAAGTGGCGTGACGGAAACATTCTTAAGGAGCTGTAAAATGAAAAATCTCAAGTACTGCTTGTCCTTCTTTGTTTTCTTTGGCGCCGGTCCTGTTTTTGCGGGCCCGGTAGATGTCAACTCAGCAGATGCCGCGACCCTTGCGGCCGAGTTGCAGGGCGTCGGTATGGCCAAGGCGGCGGCCATCGTCGAACACCGGGAAACGTACGGGCCCTTCAGCACGGCGGACGATCTGATACTGGTCAAGGGAATTGGTGAGCGGACGGTTGAAATCAACCGGAACAACATCCTTCTGCAGCCGCAGCCAGCCGATTAGCGGTTGACGTCAAATGGAGCAACGTTCTGTGCCGGCCGTTCCCGGCACAGAGCCTTTTAGACCAGTGCGGCCAAGGTGCCAGCTGCTGCGGGACCGGAATCTCCCGCGCCCGGACGGGATTGTTTATCATTCAACCTTGTCCGAACGATCCTGGAGGTTCACGTTGACCCAGCCCATTCGCGCTGCCGTTTTCCCCGTTGCGGGTCGCGGCACCCGTTTTTTGCCGGCGACCAAAGCCAGCCCCAAAGAAATGCTGCCAGTCGTCGACAAGCCGTTGATCCAGTACGCCGTCGAAGAGGCAATAGCAGCAGGAGCCACGAAGCTCGTGTTTATCACCGGAAGCTCCAAGAGGGCGATCGAGGATCATTTCGACTCGGACGCGGAGCTGGAAAAAGCGCTATCCGGCTCCGGGAAGGAAGATCTGCTGCAGTCGATCAATGGCATTGTTCCGCCTGGCGTGTCCTGTATCTACATCCGGCAGGGTGAGCCGCTCGGTCTCGGCCACGCTGTCCTGTGCGCCCGGCCCGCCGTCGGTGACCAGCCTTTTTTCGTGCACCTGGCTGACGATCTGATCGCAGCCGAGCCGGGTTGCCTTAGCCAGATGGCCGAGGAGTACAAGCGGCACGGCGGCAGCATCGTTGCCGTGGAAACGGTGCCCGAGCAGGAAACGTCCAGCTACGGCATCGTCGAGGTAGACAAGCAGCAGGACAGTACGCAGCGAATCACAGGGATCGTGGAAAAGCCGAAGCCCGCCGATGCCCCGTCCAATCTTGCTGTCGTCGGCCGTTATCTGCTTGCGCCGCAGATTTTCGACAAGCTGGAAAAAACGAAGCATGGTGCAGGGGGCGAAATTCAGCTGACGGATGCCATTGCCGATATGCTCGAGGAGTATCCCGTCTACGCTTACGCATTCACCGGGGAACGCTTTGATTGTGGTAACAAGCTGGGATATCTGAAGGCGTCCGTCGCCTACGGTCTTGCGCATCCCGAGATCGGCCAGGCATTTCGGGAGCATCTTGAGCGCCTGGGCGTCTGAAGCGGCCCACCGGAACCTGGTCGGCCGCTTGGGCTGGCAAGGGGACCCAAAAGGCGGTAAACAGCGGAACGTCGTGCTTGAGGCGCTCAGCGGCGCTCAGCGGCGCTGCCGCGGCGCGCACGCGCTGCCTGTGCCATACCTGCGTTTTCTCCCCACATGAGGACGAAACGTGTCTGACGCTATAAAGCTCATAGCAGAGTGGTGCGCAGCGCTGGTGGAAGCGCTCGGAATCAGCATCATCACAGGGATTGCTGTCTACACCGTACTGTACGCGGCGATCCAGTTGCTGAAGAAGGAGACAACGGAGGCTATCTTTCTGAAGGTTCGTCAGCGTCTCGGGCGGGGCATTCTGCTTGGTTTGGAGTTTTTGGTCGCTGCGGACATCATTCATACAGTGGCGGTCGAGTTGACCTTCAACACCGTTGGGACGTTGGCAATTATCGTCCTGATACGTACGTTTCTGAGCTTTTCACTGGAAGCCGAGTTGACTGGCAGCTGGCCGTGGCAGGGTAGAAATAAGCGCTCGACATGAGGCGCGAGAGCTTGGCTGTGGCAGGGCGTCCGGGACTGCGCATATACAGGCCCGGCGTCCGCTCAACCTGGGGGGCAGAGCGCCTTCGTCGGACTGGCGCCGGACTCGGGGCTTTGGAGGGAAATCGGCAGAACGCTCTAACCGATTGTTTTAAATGGCTCCCCGGGCCGGACTCGAACCAGCGACCAATTGATTAACAGTCAATCGCTCTACCAACTGAGCTACCGGGGAATGGATCAAAATCTGGCCGCGCAATGCTCGGCAGGGCCGGCATTCTGGTCCAGCCTCGAAATCAAGTCAAGGGAACCGGGGCCGGGAGCTGCCCCCGGCTACGTCTCTGGCAGTGTCGCTACGACAGTGCTTTGCGTATTCTGTGAATCGCCTCCCGCAGCGTGTCGAGAGAGCAGGCAAAGGAAATGCGAATGTAGCCAGGCGCTCCGAATGCGCTGCCCGGCACCGTCGCCACGTCGGCCTCGTTCAGCAGGAAAGCCACGAGCTCTGCGTCATTTGCCAGCCGGCGCTGCTCGAGGACGCCGGTGATGCGTGGAAACGCGTAAAAGGCGCCCTCACTCGCGCGGCATTCGAAGCCCGGAATCTCGTTGAGCGCAGCCACGATATGGTCATGCCGCTCCCGGTAGGCGGTAGTCATATCGGCGACGCAGGTCTGGTCGCCATTAATGGCCGCGGCCGCCGCCGCCTGGGAGATGCTGCAGGGGTTCGAGGTGCTCTGGCTCTGCAAAGTGTGCATTGCGGCAATGAGTGCCCGCGGCCCCCCCGCGTAGCCAATGCGCCAGCCGGTCATGGCATAGCATTTGGATACGCCGTTGATCGTGATGGTGCGCTCGTAAAGCTGCGGGCAAGCCTCGGCAAAACTGGCGAAAGGTTCATCGGCCCAGTAGATGTGCTCGTAGATCTCGTCCGAAGCAATGACGATCCGCGGATGGTCGGCGAGTATTTTTCCCAGCTCTGCAAGCTGCCGGCGGCTGTAACAGGCGCCGGTCGGGTTGGACGGCGAGTTGAGGAACAGAAGGCGTGTTCTGGGCGTAATTGCCGATCGGAGCTGCTGCGGAGAAATTCTGAACCCGCTGCCGATATCGGTGTCGATAACAACCGGCTCCGCGTCGGCCAGTCTTACCATGTCGGGATATGACACCCAGTAGGGTGCGGGGACAATCGCTTCGTCGCCGGCTCCAAGACTGGCCAGGCAAGCGTTGAAACAGGTTTGCTTGGCGCCGCTGGACACGAGGATTTCCGCAGGCTCGTAATGCAGCGCATTGTCGCGCGAGAATTTCTTTTGAATGGCCAGTTTCAGTTCCATCGTACCGTCGATGGGGGTGTAGCGTGTCTTGCCCGTTTCAATTGCGGAGATACCAGCCTCACGAATATGCGCAGGCGTTGGAAAATCCGGCTCGCCGGCGCCGAGATTGATGATGTTGCGACCGGCGGCCTTTAGTTCGGCGGCAAGCGCAACGACGGCATTTGTCGGCGAGGGCTTGACCCGCGCCATGCGTTTTGAAACTGATACACTCACGCTGTTGCCTCCATGAAACCGTCACGAATGGTACGTCAATCTGCAAATCTGACAAATCTTCCGAGGAAGGAGGTCGGCGACGGGCGCGGCCGCCTGACGCTGGTGTCCGGGTACGCGCCTGCCGGTGACCAGCAAAAAGCCATTGCCGGCCTTGTTGAGGGGCTCAACGATGGCCTGGCAAGGCAAACTCTTTTAGGCGTGACCGGTTCCGGCAAGACCTTCACCGTGGCGAGTGTTATTCAGGAGGTCCAGCGTCCGGCGATCATCCTGGCGCCGAACAAGACGCTCGCGGCGCAGCTTTACGGCGAGATGCGCGAGTATTTTCCACGCAATGCCGTCGAGTATTTCGTTTCCTACTATGATTATTACCAGCCCGAGGCTTATGTCCCGAGCTCCGATACCTACATCGAGAAAGATGCCTCGATAAACGAGCACATCGAGCAGATGCGCCTGTCGGCGACCAAGGCGCTGATCGAGCGGAAGGACGCAATCATCGTAGCAACGGTATCGGCGATCTACGGGCTGGGCGACCCGGAGGCCTACTTCAGCATGGTGCTGCATCTGGGGCGTGGCGATCGTATCGACCAGCGCAGTGTTTTGCGGCGACTCGCGGAAATGCAGTACAAGCGCAACGAATTGGATCTTTCACCTGGCAACTATCGCGTCCGGGGCGACGTCATCGACGTTTTTCCGGCGGAGTCGGAACGGGATGCTATCCGTATCGAGCTGTTCGACGACGAGGTCGAATCGCTGTCGTATTTCGATCCGTTGACGGGCGAGGTGCTGCAGCGGGTGCCGCGTCTTACGGTATTCCCGAGGACCCATTACGTGACACCGAGGGAGCGGCTTCTCGAGGCGGTAGACCAGATAAAGGTCGAGCTTCGAGAGCGGCTGGAGCACCTGAGGGAGGCAAACAAGCTGCTTGAAGCGCAACGGCTGGAACAACGCACGCTGTTTGATATGGAGATGATCCGTGAGCTTGGCTACTGCCAGGGCATTGAAAACTACTCGCGTTATCTTTCAGGGCGTGCCGAAGGCGAGCCGCCGCCGTGTCTTTTCGATTACGTCCCGGACAACGCCTTGTTGATCGTCGACGAGAGCCATGTGACGGTGCCGCAGCTCGGCGGCATGTATAAAGGCGACCGGTCGCGTAAGGAGACCTTGGTCGAGTACGGTTTCCGCCTGCCGTCGGCTCTGGATAATCGGCCGCTTCGATTCGACGAATTCGAACGCCTGTCGCCGCAGACGCTCTACGTGTCGGCTACGCCTGGCGACTATGAGGCAAAACATTCCGACAAGGTTGTGGAGCAACTCGTACGTCCCACGGGCCTGGTCGACCCGGAGGTGGAGGTCAGACCGGCGCGCACACAGGTAGACGATGTGCTGTCGGAAATACGGCTGAGGACGGCAGTAGAGCAACGGGTTCTGATTACCACCCTGACAAAGCGCATGGCGGAGGATCTGACGGACTATCTGCAGGAGCACGGCATCAGGGTGCGCTACCTGCATTCCGACATAGGAACGGTGGAGCGCACCGAGATCATCCGCGACCTGCGCCTCGGAGCATTTGACGTTCTGGTCGGCATCAATCTGCTGCGCGAGGGTCTCGATATGCCGGAAGTTTCGCTTGTTGCAATCCTGGATGCGGACAAGGAAGGCTTTTTGCGTTCGGACCGATCGCTGATCCAGACTATCGGGCGGGCTGCGCGGCATTTGAACGGAAAGGCGCTGCTCTACGCTGACTCCGTCACCGGCTCCATGCGTCGGGCGATCGAGGAAACGAACAGGCGCCGCGAGCGCCAGGTCGAGCACAACAAGCAATATGGCATTACGCCCGCGACCATCGTCAAAAAGGTTGCCGACATTATGGAAGCCGCCTACCCGGTGCCCGGCCGCGGTCGCCGACGCATTGCGGAGGACGCAACGGCCTACGAGTCGATGACTCCGGACCAGTTATTGCGCAAGGCGCAGAAACTCGAAAAGAAAATGCTGCAACATGCCCGCGATCTCGAATTCGAAGAGGCCGCAAAGCTTCGCGACGAGATTCAGCGCATTCGCAAGACGGGACTCGGGCTTCCGGACAGGCTGGCAAGTTAGCGCGAAGGGCCGCCGCCGCTGGAGGAATAGTTGCGCGCGTCGGAGAGCTTCGAGTATCTTTGTCCGCCGATTTGAAGGCCGGGCCGGGCGGCATGGCTTGTCGGAGGGCGATTAGCTCAGGGGTAGAGCGCCACGTTGACATCGTGGAGGTCGGTGGTTCGAAACCACCATCGCCCACCATCCCCACCGGGTCGTACACCCGGCACACCGGAGGTCTCACGTCAGGTCACGACCCCGACAATAGCCGCGGATCACCTGGGAAAGGGCGGCACAGTTGCGAGCGTGGTTCGAAACCACCAAGGCCCCACTCACAGTGGCCGGTAACAGTCACCACCCGGTAACAGTCGCCACCCGGGCATAGAGCCGGGGCGGGGGCGTGGGCTGGCCGAACCTGCTTGCAAATCAGGTATTTCCGGGCTTGTGTCTGAATCGAAGCCGCATTAAAATTCGCGTCCCGCGACGTGTGCGGGCCGGCCGGCCGTGGCTTTCCGCATCTGACGCTTTGACAAATCCAAGGTTTTTCAGGTACTAAGGCCGCGGCAGCGTTGCCGCTGCAACACGGCGAGACATTATTTTTTTGTAGCAGGAGGATCTGAATATCGCAGCCCCGAAGCGCGTCAAGCGCAATGAAGAGATTGAGTCGCCCACGGTCAGGGTAATCAACTCCGCCGGTGACCAGGCGGGGGTCATGTCTCTCGCAGAAGCGCTTGAGATTGCAAGGGAGGAGGGACTCGATCTCGTTGAAGTCTCGCCGACTGCCGATCCGCCTGTGTGCCGGGTGATGGATTTCGGCAAATACCTGTTCGAATTGAACAAAAAGGCGCAGACGGCGAAGCGCAAGCAGAAGCAGGTGCACGTAAAAGAGATCAAGTTCCGGCCGGGGACGGACGAGGGCGATTACAAGATCAAGTTACGGAAGCTGATCGATTTTTTGCAAAGCGGTGACAAGACGAAAGTCACCTTGAGATTCAGAGGCCGGGAGATGGCGCATCAGGAACTGGGCGTCAAGCTGCTGGCAAGGGTCAGGGATGACCTTGATGAAATTGGTACCGTCGAGCAGATGCCGCAACTGGAAGGGCGGCAAATGGTCATGGTGATGGCGCCAAAGAAAAAGTGAGTAACGGGATACCCGGCATTTTTGGACGCCGGATCCATTACCCGCCTGTCGCGGCGATGGTTCGCACGTTGTCAGGCTAGATAATCTGGAGACAGTAATGTCGAAAATGAAGACCAACCGGGGCGCCGCAAAGCGCTTCCGCCGGACGGGAAAGGGCGGTTTCAAGCGAGCCCAATCCCACCTCAACCACATTCTTACGAAGAAGCGATCGAAGCGTAAGCGCCAGCTCGGGGCAACCGAGCAGGTAGCAGACAGCGACGTGAAGAGTGTGCGCCGCATGCTCCCCTACAGTTAAGAGGAGTAGCAGACAATGGCAAGAGTAAAACGCGGCGTTACCGCCAAGGCGCGCCACAAGAAGGTTCTTGGCAAGGCCAAGGGCTATTACGGTGCTCGCAGCAAAGTCTACCGGGTAGCGAAACAGGCGGTCATCAAGGCCGGCCAGTATGCGTACCGCGACCGGCGCCAGCGCAAGCGTCAGTTTCGTGCGTTGTGGATCACCCGCATCAATGCAGCTGCACGGTTGCACGGACTGTCATACAGCCGTCTTATCAATGGTCTGCACAAGGCCGAGATCGACATCGACCGAAAGGTGCTGGCTGATATCGCAGTGCACGATCCGGATGCTTTCGGGGCGATTGCCGCGCAGGCGAAATCCGGCTTGGGCGAAAGCTGATCCGAACCGGATGAAGGCGCGGGTTCCG
>JBBDSK010000046.1:0-10078 GCA_040904985.1 Woeseia sp. | reverse complement strand
CCGCAACCGAGGCTCCGCCAGTGCGGTTGGCTGGCGTTCATGAATAATGCGAGCTGGAACGACTCCGGCTCGTCCACCGGATTAAAGCGCTAATTATGCCTTAAAGGCGTGCCGCGGAACGCGCCCGGCGCTCCTCGTCTGTCACCGGCCCGGGCAGGGTCTCGATAGATTGAACGGTAGAAGAGGAAGTACACGCAACTGTTCTTAAAGTCTTTTTTGAACCTCCTTGACCTGCATTCTATAGACTTATAGAATGCAGGTCGTTCATTTTTTGCCGGACCAACCGTGACAGCCGAGCCCGACAGCTCCCGATACCAGCACCAGAGGCTTGCCGCCATCAAAGCGGCCGCCGCCGTTTTTGCGGAAAAGGGCTTTCACGGCGCCAGCACCCGGGACATCGCCGAGCGAATGGGTATCAAGCAAGGCAGCCTCTACTACTACTTCAAGTCGAAGGAGGAGGCGCTGGGCGAGGTCTGTCTTTTCGGCATCGAGGATTACGTTCTCCGGATGGAACAGATTGCAGCCGGCGAACAGCCGTTCGAAGCGAAGCTGATGGCAACGCTCACCTCGCATCTTTCCAGCTACCGGGAGAAGAACGAGGCGCTGAAGGTATACAACGACGAGCGGCTTTACCTGCCGGAAGAAAAACGCAAGGTACTGAAACAGCTTGGCAGCCACTACCGGCAGCTGCTCGAAGGGATGTTCGAAGAGGGAATCCGGCAAGGAGCAATACGCGACTCGATCGACTGCCATTTTGCGGCGCTTGCGGTGATCGGGATATGCAATGCCTGGGGCGACATTATCGTTCGGGACCCGGACCTCGATATTTTCGACACCATTCAGAAATCGACGGATCTGCTGCTTCACGGCTTTTCCGAACGGCGCACGCATCAGCGGGACAGGGAAGAAAAACCCGCTTCTCCCCCGAAAAAACATTGACGACTAAACGGAAAGGAAAACCACTATGGCGGAACAAAAAGCGACAAACGTAACCTGGCACAGCGGCGATGTGTCCCGCGAGGACCGGTATGAAATCCTGCGCCAGAAAGGCGCCACGATCTGGTTCACGGGACTCTCCGGCAGCGGCAAGAGCACCATTGCGGTTGCCGTCGAGCGAGCCCTGTTCTCGCTGGGAAAGCTGTCCTACCGCCTGGACGGCGACAACGTGCGCCTTGGCATCAACAAGAACCTGGGCTTCTCCGAGGCAGATCGCAAGGAAAACATCCGCCGCATCGGCGAAGTAGCGAAGCTGTTCGGCGACGCCGGCACGATTTCGCTTTCCAGTTTCATCAGCCCCTACAAGGCGGATCGGGACGAAGTGCGGGAGCTGCACAACGCGGCCGGGCTCAACTTCGTCGAGGTGTTTGTCGACTGCTCTCTTGCCGTCGCCGAACAGCGCGACCCGAAAGGCCTGTACAAAAAGGCCCGAGCCGGCGAGATCAAGAATTTCACCGGCATCGACGATCCCTACGAGGCGCCGGCAAATCCGGAAATACACCTTAAATCGGACGAGATGACGCTGGAAGAAGAGGTGATAACAATCATCGATTACCTGACCGAAAACGGAATCATCCGGGAACGGTATTTCACCCGCGATGAGGACACTATCGACAGCGCCTCAGCCGTAGCAGTTTAGGAGACTCACGTGATCAAACCCCATGGGGCGCAAGCCCTGAATCCTCTTCTCGTGTCCGATGAGAACGAGCGCAAGGCGCTTCTGGCGGAGGCGCAGTCGCTTCCTTCCCTCAAGCTGAATTCGGCCGCGGCCGCCAATGCAGTCATGCTGGGCGGCGGTTACTTCACGCCCCTGAACGGCTATATGGATCTCGCCGACGCGCTTTCCGTTGCGGAAACGATGCACACGACGGACGGACTTTTCTGGCCCGTTCCGGTTCTGAACCTGACGGACGATGTCAGCGCGATTGAAGGCGCCACCCGCATTGCCCTGCGTGACCCCAATGTCGCGGGTACACCGGTCCTCGCGGTCATGGATGTGCAGAAAATCGAAAAAATCACCCCCGACCAGATCGACGGGATCGCATTGCAGGTGTTCGGTACCCTGGACGAGGGGCATCCCGGCGCGGCCGAATTCCGGAAACTTGGCAATTACTGCCTGTCCGGAAACATCCGGGTTCTGAATTTGAGCTATTTCGAAAGCGAATTTCCGGACACGTTCAGGACCGCTGTCCAGATTCGAGAGGATATTCGCGAACGCGGGTGGAAAAAGGTTGTGGCCTTCCAGACGCGAAACCCGATGCATCTTGCCCACGAGGAACTGTGCCGCATGGCAATGGAGCGTCTCGGCGCCGACGGTATCGTTGTGCACATGCTTCTCGGCAAATTGAAACCGGGCGACATCCCGGCATCAGTCCGCGATGCCTGCATCCGCAAAATGGTGGAGTTGTACTTTCCGGAGAACTCGGTATCCGTTTCAGGCTACGGCTTCGACATGCTTTATGCCGGGCCGCGCGAGGCCGTCCTGCACGCAATTTTCCGTCAGAATATGGGCGCTACGCATTTGATCGTCGGGCGCGACCACGCCGGGGTCGGCAATTACTATGGTCCCTTCGATGCGCAGACGATTTTCGTCGAGCGAGTTCCCGAGGGCGCGCTCGAGATCGAGATTTTTGCCGCGGACCACACGGCGTACTCGAAAAAACTGCAGCGTGTCGTGATGATGCGGGAAGCCCCGGACCACAAGCCCGAGGACTACGTGCTGTTGTCAGGCACAAAGGTTCGCGAAATGCTGGGGCAGGGGATAACCCCGCCTCCGGAATTTTCCCGGCCCGAGGTCGCCCGAATTCTCATGGAGTACTACCAGCTCGAACTCGCAAGCTGAGTTGACATCGCCCGGCCCGCCGGCGGCGGCCCCGCCGGCGGTTGCGAATACACGCCCGGCGGTCTCCTGAGGGTTCCGGGCCGCCCCGGGGACCGGGCGGATGAGGGCTTTCAGGAATCGCCTCGCCGCGGCCGGGGCGAAGATGTCGCGCCCGGAGAAAGCCCGCTTCCGCCGCCGCAGGTATCATTGTCAGCGGCGTGTGTTGCGCCGCCCGCTACCGGCTGCAGTCTTCGCGCCTGAACCCCGCCACGGAGCTCGTCCTGTGCAGCAGATCGGGATTACATTGCTGGCCCTGTCGGTCCTCCTGTTCGCCAGCCTTTCGGCCGCGCACGCCTTGCTGTACAAGCGTGATACGAGAGCGGTCATTGCCTGGGTGGGGCTGATCATCCTGGTTCCGCTGGCCGGCGCCATCCTTTACTGGCTTTTGGGCGTCAACAGGGTGCGCCGCCGGGCAGCTGCCTTGCGGCAGGGCCTTCCCGCCACGCGCCGCGGCGCGCCCTCGGCCCTCAGCCTGCCACCCGGTTTTGCTCCTCTGGCACGCGCCGGCGATCAGCTAGGCCCTTTCGATCTCTGTGGCGGCAACCGGGTCGAGCCGCTGGAGAACGGCGACGAGGCTTTCCCGGCGATGCTGGAGGCCATCAATGGAGCGAACGTAAGCATCGCTCTTGCCACCTATATCTTCGACAACGACGCGGTGGGAGCGCAGTTCGCGGATGCCCTCACGGCCGCGCAGCGTCGAGGCGTCGAGGTTCGCGTGCTGATCGATGCGGTCGGCCAGCATTACAGCTGGCGCAGCATGACCAAACGGCTTCGCTCCGCCGGGATTGTCGCGGCGGCCTTCATGCCGGTGCTGAAGAACATGGTCGCATTCAATTTGCGCAATCACCGCAAGCTTCTGGTCGTCGACGGCAGCAGTGCCTTCACCGGTGGCATGAACATCCGGGCCGGTAATGTTCTGGCCGCAGCTGGCCGCCACCCGGTTCGCGATCTTCAGTTCCGGGTTGCGGGCCCGGCGGTCGCGCAGCTGATGGATATCTTTGTCCATGACTGGGAATTCACGACGGGAGAAAAACTCGACGGTGAGGACTGGTTCCCCCCGCTCCGCAACGAGGGCGCGGTCATTGCCCGCGCAATCCCGGACGGCCCGGCCGAGCATTTTGAGGTCCTGAAGCTGATGATGCTCGCGGCCCTTGCCCAGGCAAAGGAGTCCGTCTCGATCGTGACACCGTACTTCCTGCCCGATGCCTCGCTGATCACTGCGCTGAACACGACAGCGCTGCGCGGTGTGGCGGTGAATATCCTGCTGCCGGAAAAAAACAATCTGAAACTGGTGCAGTGGGCCTCCCACACAATTTACTGGCAGGTTCTGCAACGGGGTTGTCGCATATGGCATTCCCCGCCGCCCTTTGACCACTCGAAACTGATGCTCGTGGACGACCAGTGGCTTCTCGTCGGGTCGACCAACTGGGATCCCCGCAGCCTGCGCCTGAACTTCGAGCTGAACCTCGAGTGCTACGACGCGAGCCTCGCCGCATCGATGAGCCGCTGGTTCGACCACCGCCTTTGCCGGTCCCGCGAAATACGACGAGCGGACATTGACCGGCACCGCCTCCCCCGCCGCCTGCGTGACGGCGCCGCCCGGCTCCTGTCACCCTATCTCTGAGCGGCAGAGGAAGCGCTGACGCTCGATCGTATGTCCATGGCTCCGGGCCCGAGAGTCCGAAAAATTATTGCGGAAGCGGCAGCGCTTGTGCTGCCTTTTGCCCGCTCCCGGAACGTCGGACCGGTTGTCGGGGCACGGCCTGCGGCGTCTTTTGCCGGACAAGAACCCGGCCACAAAAAGTGATTGACATTTGACCACCTGCAAATATATTACCGCGGAAATCAAGTCGGGCATTTGCCCGAGCCACCCGAAGGGCCGGGTCGGTTTTTCTCTGCAGGTCGCCCATCTGCGCGCCGAGGATCTGTCGATGAAAAACGCCCAGCAGGCGGATGAACCCCCGGAACCGGGAAGTAGCCATAACCACTTCACCGTTCCCGCCGTTCTTTCCCTCCGCCAGATTTCCCCCGCAACACGCACACATAACGCCAACCGAAGACGCAGCCGTCCGCCCTTCGTGGTCTCCGAGCGATCGGCCGACTTTCTTGCAAGATACTATCCGGAAGCGACAGTCGAAGACTGGAACAACTGGCGCTGGCAGAACAGCCACCGCGTGCGCACGCTTGCCGATCTTGGCCGGATGCTGGAACTGTCTTCGGGCGAGGTCGACGCTATAAAGCGGCACACCGGTTCGCTGCCGGTCGGTATCACGCCGTTCTATGCGAGTCTGCTCGATCGTCACGATGCGAATCAGGGGCTGCGCCGCACCGTCGTGCCGGTGATGGGGGAATACGAAGCGTCGCGCGGCGAGAACGACGATCCGTTGGGAGAGGACAGCCATAGTCCCGTGCCGGGGCTTGTGCATCGTTACCCCGACCGAGTCCTGCTGCTGGTGACCAATTTCTGCTCCGTCTACTGCCGCTATTGCACACGTGCGCGCATGGTCGGTTCGGCGGGCGAAAGGAGTGTGAAGAAATCGGACATCGAAAGGGCGCTCGCATACATAGAGCAGACGCCGGCGGTCCGCGACGTGCTGATCTCGGGCGGCGATCCTCTCAGTCTGGACGACGACCGCCTCGAATATATTCTGCGACGCTTGCGCAAAATTCCGCACGTGGAGTTTCTTCGCATCGGCAGCAAGCAGCCGATCGTACAGCCCATGCGTGTCACGCCATCGCTGAGGCGGATCCTGAAGCGCTATCACCCGCTCTGGATGAGCCTGCATTTCACGCATCCGGAGGAAGTGACGCCCGAGGTGGCGGAAGCCTGCGGCCGGCTGGCCGACGCCGGCGTTCCGCTCGGCAGCCAGACCGTATTGCTGAAGGGCGTCAACGACGATATCGCCACGCTGCAGAACCTGATGCACGCGCTGCTGCGGATCCGGGTCAGGCCCTATTACCTGTACCAGTGCGACCCGATCTCGGGTTCCGCCCACTTCCGTACACCCGTAGCCAGGGGTGTGGAACTGATCCGCGGCCTGCGTGGCCACACGACGGGCTATGCCGTACCAACCTTCGTCGTCGATGCGCCCAGCGGCGGCGGGAAGACGCCGCTTGCGCCGGATTACGTCGCGGGCTACGAAGGCGGCGACCTGCTGCTCAGGAGTTACGACGGCGGAATCTACCGCTATCCGGATTCCGACGCTTCGCTTGCTACGCAACCGGAGGGCAAGTGATGCAGCGCGGTCAACGGATGCGGGTCGGCATAACCTACGACCTGCGGGACGTCTGGCGGGATGCCGGCTACAGCGACCTCGACACGGCCGAATTCGACCGGGCCGATACGATCGAAAGCATCGCGGATGCGCTCACGGCGCTCGGCTATGAAGCCGATCCGATAGGGCACTTGCAGCAGCTGGCTGAAAGGCTCGTCGCCGGCGACCGCTGGGATCTCGTGTTCAACATCTGCGAAGGCATGCACGGCTGGGGCCGTGAAGCCCAGGTGCCGGCGCTTCTGGATGCCTACCAGATACCCTACGTCTTCTCCGATCCGCTAGTATGCTCGCTGGCCCTGCACAAGGGCCTGACGAAGGACGTGCTGCGCGCCGCCGGTGTGGCTACTCCGGATTTCGTTGTGGTCAGCGAAGCCGCGGCCGCGAAAAACATCAAGCTGCCGTTCCCGCTTTTCGCGAAGCCGGTTGCGGAGGGCACCGGCAAGGGCATCAGCGCCAGCTCCAAGGTCAACAATGCAGACGAGCTGCAACAGCTGTGCCGGGCGTTGCTCAAAAAGTACCGCCAGCCCGTTCTGGTTGAGCGTTTTCTGCCGGGCCGCGAGTTCACGGTAGGCATCCTCGGCACCGGCCGCAAGGCCGCTGCGGTGGCGACGCTCGAAATCGGCCTGCTGCCCGGCGCCGATGCCGAGATTTACTCGTACCGCAACAAGGAGTATTGCGAAGAGCTGGTCGAATACCGGCTGCTGGATGACAGCAAGCTGTGTCGGCGCGTCGAGTTGCTTGCTCTCAGGGCGTGGCGCGCGCTCGGCTGTCGCGATGCGGGGCGGATCGACGTGCGTCTGGACGAGGCCGGGACCGCAAACTTCATAGAGGCAAATCCGCTTGCGGGTCTTCATCCCCGGCATTCCGATCTGCCGATCATGGCGTCAATGGTCGGCATGGATTACGTGAGCCTCATCGGCGGAATCATGAGTTCGGCAAAAGCCCGCTGTCGCCCGGGCGCGCGGGCCGATTTGCTGGCAGCCTGACGATCTCCGGATGACGTCGCCGCCCCGCGTTCTCGTCCTGCACGAGGCCCTCGGCGCGCACGCGCGCCCGGACGAACTGGATGCGCTGGTTCAGCTGCGCCAGGTGGGGGACGCCTTGCGGCAATTGCGCTGTCCCGTCTCGACGCAGGACATCGGGCTCGACCTCGGCACCGGCCTCGCCGCTCTGCAGCGCGCCGGGCCGGACTGTGTCTTCAACCTCGTGGAGGGGCTGAACGGTCGCGGTGAACTGATCGGGTTTGTGCCTGCCTTGCTGGAGAGCGCATCAATTCCGTTCACCGGTTCGGGCAGCGCCGCAATCAACCTCAGTTCGCACAAGATTCTGGCGAAGCAATGGATGCGTGCGTGCGGCATCGCGACGCCGGATTGGCTCGCTCTGGACGGGCAGGAACGTCTCGCACCGCCATCTGCCCGTGATGCGCAGTGGATTGTAAAGTCGCTATGGGAACACGCGTCGCTGGGACTCGATGATGGAGCCGTTGTCGCAGGGGTCGAGGCCGTAAGTCAGCGCATCGCCCGTTGTGCACAGACTCTCGGTGGAGCCTGGTTCGCCGAACGCTACATCGACGGCCGGGAATTCAACATCTCGCTGCTGGAACGGGGCGGGCAGCCGCATGTGCTTCCAATTGCCGAGATGGCTTTTGTCGATTACCCGCCGGGGAAGCCGAAAATTGTCGGATACGCGGCGAAATGGGATGAGCGCGCGCCGGAATTTGCCGCGACGCAGAGACGGTTCGGCACGATCGATCGCCACGCGCGGCAGGCGCTGGAGGCGCTGGCAAGAGAATGCTGGAGCTCCTTCGGCCTGCGCGGTTACGCCCGCGTGGACATCCGGCTGGACGCTGCAGCAAAGCCGTGGGTGCTGGAGGTGAATGCGAACCCCTGCCTCGCACGTGACGCAGGATTCTTTGCAGCGGCGGCGGAAGAAGGGCTTCGCTTCGAACAGGTGGTCGAGCGGGTTTTGCAGGCCGCAATCCGGTCCCGCCCGGCCTTGCGCCGCACCGGATGAGCGGGGACCGCCACGTTGTTCCGAATCCACAGAATCTTTGATGTTACGACGCCTGCCAACCGGCATCTTTTGAGCCAGGTCCAGGCGATGCTGCGCGTGCAGTTCAATGAACTGAGCGAAAAGGAAATTGCCTCCCTCCCCGCAAGACTGGCAAACCCGCTCAAGTACCGGTTCCGCTCCATGTTGCTGGTGGCGGAAAATGGCGCTTCCACGGTTCGGGGGTTCGCCCTTTTGTTGCACGATGCGGAGCTCGACTTTTGCTATCTGGACTACGTTTCCGCGGCGAGGGGCCAGACGGGCGGCGGTATCGGCGGCGCGCTATACGAACGCGTTCGGGAGGAGGCCTTGCAGCTTGGTGTCGTGGGCGTTTTTTTCGAATCGCTGCCGGATGAGCCGGAGCTTTCTCCCGACCCCGTCATTCGGCGGCAGAACGCGGCAAGGCTCAGGTTTTACGAGCGCTTCGGCGCGCGGCCGATCGCCGGCACGTCCTATGCGACTCCGTTCCGGCCCGGTGATGCGGATCCGCCGTTTCTGCTGTTCGACGACCTGGGGCAGGACGACCGGCCGCTGAAGCGGGCCCCGGCCAGGAAGATCGTGCGCGCGATTCTCGAGCGCAAGTACGGCGATGTCGCGCCCGAGGGCTATATCGACAGCATAGTGCGCTCCCTGTGCGACGATCCGGTACGGCTGCGCGAGCCGCGCTATGCCGCCGAAACGCCGACGGCGGCCGAACGCAGGCCTCGATGGCGCAAGATGGCACTGATCGTGAATGACCGTCATGAGATTCACCACGTGGCGGATCGCGGCTATGTGGAAGCGCCCGTTCGCGTTCGCTCGATTCTGAAGGAACTCGGAAAGACGAAAATATTCGAGGATGTTCCAGTACGCCATTTTGGCATCCGGCACGTCGAAAAGGTGCATGACCGGGAATTTGTCCGTTTTCTGCGCGACGCCTGCGCCAACGTCTCTGCGGACAGTTCCGTCTATCCCTACGTATTCCCGATACGCAACCGGGCGCGCCCGCCAAAGGACCTGCCGTTGCGGGCTGGCTACTATTGCATCGACACCTTCACCCCGCTTAACGCTAATGCTTACAAGGCTGCGCTGCGCTCGGTGGACTGCGCGCTGACCGGCGCCGAATGCCTCCTCGACGGCAGCCGCGCTGCGTACGCACTTATTCGCCCGCCGGGCCACCACGCGGAGCACGCTGCATTCGGGGGCTTTTGTTACTTCAATTCTGCCGCGGCGGCGGCGCACTATCTGAGCGATCACGGACGAGTTGCCCTCCTCGATATCGACTACCATCACGGCAACGGCTCCCAGGATATTTTCTGGCAGCGCCGCGACGTGCTGACGGTCTCCATCCACGGGCACCCGCGTTTCACCTATCCGTATTTTTCCGGTTTCGACGACGAAAAGGGCGAGGGAGACGGCAAAGGGTACAACGTGAACCTGCCGTTGCCGGAAAACGTCGATGGTGTTCGTTACCGCAAGACGCTCGGGCAGGCGCTGGAGATACTGCGCAAGTTCCGGCCGCAATTTCTGGTCCTGGCGCTCGGGTTCGATACAGCGAAAGGCGACCCCACCGGTTCGTTCAGCCTCCTCTCCCGTGACTTCTATGAAAACGGGCGCATGATCGGCAGCCTCTCACTGCCCTCACTGGTGGTGCAGGAGGGCGGATACAGGGTTCAGGCGCTCGGCGTCAACGCAAGGCATTTCTTTACCGGCCTGTGGGACAGCTTGTCCGAGAACCGTGCGGGAGGAGCGGGCGAGAGCCGCAGGCTGCGCGCCGACCGCGGCGGAAACCGCTGATGCGCTGGCGCGAAGCGGTCCGGGAGAGCGACCGGGCGGCTGTGCGCCGGCTCGTGCAGTCGACCTCGTTCTTCTCAGCCGCGGAGGTCGACATCGCCGT
>JBBDSK010000045.1:0-10123 GCA_040904985.1 Woeseia sp. | reverse complement strand
CGGATCACCTGCCGGGCAGGAAAAGGAGTAGAGTTGTCGCCAGCCCGGAAGCGGGCTGCGGGGTCAGGCGGCGAGCTTCTTCACCATCTTGTTCAGGCGGGACTTGTGCCGGGCTGCCTTGTTCCGGTTGATGATGCCTTTATTGGTCATGCTGTCGATGACCGGCACGGCCTCGCTGTAGGCCTTCGTCGCGGCGGCGTTGTCGCCTTTCTCGACTTCCTTGATCACGTTCTTGATAAACGTTCGCATTTTCGAACGCAGGCCCATGTTGTGGAGCCGCGTTTTTTCCGCCTGCCGCGCGCGTTTTCTGGCTGACTTGATATTTGCCACTGCTTCTATTCCGTCCGTCTGGGGCATGTCCCGGTCGTCGTAACGAATCCGGGCCAAAAGAGCCGCGTATTATTGAGTCCAGTCCCCTCATTGTCAACGCTGACGGTGCCTTACAGTGCCTCCCGACTTACCGCAATTCCGGCGCTAAATACCTGATTTACCGTTGCATTCCGCGCTAAACTACAGCTTCAGGTGCTTTGACCGTTTTTAATGTCCAATTCCGATTCTACCGACGGCATATCGCCGACCGCCGCCGAGCCGCCGATCAAGCCGTTGGTTCATCCCATGTCCGGCCGCGGATTGCTTCGCTCGACCTCCGTCGTCAGCGGGATGACGCTGCTCTCGAGAATCCTGGGCCTGGTCCGCGACGTTGTTTTTGCCCGCTATTTCGGCACCACGATCGTGATGGACGCATTTATCGTCGCGAACCGCATTCCCAATATGCTGCGGCGCTTCTTCGCCGAAGGTGCTTTCTCGCAGGGATTTGTGCCGGTTATGGCGCAGTACCGGGCGAAGAACGACCACGCGGAGTCGCGCGTGCTGGTGGACGCCGTCGCCGGAACGCTGGGCCTGGTGCTTTTTCTGATCACGGCTGCCGGGGTCGTTGCGGCGCCCCTGCTCGTACTGGCGGTGGCGCCCGGCTTTGTCGGCGACGATGGCCGGTTCGATCTTGCTACCGCCATGCTTCGCTTCACCTTCCCCTACCTGTTTTTCGTTTCGCTGACGGCGTTCGCGGGCGGCATCCTCAATACCTACGGGCGCTTTGCCGCTCCGGCCTTTACGCCCGTCATCCTGAACGTCGCCCTGATCGGGAGCGCTATGTGGCTTTCGCCGAGACTGGCGGAGCCGGGTATGGCGCTCGCTTACGGCGTGCTCATCGCGGGTGTGGCGCAACTCATCTTTCAACTCCCGTTCCTGGCAAAAATTCATGCCATTCCGCGCCCGCGATGGCGGCCGCGGCACGAAGGGGTGCGGCGGGTCGGCAAGCTCATGATCCCGGCGATCTTCGGTTCCTCGGTGGCGCAGGTGAACGTGCTGATCGGCGGCATCATCGCCTCCATGCTGGGCGTGGGCAAGATCAGTCTTCTCTACTACTCCGATCGCCTGATGGAGTTTCCGCTCGGGCTGTTCGGCATCGCGCTGGCCACCGTCACCCTGCCGCATCTGTCCCGCCAGCACGCGGCGGCGTCGACGCGGCAATTCTCGCTGACGGTCGACTGGTCCATGAAGCTCGTCTTTCTGATCGCAACGCCGGCGGCAGTCGGGCTTGTCGTGCTGGCGGAGCCACTTGTCGCAACCATCTTCCATGGCGGCGAGTTCAGCAGCATGGACGTGCAAATGACGGCCCTGAGCCTGCAGGCGTTTTCCCTCGGCCTGATCGGCTTCTCGCTGGTGAAGGTTCTCGCGCCGGCCTACTTCGCGCGTGAGGACACAAAAACGCCGGTCAAGGTCGGGCTGATCGCGCTGGCGGTCAACTTCGTTCTGAGCGTGGCGCTCGCCTGGGGTCTGACCCGGATTGGCTACGCGGGGACGCACGCCGGGCTGGCACTTGCCATTTCGATCGCAGCCATTGTGAATGCGTGGCTTCTTTTTCGCGGCTTGCGCCGGGACAGGGTGGTCGGCCTGACAGCGGGCTGGCGGCCCCTCCTAGCCCGCTTCGCGGTCGCGAACGGGGCCATGGCGTTTTGCCTTGTGCAGTTCGCGCGTCCGCTCGACTGGTGGCTCTCCAGCGGCCTTGCCAGTCGGTCGTTATGGCTTGCGATCACCATCTCCGCCGGTGCGGCGGTCTACTTCCTGGCTCTCCTTGTGGCCGGTGCTCGACCTGCCGACCTCCGCCTGAAGCAGGATTGAGCAGCTTACCGTGGCGGCATGCGAGACCGTCTGTCAGTACAATCAGCGCCTTGTCGGATTCCGCCAGCAGCTCTGACGTTATATTCAGGTTCGCAAATGAGGATTAAAGCGAAGTGCAACTAGTTCGCAGGGCCGCCGGTTTTCCGTTCGACCGGGTGGCAAAGGGCAGCGTTGCCACCATAGGCGCCTACGATGGCCTCCATCTGGGGCATCGCCAACTGCTGTCGACGGTACTGGAGAAAGGATCCGCGGAAAGTCTGCCATCGGTAGTGATGAGCTTCGAACCGACGCCCAAGGAGTTCTTCGCCCCTGCCCGGCCACCGGCCCGGCTGATGCGTTTCCGCGAAAAATTCGAGGCGCTGGCCCAGGCAGGAGTGGATATTTTTTTCTGCCCGAGATTCGATGGCCGTATGCAAAATATGACTGCGGCAACGTTCATCCGCCAGCTGTTGATCCACGCCATGAACGTACGTCACCTGGTCATCGGGGACGATTTTCGCTTTGCCAGAGGTGGCGAGGGCAGCATCGTGGAGCTGCAGCGGGCGGGGAGGGCGCTGGACTTTAACGTCACTCAAGTGCCCAGCGTCATCGTCGACGGCGAACGGGTGAGCAGTACGGCCATCCGGACGGCGCTGTGGCAGGGAGATCTTGAACGCGCGAAACGTTTTCTGGGACGGCACTACAGCATGTCGGGCACCGTTATCCGCGGCGATCGTCTTGGCCGGGTGCTCGGATTCCCGACCGCAAACGTCAATCTGCGGCGCAGGCAGACGCCGGTCATGGGGATTTTCGCTGCCCGGGTCCGAGGGCTCGGTGCTGCAGCTCTCGACGCAGTGGCGAGTGTGGGTACGCGGCCGACCTTCGGGGGCGTAAAGCCGCTGCTGGAAGTTCACATCTTTGACTTTGACGGCGACATCTATGGCGAATACATTCACGTTGATTTCATTGCGCGGCTGCGCAGCGAAGAAAAATTCGCCGGGGCGAAGGAGTTGACCGAGCAAATGCACCGGGATGCGGCCCGGGCGAAAGAGGTTCTTGCGGCGCAGCATTGAGCTGCTTCGAGTGCCGCTGTTGAGCCGGGGCAACTCGGCGACAGTGGTGGACTTGCCCGTCTGGCGGGCGTCTGAATTTCAGGGATAACGGGGCAGAACATTGGCGGAAGAAAAAGTACAACAATCGACGGATCGGTCTGGCGGACAGCGGCTTTTCGCTATTTGGATCGGCATCTCGGCGCTGGTCGTGCTTCTTGACCAGGCCTCCAAGTGGGCCGTTCTGAAGTGGGTGCCTCTCTACGACAAGGTGCCGATCAACTTCTTCATGAACATCACGCATCAGCACAACCGTGGCGCCGCATTCAGTTTTCTGGCCGATGCATCGGGGTGGCAGCGTTGGTTTCTTACCGTGCTGGCGCTGGTGGTGAGTGTCGCGATTGCAACCTGGTTATGGCGCATCAGGCGGGAAGGGCATTATGTTCTTGCGGCCGGCCTCGCTCTCGTTCTTGGCGGTGCCATCGGCAATGTCATTGATCGGATTCGCTTCGGCTATGTCGTGGACTTCATCCAGGTGCTGATCGCAGGCTGGCCTTTTCCATCGTTCAATGTCGCGGATTCGGCCATTACCGTTGGCGCGATCTTGCTGATTGTCGACGCGCTCTTCTTTTCGGGCAGACAGAAGTCGGTCAAGCTCGGGGAGTCGGCTCCCGAGTGACTCGAGGGAAAAGGTTTCGGATCAGCGGCTTCGGGTCCAGCAGTCCGGCTCGGGGCCCGAACTTTTTACGCCGCTCCCGTTGATGCCGTAAGTCAGGCATTTTTCCGCCTCCTTGCCGCCTTCCCGGTAGGTGGCCTCGGCAGTGAAACCCGAAGCATCCGCCGCGGTAACGTTGACCTCGTAAGCTCCCGAGTCCGTCGTGTAGTTGCTGTTGACGGGAAACCCGAGGCTGGTCATGTTGGTGGTGTAGGCATTGTTGTTCAGGTAGAAGCGCTCCTGGTTGGTCGCAATCTGCAACAGCGCTGCTTTTGCCTCGTTACGTTTCGATCTTTCGACATACTGCCGGTAGTTAGGATACGCAACAGCCGCGAGGATGCTGACGATCACGACCACAATCATCAATTCGATCATCGTGACGCCGCGCAAGCAGCCGGGTATCGACGTTCCTCTCATCTGCTTTATGCAAGCGGAAGCCACTACTCGATTCCATCCTGGGTCCAGAGCGTTCTGACCGGATTGTTTTTGAATCCGGGAGAGAAGCACTCGACGCCGACGCACCCGATGGGCGGCGGCGAGCAGGCTGCGCCTTCGCAGTCCGGATCGGTTGGGGCGGGAAACAGGAAGGAGGGCGTCGACGCGATACCGCCCTGTGCCAGTTCCGTCATTCTGGCGGCGTTGGCGTCTTCCGCTGCCAGGCTGTCGAGGTTGTTCACCACGGGATCGCCGTTGACGACACTGACCTGGTACAGGAAGTTCCGGCCGTTACTGGGCTGGCAGGGATCGGAGAGATTCGCCTCCGGCGAGAAGCCGATGAAAAACACAGAGTCGTTGAAGGTGGCGGAATTAGCGATGACTTTCTGGTTTTGCGGCATTGTGAATTTCCAGCCACGGCTCTCGGCATCAACGACCGCATTTACCTGCCCGCTGACTTCAACCAGATCGGTATCCGTGATGATGTCGTACTGGTTGTAATCGTTTTGAGTAAGCCGCGTGAATACATGCGGATCCCTGATGGAGAAGAACCTGTCAGCGGCCGTGCTATCGAGCGGATGCGCGCGATAGCCGCTGCCGATACTGACCGAAATATAGCGTCTTCCCTGGAACGGGTCGCTGAAGATTGCGACATCGGGCGAGTTGTAAAAACGGCGCGTTTCGGCATCGCCCGCGCCGTCAACACCTTCAGCGCCGAGCTGCGCAATAACGCCGCCGGCGACGAGATTAGGGGGCGTCTTGCCGTTCGTGATATCGAAACGCCACAACTGTCCGCCGAGGTCGGAGGCGTACATGCGGTCCGCCCGGCCATCGCCGTTCAGATCGATGACCCGAATCTGCGTAGGAATCGCCCGCGTCATCGCATCGAGGTCCAGATCGCCGTTCGCGCCGGCATGCCACAAGCGTTCGCCGCTGACGAGATCCAGCATATGAATGCCGGCGCCTTGCGCGTCCGGCGATTCCGGATGCGCGGGCGTATCGTGCACAGAATCGTATCCGCCGCCGATAATGACGACCGCTTTCTCGGCATTCAGGCCGGGCGTGTCAATATCGACCTTGGCGATGACGGGGGTCGACCAGCTCTGGCCGAATTCCGGGTACTCCGCCTGCCACAAGAGCTCCGGGGCATTTTTGTTCGTAACGTCGAGCGCATAGTAAGTGTTTCCGCCGCGCCGCAGGCCGAAAATAATGTAGACGAAGTCGCCGTCGCCCGGCTCGATTTCGCCGTTGCCGTTCTCGTCATTGAGAATCGAAACGATGTTGCCGTCGATGCCGTAATGCTTGAAGTTCGACTTCGGGTCGAAGTAAAGGCGGTTCATGTCGCCCAGAAGCTCCTTGGGAACGAAAGACCACAGTTCCTGCCCCGTATTGCCGTTTACGGCATGGAGGTAACCGTCATTAGTTCCGCTAAAGACGACGACGTCTGGTGTGGCTTCGTTGCCATAGACGACTGCGGCCGGCTGCGAATGCAGGGGATCGCCCATCGCGTTTCGGACAAGAGTCGACGGGTCGAAGTCTTCATCGCGGATGTCTTCGCCACGCATCCAGCGAATCATTTCCTCGACCGTAGGCTCGCCGGCCGCGCCGGTCATACCGAAGTCAGCAGGCGCGTACGCTGCCGCGTTGGCAGGGGACAGTGCATTCTGGCCGGCCGTCAGGGAGCTCTCGGCGCCGTTGTTGGTGAAGAGATTACGTGCCACTGGGTCAGGAAGCTCGTGGGCAGCGCCGCCCCGGGTTACCGTGCTGCCGTCGGGATCACCGTCGGTCCACAAGCTCTTTGCGCTTTCATAAAAGAAGCCGGTCGCAGGATTGACGGCGCCGAGGCCATTGGCATCGATGATCTCCCCGTTGGCGACCCCGTACTTCTTTAGATTGCCTGGCCAGTGCACGTTCGTGCGCGACGAGAATACCGTCATGTAAAGGTCGTTGAGATTCTGCGTCCGGTTGAAGGTGTTGACAGCTACCGCCGGTGCGCTGAACGATAGTGATCGCTCAGTGATTTCACTGATGATGTTGAGGAGCGCAAGCGCCAGGCTCTCGACGTCGTCCGCCAGAAAATAGCGGCCGCCGGAGATTTCGGCTGACTCGCGCAGAAGATCCACGTCGATGTCGAAGCCGATCGTGTGAGTGGTGACAAACTGGTCCCCGTCCATTGCCGTGTCAATGTCGACTGTGGCGAGATACTCTGCGACGTCGTCCAGGCAGCGGCCGTGCGTCTCGTCACCATTGCAGCTCGCACGCGGAAACCCGGGCAAGTTCCCCAGGCGGTTGGGCGTGTCCTCATCTCGGGTAGGTTCGCCGTCCGAAACCAGGATATTAAAGTTCTTCGAACAGACGTTCGTCTGTGGCTGCTTGTAATTCTCGGGACTTGTAGAATCGAGCGCCGCCACGTCGGTCGAATGATCATCGACGTTTTCTCCGTAGTCCGCATTCACGCCGCGCCAGTACAGTGCAGATTCGTAAAGCGTCTCTGCCAGCGGCGTAAAGCCACCGGCATTCATGCCGTTGATGGTGTCGAGAATGCCCTGCCGGTTGGCTTCCAGATCGCTGATGGCCTTGATGACAGTACCACCGCTTTCATTATTGAAACGCATGACGCCAACGTTGACGTCCGAGATGGAATTCAGCGTCGCTGTTGTAACGGCTTTGAGGATGTTCATCCTGGACATCTCTACTGTTGCCGGCGAGTTCTTCCAGTTCAGATAATTTCCGTCATAAATGGTGTAGGTAACCGCCGCGGGTGCGCTGCCCCATCCCAGCTCGAATTTCTGGTTATTTGTAAACGCGCTGCCGTCGGATCCGCTGTAGGCATAGACCCGGTTGTTCGTGCCGTCGCCGTGTTTGCCCGAGTCCGACTTGCATTCAACGAGGCCTAAAAAATTGCCCGGCTCCAGTTCCTGCCACCGCGATGCTCCCGAGCTCGTCTCACGATATTGCACCATCGTGCCGGAGTAGCTGCCGATGCCCTTCAACTGCCCGCTGGCGGCATCGCAGACGAAAGCCGTCTTGTCGACCAGCTGCGTGGAATCACCGGAGCAATCGGGCGGGTTGTCCACATCCGTCCAGTAAATACTGTTCGCGTCACAATCGCCGTCATAGCTTCGGGAGGCGTCATACGGCGCCTGGGTCGTTATTTCCTCATTCATGCTCCCCGAGGTGTCGAGAATGAACAGCAGGTTTGGCTTGCTGTCGATATCCGGCGGCATCAGCAAGAGCTCGGTATCGTCGGCGAGGACCGGCGCACCGATGGCCAGAGTGAAAAGCAGGCTTACACCGGTCCATGTGTTTCTACGCAACTGCACGCTCATGTTCTTCCCCTGAAAATTTCGTGCGAAGGCAGCATCAAAGCGCCACGCGTACCGCTTTTATGGTGTCCGACTCGAGATGATGCAGTACGGTCACTGCGATACTCTGCCGGTTGCTGATTTTCGCTATCGCACTGCGGAAGTCCGCCAGCTCGACTCTCTCGCTATTCATTTCGTAAAGTGTTTCAGTAGAAACGCGAACCGTCTGATAGTCGCATTCGTCACAGGTTTTGAATGTCAGCGTGCCGCTGTCGCTTTGCGGAAGACGCAGATCGGCCAGCGCTACTTCATGCGCGTCCGTAACGACTTCAAAATTCGCAATCGCCGGCAAGCTGGTGCAAAGCATAAAAGCGACGAATACTGTTCGGATGTCCATTGGAGCTGTCCCCGGTTGAATTCTGTAACGCCTGATTAAAGTGTCGGCGATTCTGGCCCTACCACGTAAAAAGCCTGCGTATGCAGGGCCGATGCGTCGCGGTCCGTATCATTGCCCGCACCCGCCCTGGCGGACTTTGCTGTGGCCGTGGCGTTGAAGTGATAGGCGGCGATTCCGCTGCCGACGCCAAGGCTGAAAGCCTTGTCCGGCACCAGGCTCGTGTCCTCGAACTCTATGGCAACGTCCACTGTGTCGAACTTTCGGCTCTCGACATCGATCGTCTGTTGCAGATTCTTTACCAGTAGAGTGTTGAAGCTGCCCTGGGCCAGCGCCCATTCGATGCCCGTTTCCGCGGCCTGGAACGCGTTCTCGTAGTTCTGGTCGTTACGCGCCAGGGCGAGTTCCGTCGTGGCGGTATTCATGCCCGAGATCGCCAGCACCGTGACCACGACGAGCAAGATCAGCCCGACTACCAGCGCTGCGCCGCCTTGCTTTGAGGATGAGCTGAGGTTCTGCATAGCCGTCTTCACCTATGTCCTGGTATTGCGTAAAAGAATGGTTTTCGAGACCTGCAGGCGGCGAAACTCGTCTGCAGGCTGCCCCAGGTTGACGTCACCCGGCTGGTAATTCCTGTTATCGACGATGCCCAGTTCGGGCGAGATCGAGCGCACAACAAGCCAGATCCTGGCTGTCAGCACCCTCGAACCCGGGATGAACGCCGCATTGGCCGGGTCGAGAATCGGGTCGCCGGGGTTTACATAGCGGTCCACAGTGTTGTCACGGTTCACGTCTACGCCGAACTGGAGTTGCAGGTTTTCGACGCCCGGAGCGACTTCCTGATCGACAATGGCGGGAGCGCCGCCGGCAACCGAAAGCGTGTGCCGACGCAGGGTCGGCACACCGCCGATCAGCTCGGAATCGGCCGCGACGTAATAGGAGCTGACCAGCAGGTTATGCGTTGCCGAGTTGAGCGGGTCGAAGCCAGCGGGTTCGACACCGTCAGCGAAAAGCTGTCCCTGTATGCGCGTGCTTTGAATCTGCAGCCTGCCGGCGGCCGCCGGTTGCGCAGCAACTGTTGCACGGCGAATTGTCACGGTATCGGACAGTGGCTGGACTCCGCCTTTAGCCGCGCATGCGAGGCCGTAGTTATTGTTGTCACCGACAACCGGCCGGCCAAGGTCCAGTGCCCAGGCGGCGCCGCAGCCGGCAGGAGCGGGCAGCCCCAGCGGGTTGGCGTCGCCATCGATAGATCGGCCCTCAATGGCGTCGCCGCGGCTGCTGCGGCCCCAGTGGCTTGCCATGCGCAAATCCGCCTCGATCGTGTCGAGTGCAAACTGGGCCGTTTCCTGCACCCGCGCGATCGACTCGTTGATCACGAAGGCCTGGCGACTCTGGTTGTACACCTGGACGGCGCCGATGATCAGAAACGAACCGATGGAAAGCGCCACCATCAGTTCTACCAGCGTTACGCCCGCCATGGATCGGCGCGCGCCGAAAAACATTGTTCTTGTTCGATTGCTCCAGGTCATGGCATCACATTTCAAAAACGGGGAAAGAGATGATGTAGCTTGGCGGTACCTCGTAACCGGCTTCCTGCCAGGTCACCGTCACCTGGTAAGCCGACGGAACGCCGTTGGCATAGTCGACCGTTACCACGCCCTCGGGCAGTGAGTCCTGAGCCTGCTCGGACCACAGAAGAACGTCATGCGCCGCCATCTGCTCGGGCGTGCAATCGACGCCACCGGCGACGCAGCCGTTATCGGCTCCGCCTAGCTCATAGGTGCCGGCACCGTTCGGGTTCGCGCGGATTCGATCGGCGACATCTCCAGCGAGCGTCACGGCGTGATGGCGGAAAAGCGAGGTGCGGCCGGCCTGCATGCTGTGCACATAAAGTCCGGCGATGCCCAGCATACCTACGGACATCACGATCAGCGCGATAAGCACTTCAACAAGCGAAAACCCTTGTGCCGTCGCATGCCGTACACCAAACGCTTTTCTTGTTATTCGCATATAGCGCCTCCCCGAAAAGTTTACTGCTGCCCTCAGGAACAGCCCCCTGCCT
>JBBDSK010000044.1:0-10259 GCA_040904985.1 Woeseia sp. | reverse complement strand
TTCCGTACACGAGGCTCTTCCGTTCTAACGAGTCGCGCAAGTCACTTTTCGCACGCGGATGGAGCTTGTATGGATCGATGTGACCAGCGACGAGGTGTTCTCGGGCAAAACAGTCGTGCTGTTTTCGCTGCCGGGAGCGTTTACCCCGACCTGCTCGTCGGCACATGTGCCACGCTTCAACAAGCTGGCTCCATTATTCAAAAAGCACGGCGTTGACGAGATCGTGTGCCTGTCGGTCAACGATGTGTTCGTAATGGACGAATGGAAAGAAAGTCAGCACGCCCACAACATAACCTTTCTGCCTGACGGCAACGGCGAGTTTACCGAAGCCATGGGTCTGCTGGTCGGCAAGGAAGATCTGGGCTTCGGCAAGCGCTCCTGGCGCTACTCCATGCTGGTCCGCGACGGTGTTATCGAAAAGATGTTCATAGAGCCGGAGGAGCCGGGCGATCCCTACCAGGTATCGGATGCCGACACGATGCTCCGCTACGTAGCCCCCGACGCGGCCACACCGCTGGACGTAACCGTGTTCACACGGCCGGGTTGCGCGTTTTGTGCCAAAGCCAGGGGCCTGTTGCGCCACGCCGGAATCGAGTTCGAGGAACTACGACTGAACAGGGAGTACACGGACCAGACTCTTCGTGCCGTCACGGGCGCAACGGCCTTTCCGCAGGTTTATATCAACGGCGAGCATGTTGGCGGGGCCGACGAGCTCGAAGCCTGGCTGTCGAAAAACGAGCAGGTTGTGCAAAAGGCAGCCGCCTGAGCCGCGGCACTGTGCAGCAGGCGGGGCGTTCCGGGGCCTCGCCTGTCTGCGCTCGGAGGGTCCGCGAGTGGTATCTTTTGTGTATTGGCTGGACCACTGGAGTCGCAAAAGGTGAATATCGACATATCGGACAAGGCACTGCTGAAATCGCGGGCGTACATCGACGGCGAGTGGATCGCGAGCGACAGCGGCGAAACCTATTCGGTCACCAATCCCGCCAATAGCGAGGTAATAGCGGAGGTTGCGAGGTGCGGTGCGGCGGAAACGCGGCGCGCTATCGAGGCCGCCGACCGCGCAATGCCGGCGTGGCGCGGCAAAAGCGCGAAAGAGCGAACGGCGATAATGCGTAAGTGGTTCAATTTGATGATGGAGCATCAGGAAGATCTGGCCAGAATTATGACCGCCGAGCAGGGAAAGCCGCTTGCGGAATCCCGTGGCGAGATCGCTTACGGGGCCAGCTATATCGAATGGTTTGCCGAAGAAGCGAAGCGCGTTTACGGCGATACCATTCCCGCACCTTCCGGCGACAAGCGGATCGTGGTGATAAAGCAGCCGGTCGGCGTCGTGGCCTGCATCACACCCTGGAATTTCCCCAACGCAATGCTGGCGCGCAAGATCGCGCCGGCGCTGGCTGTCGGCTGTGCTGTCGTTTGCAAGCCGGCGAATTACACGCCGTTGTCCGCGTTCGCGTTCGCGGAACTGGGGGAACGTGCCGGCATCCCTCCTGGCGTGATTAATCTGGTTTCCGGCAAGACGGCGGAGATCGGGGAGGAACTGACCTCCAATCCCGTCGTGCGCAAGCTCACGTTTACCGGGTCGACCCCGGTGGGCAAGAAACTTGTGGCCGACTGCGCGCGGACCATGAAGCGGACCTCGATGGAGCTTGGCGGCAATGCGCCGTTCATCGTTTTCGACGATGCGGATCTCGACGAAGCCGTGCGAGGTGCAATCATCTGCAAGTTCCGCAACGCCGGTCAAACCTGTGTCTGCGCGAACCGCATCCTGGTGCAGGATGGCGTGTACGACGCCTTCACGGAAAAGCTGATGCGGGCGGCCGCCGAGCTAAAGGTTGGAGACGGCAGGGATGAAGGCGTGAACATCGGTCCGCTCATCAGCGAGGAGGCCGCTAATGAAGTCCTGAACTTTATCGAGGATGCGGTCAGCCGCGGCGCTAACGTCGCCTGTGGTGGCGGGCGTAATGATCTTGGTGCGAATTTCGTCAATCCCACGATTTTGACCGACGTAAATGACGAAATGCGGGTGTTCAGGGAGGAAATTTTCGGGCCTGTGGCGCCGCTGTTCCGCTTCGATACGGAGGAAGAAGCGATCGCCATGGCGAACGACACCCCGTTCGGCCTTGCCTGTTATTTCTACTCCCGCGACATCGGGAGGACCTGGCGCGTCGCTGAAGGCCTTGAATATGGCATCGTCGGCATCAACGAAGGCATTATCTCCAACGAGATGGCGCCCTTCGGCGGCATCAAGGAATCCGGACAGGGACGCGAGGGTTCCCGCTACGGCCTCGACGATTATCTCGAGATCAAGTATCTCTGCATGGGCGGTATCGACCGCTAGCAGCCTGTCGGACTTACTGCGGGGGGACACGATCCTTCGACCAGTTTCGATTTCGGCCATTTCCGGTGCCGCGGCGTATACTGTCGCCGGTTTCGCGGAGCTGGGAATCGATGCCGCAGTGCAAAATCTACGATGGGGCACGACGCCTGACTCTCCCGTACCGCTCGCCCTTCGACTGGACGGCTATGCTGGCGTTTTTTGCGCATCGCGCGACCCCGGGCGTTGAAATGGTGTCCGGCGAATTGTACAGGCGGACGGTCTGCCTGGAGGGTCAGCACGGTGTTCTCGAGATCGGTCCAGGCGGACGGTCCGATTGCCTGGCGCTGACTCTGCACGCTGTGCGGGCGGCGTCATCGGCCGGCATCGTCCAGCGCATGCGCGCGTTGTTCGATCTCGACGCCCCGGTCGGAGAGATTGCTGAAGTGCTGCGCCGCGACAGCATCCTGAGTGAGCACATACGGAGACATCCGGGGGTCCGGGTGCCGGGCGCATGGGACGGCTTTGAGCTGACGGTTCGGGCGATACTCGGGCAGCAGGTTTCCGTCAAAGCGGCGACCACGTTGGCGGGCCGCATTGCGGTCCGCTACGGCGAACCCCTTCGCATTGCCGGCGGCAGCGAGCCACTGTCGCGCATCTTCCCCACGGCCGAGCGCCTGCGGCGGGCGAAGCTCAGCGGCCTGGGCCTCGTACGAAGCCGCGCGGAAACAATTCGGCGTGTCGCCATTGCCGTAGCGGCGGGCGATCTTTCATTTGATGCTGCGCAGGATTCCCGGCGCCTGTGCGCGGCGCTCTGCGAGATCAGGGGCATCGGCGACTGGACAGCCCAATACGTGTCGATGCGGGTGCTGAAGGATCCGGACGCCTTCCCGTCCACCGACCTCGGACTGTTAAAGGCGCTGATGCATCCCGAGCGCACGACGCCGGCGGTAATGCGCCGGCGGGCCGAGGCCTGGCGTCCGTGGCGCGCGTACGCGGCAATGCTGATGTGGGGCTCACTGACGGCATCGGGAGGATAGAAATATGTACTACCGCTACCTGTCGACACCGGTTGGAGACCTTCTTCTGGGCGGAGACGATGATGCGCTGACTGTCGTCGGATTTCCTGAGGGTTCGATGCGCCGCGATCCCGATCCGCAGTGGATCTACTGCGAAAAGCCGTTCGAGACCGTGTGCGATCAACTGCTTGCCTACTTCGACGGGCGTCTGAAGGTGTTCGACCTGGCCCTGCGGCCCCGTGGTACGCCGTTCCAGCTGGACGTCCTTCGCGAACTGCAGGCGATTCCATACGGCACGACGGCGTCCTACGGCGACATTGCGAAGCGCATCGGGCGCCCGAAGGCCGTACGCGCTGTCGGCCGCGCAAACGGGCGCAATCCGATACCGATTGTCATCCCCTGTCATCGGGTGATTGGCGCCAGCGGGAAGCTCACCGGTTTCGGCGGCGGGTTGCCGACCAAGGAAGCTCTCCTGCGCCTCGAGCTGGAGCACAGCCGGTTCTTTGGCGCTGCGTCCGGTTGATCGCCTGCGTCAGGTTGTGCCCTTTATGCAACACAGGAACGGCCGAGACGGCTTTGAGCGCTTTTTTTGAGATGCGGGCGGCGATCCCTTTCAGTAGTATACGCCGCACAAGAAGATAGACTACGGCACAGGGTATGGGGAAGCGCGCCTGCGGGGCGCCAGCAAATGGACCGTACCTGATCGAGCCGTACCTAAATAAAAACATTGACGGAGAACAACGATGCAAACTCCAACCCAGGCACGGCGCCGGCTAGTCATTGCAGCGGTGCTGGCCGGACTCGGAATGTCGATGGGCGCGCAGGCGCAACGGGCAGCAGATGCTTTCCTGGAGGAAATCATCGTAACGGCTACCAAACGAGCAGGGGGCGTCGACGTCCAGGACGCGGCCCTGGCGATTAGCGCCTATGGGGAAAACCAGCTGGATGCGATGCATGTCCGGGACCTTTCGGCTCTCGGCTTCGTTGCGCCCAATGTGCAGCTCGAGGACATCGGCACGACGCGCGGCACGGCCAATTTCACGATACGCGGGATCGGTGTCAACAGTTCCATTCCCTCCATTGACCCGGCCGTCGGCACCTTCGTCGATGGCATGTACCTCGGGGTAAACAGTGGCGTGGTACTCGACGTCTTCGATCTCGAGGGGGTCGAAGTGCTGCGGGGGCCGCAGGGGCTTCTGTTCGGCAGAAACGTCACCGGCGGTGCGGTTCTTTTGCGCACCAGCCGTCCGGCCGATGATCTGAGCGTGAAAGCGAAAGTCGCCGGAGAAACGGGGCTGAACCAGTACTACTCGGCCGTGGTGTCCGGGCCTCTTACCGACGGGGTCGGCGGAAAAATCGCGGTTTACCACAACAAGGACGAGGGCTGGCATCGCAACCTCGCGACCGGGCAAAAGCACGGTGAGGCCGATACCACCATGGTGAGGGCGGCCGTCGATTTGGCGCCGACCGATTCTTTCGACGCCATCCTGCGCTACGAGCACGGCGACTCCGAGGGCGACGGCCCAGCTTCGCAAAACGCCGGCCTCTTCAGTGACGACAGCTTCGATTTTGCGATCGACGAGCCTGGCTTTTATGACGCAAGTTGGGACCAGACGACTCTCGAAGCGAACTGGGACGTGTCGTTTGGCGATGGGCAGGTGACAAACCTCCTCGGCTACCGCCAGTACGACAACCGGACTCTGGGCGATATCGATTCGTCGCCATTCTTTGTTTTTCATGCCTACTCGTCGACCGATCACGACCAGTGGTCGAATGAGCTTCGCTACTCGGGATCCTTTAAGAACTATTACGTGACGAGCGGAATTTTTTACCTGCAGCAGGACCTCGCCTACTTCGAGCGGCGGGTTATACCACCCGCCGGACTGGATATCACGGGCGGCGGCTTCCAGGAGATGAACTCCCTCGGCGTGTTTACCCAGGTGGACGTGGTACTGACCGATGAGGTCACTCTCAACCTCGGTGCGCGCTACGACCGCGAGAAAAAGGAGGCACAGATAGCCGGGCTGTTCTTCAACGCTTGCACGCTTGGCGAAAGCTGCGCGTTCTACGATCTCGATGACTCGCGCACGTGGAATGCGTTCACGCCGAAGGTGGGTCTGCAGCTTTCGCCTAACGAAGCCACCATGCTATACGGATTCTGGACCAAAGGTTTCCGCAGCGGCGGCTACAATATGCGCCACACCGCGGTCCTGGTGCCGAACGCCGCGTTCGACCAGGAGGAGCTGAACAGCGTCGAGGTCGGAGTGAAGAAGGACTTTGCTGGCGGCCGGGTGCGGGTGAACGCGGCAGCGTTTCACAACCAGATAGACGACATGCAGCGCGAAATAAACCTGTCGGATCCGGTGGTCGGGGTGGTACAGCTCATTCGCAATACCGCTGACGCGACGGTCACTGGCGCGGACGCCGAAATCACTTGGTCGATCACCGATTCGCTTTTCCTCCAAACGAACCTCGGCTACGTCGACGGGAGCTATGACGAGGTGCGCTTCGACCTGACCGGCGATGGTGCCATTGACGCTGAGGACAGAGCGCTGGAGATTCCCCGTCTGGCTCCATGGTCCTACGGCGCGCAGCTGACGTACCAGCGGGAGTGGTCGCGCGGCACCTTTACCGTGCAGGGCAGCGGCTATCGGCGGGACGCGAGCGCTTACACGGACAACAATCAGGGCTGGTTGCGTTCTGCGGATATGTTCGACATCAATGTGAGCGTTGGCATGCTCGACGACCGCCTGACGGTTTCAGCCTTCGGCAAAAACCTGAAGGATGAAGTGACGATTGGCGGCGACACGCAGCTGCCGGCAAACTTCCCGGGCGGCGCGGGAGCGACGTTCTCGCCGCTCAACAAGGGCCGTGTATGGGGACTGGAAGTTATATACCGCATGGAGTAATGGGACGGAGCCGAACAGCAAACCTGAAAACCCCGGCCAGCCCGGGGTTTTTTTAAAGGGCATTCGCGAGAGGTCAGGGCTCGCCAAGCTGTACGATCTGTTTGCCGATGTTGCGGCCCTTGAGCATGTCGATGAACGCAACCGGCGCATTCTCGATGCCCTTCGCCACCGATTCGCGGTATTTCAGTTTCCCCTCGGCGAGCCACTTGATCGCCTTCGGCACGTATTCCCTGCAAGCGTCTGGATGGTCGGTGACGATGAATCCTTTCAGCGTCAGCCGCTTTGCAATGATGCTCATCATGCCGCGCGGACCCGGTTCGCTTTCTGCGTCGTTGTAATTCGCAACCATCCCGCAAAGGGCAATGCGGCCATACGGGCGCATGTTCCTCAGAGCCGCTTCAAAAATATCACCGCCGACATTCTCGAAATCGACGTCGATGCCCTTGGGGCACACTTTCGCGATGCTTTTCGGCAAAGATTCACTGCTGCGATAATTGAAGGCCGCGTCATAGCCGAATTCCTTGCGCAAGAGCGAGACCTTTTCATCGCTGCCGGCACAGCCGGCAACGCGGCAGCCGTGGATCTTCGCGAGTTGACCGACAATGCTGCCGACGGCGCCGGACGCGGCCGATACGAACACGCATTCGCCTGGCTGCGCCCTGGCGATGGTGAAAAGGCCGACATACGCCGTCATGCCCGGCATACCGAGAATGCCGAGATGCCAGGAAAGAGGCACATCGCGCCTGGCTACTTTGTAAAGCCCCTGGCCGCTGGAAAGCGAGTAGTTCTGCCAGCCAAGCATACCGTTGACGTAGTCGCCGGTGGCAAAGTCCGGGTGCCGGCTTTCGACGACCTGGCCGACCATGCCGGCCTGCAAAACATCGCCCACCTGAAACGGCGGCACATAGGACGTGGTGTCGTTCATCCGCCCGCGCATGTAGGGATCGACGGACATGTAAATGTTGCGTACCAGGATCTGCCCCTCGGCCGGCTGCGGCAGCGGCGCCTCCGTAATTTTAAAGTTGTCCCCGGTCACCCAGCCGCGGGGACGGCTTGCGAGCCTGATCTCGACGTTTCTGGTGGCATTCATGATCCAGCACCCCGACGTTTTTGATTCTGCATTGCCAGTAAGGTGCTGGAGGGCTCGACGCCCTGCAGCAGCCTGCCGTCGTCCTGCAATGTGCCGCTGTGCATCGCCAGAGGCAAGATACCGGCCCAGATGGCGATGTCGTAGTCTTCCTCGTCATCATCCGGCATTTTGTTGGAAATTTTTGCCGACGCCGTCTCGATATCGAGCGCCAGGACACCGGTCATCTTTACTTCCCGCTCGTGCGGCGGTCTCAGCTCGTCCCAGCGCCCTGGCATGGTGTGTTCGCTGATCACCTTCATCGCATGCACTTTCTCGTCCGGCGATTCCAGCAGCCGGGGCCGGCCGAACACAGTTACGGAGCGATAATTCATCGAAGAATTGAATGCTGATCGTGCGTACACGATCGCATCGAGCAATGTCACATTAAGCGAGATGCTGGAGCCCTGCTCCAGAAGCCGAATGACTCGCGCCTTGCGGGCGCCGTGAAGATAGATTCGTTCTTCCTCGCGACCGTAGATCATCGGCACGACGACAGGCGCGTCATCCTGAATGAAGGCAACCTGCGCAACCAGGCCGGCGTCGAGCACCTGGGTCACGCTGGACTTGTCATAGCGCGCCTTCTCCTTGAGCTGGCGCACCTTGTTCTGTTTCGTCGTCGGATAGGTTGTGGTCACGATTGCCCCTCAATTCAGAAAAACGGGCCCGATCGTCAATGCTATGAACGATACGAGAACTATGCTGATCAGGTTAAGAAGTATCCCGGCTTTGGCCATCTGCGGAATCGAAAGGAGGCCCGAACCGAAGACGATAGCATTGGGCGGCGTGGCAACGGGCAACATGAAAGCGCAGCTCGCGGCAAGGGCTACCGGCACCGCGAGAATGAGCGGATTGATGCCGGCTTCCACCGCAACCGCGGCAACAACGGGCAGAAACGTGGCTGCAGTTGCGGTATTGCTCGTCAGTTCGGTGAGAAAAATAATCATTGCCGCGACCGTCAGCACCAGAAGTGGAACGGGAAGGGCGGCCACCGCCTGCAGGTTGGCACCCAGCCAGTCGGCGAGCCCGCTGTCAGTCACCGCTGCGGCGAGGGCCAGGCCTCCGCCAAACAGGATCAGAATGTTCCAGGGAAGCTTTTCCACATAGCGCCATCGAAGAAGCGCGGGATCCTTGCTGTCTCCGCTCGGGATGAGGAAGAGCGCGACGGCGCCTGCCATCGCGATACCGGCGTCGTCCAGCGCCGCCAGCGGCGGCAGTTTCACCAGCAGCGGGCGGAAAATCCAGGTGCTGGCAACAACGAGGAACACAGCCGCCACCCGCTTTTCCGGCCGCGAGATGGCACCCAGGTCCGTCTTCATTTTTTTAAGAAGCGCTCTTCCTTCAGCCGACGTCTTGAAATCGACCCGAAAGAGCAGCCGTGTAAGAACAAGCCACGCCAGGGGCAACATGACCACGGTCAGGGGTAGCCCCACCATCAGCCAATGAGCGAAGTCGACTTCGATGGCGTAGGCGTCCCGCAGAAAGGCCGCCATCATCGCGTTCGGCGGCGAACCCACAAGTGTCGCGAGGCCACCGATAGACGCGGCGTAGGCAATGCCCAGCAGCAGCGCCAGCTGGAAGTGCTGCTGCATTTTCTCTGTCTGGTCCGGCACCGAACGGCGAATTACCTCGATTACTGACAGCGCAATGGGCAGCATCATCATCGTCGTCGAGGTGTTGGAGACCCACATGCTGAGCAGGGCGCAAGCCAGCATGAAGCCGCCAACAAGCGATCGCCCGGTGCGGCCGGCGTGCTGCAGTACCGTCAGGGCGATCCGGTGGTGCAGATTCCATCGCTGCATCGCGAGCGCAATGATGAAGCCACCCAGGAACAGGTAGATGATCTTGTTGGCGAAGGGCGCCGCAGTGGCGCTTATGTTCGCGATGCCCAGCAGCGGGAAAAAGACGAGCGGCAGAAGCGCGGTCACGGCGATCGGCACCGCTTCGGTCGCCCACCAGACCGCCATAAGAATGCCCATGGCCGCGGTATTCCATCCGGCACTCGACAGTGACTCCGGGGCACCCGCGGCGATCATCGTTGTTGCAACGATCGGACCCAGCCAAAGCCCTGCTTTCTGGTGCATGGAGCGCGTCTTGCCTCCGGCATCGCCGCTTTCCACCTGCCTGCTGTTCTCCCCCAATGCTGCTCCCCATTTGCTGGCGAATGCCCTCTTGTGGCCCGGATCCGGGCAGGGCTCGCGGCACATTGCTGTAAAGCCATTATATCTGCAACGGTCAGGCTACATCTTGCGGCGGTTTTTGTTTCAGTTACAACATGTAGTAGCATCAGCGCGTACCTTGCGGTACGCACGGAGAAAAGGTGTAAGAGGCGCTGCCGCTGAGCAGACGGAACACCGGGTCGCGAAGGCCGCTGCAGCCGCCCGATCACCTTCAGCCTGATGCGCCGCCCGGTTCCCGGGCGGCTTTTTTCCGCCTTTTCAATTCCATTGGAGAGGCGCTGACAGGGGCGATGCTTTGATAACGGCGGCAGCGGGGGCTGCGGGATGAAGAAGATGCCATGCACTCTGATGGCGGCTGGCTGCCTGATGGTGCTGGCAGGCTGCGCCTCGGGTCCGCGAAATATCCCTTACCCGGCGTTTGTGCAAGTGGAGGAAATTGAAGACTCCTTCAACGCCGGCCTGCCTGGCACCCGTGCAAAAATACTGAGCGGCGACACGAGAACCGGGCGCTTCGGCGCGCTCCTTCTGCTGCCGGAGCAATGGCGCTGGAGCACCGGCGCGGTGCCCGGGAAAAGCGTTGAAATTTATGTACTGGCCGGTGAGATTTCCCTCGGCGACCTGCTGCTGCGTCCGGGCAACTACGCCTGGCTGCGGCCCGGTTCGACCGGCCTTAGTGTGAGCTGCGCCAACGGGGCGCTGCTGCTTTAT
>JBBDSK010000043.1:0-10288 GCA_040904985.1 Woeseia sp. | reverse complement strand
TTCTTCCGCGGACTTGTCACCGGGATTGAGGTCGGGATGATACTTGCGCGCCAGCCGGCGGTAGGCCCGCTTGATGTCGTCCTTGGAGGCATCCCGCTTGACACCGAGTACCTCGTAATAATCCTTAAACCTCATTCGCTGTTGCTCCGGTAGCTACCAGGTGCGGGTGGACCGTCGGCTCGCCCAAGTCGTCATTTTACCGGCGGATTTGCAATGCTGACCCAAGAAGCGTTCCGGCCGGTGCGGGCAAGCCACTGCTTTCGCGAAGATTCTGCTGCCGGTCAAACCGCGGCCAGCACTGACATCGGGACGATTAGGCGGAAGTCAATGGCTTGCACCGGCACCACCCCAGGTGAGGAGAACCCAGCCGCCGACGGCGGCTATGGCGACGCTGCAAAGAGTGCCTATCAGAAAGTATTCGGCGAAGGCGCGGGACTTGAATTGCGGAAAACGGGCGATCGATTTGGCGCCGATGATGAGCCCGACGGCGGTGAGCGAGCCGTTGCCGAAGGCGATGACGAGGAGGGCGCGCTCGAGCCAGCCGAGATAGAGGCCCGCGTTGCTGAGACCCTCCACCGGGGCGGATTCATGCCGTGAGGCGGCGAGTTGCCGGCTGAGCGGTGCCAGGAGATAACGAATGAGGTAACCGGCGGGAAAAACGGTGGCGGTAATAACGACGAGGTACAGAAGTATCGTCTCGTGGTGGGCCACCCAGGCGTTCAGCAATGGCATGGCAGGAGGAAGCGCCTGCACGGCGACGGCCGCGGCTGCGGCGACGATCAAAATGTGCAGCAACTGATCCGCCAGATAAAGAAGGGCTCCGTCTCGGTGCGGGTAGCGGCGCACGATCAGCGACTTACCCAGGTCGAGCAGCAAATGGCCAGGAACAAGAAGCGCGAGCGCGGCTACCGCGGCGGTTTGCCACAATGGAAGCGGAGCAAAAAGAGCAACCGCCAGTATGGCCAGGACAAGGTGTATCAAGCCGTGTCGCAGATAAGAAGCGGCTCTGAGTGCGACCTTTCCGTGAACCATGCTGCCAGTCTGCAAGGGAAAGTCTCCCAGCAGGTGTGCGAGCAGAAGCGCCATGAATGTCTGCGTGAAGGGATGCATGTGCAGCATGCGCGAGGACGCTAGCGCCCTGCCGCATCCTGCGCCAGCAGCGCAGACGCCAGCGATGCCGTCTCGCGCATTTGCCAGTAGTGGCCGCGTTTCAGATTTCGCGTCACCGTGGACGGCTGTACGCCCAGCCGGGCAGCGACATCCTCCTGGTTTGCAAGTTCGAATGTGGCCCTTATGGTTTCCCATTGGCGGTCGGTAACCTGCTGCACCAGCGAGTCATGTAAGCCGTAAATGAGGTTCAGCAGCTGATCGCGGTGTTTGTCTTCGCTGCGAAAGCGACTGAGTTTGCGGTACTTGTCACCCCGGCCGGCTTTCAGTTCGTTCATTGCCACTCGAGCGCGCTCGAACCCCTCTCCACTCAGGGCTTCGTTAACCGGCCTTTTGGAGCGCCATCCCGCAATCCGGCCACAGCCCACTGCCACGTATACCTCCCAGGGAGCAAATATCTGCCGGATGTCCAGCAGGATGTGAGGCAGCTGTTCGAACTGCCAGGAAACCGACTGGAATTCGTCCCAGGCGGTGACAGCATAGTCGAGGGCCGTCCAGCGAGAGGCCCGGTGCCGCTTCGAAAGCTCGCGTATTTTCCGGTCCCGTCCCTGGCGGAACTTGAGCAGGGAGGAGGAGCCGGCTACGTCGATCAGGAGCACGGCGCCCTCACGACCCTCTCCGGTGTTTGCACTCATAAATGCAATACTCGCAAATTGCACTGCGAAGTACAACCGGCCGATCAGGGGCTATTTATTGTCCATTCTCGTCCGTCCGCCGCTGGTTGCCCGGCCCCGGGAGGTCACGACAGTTGCCAGGCCATCTCCAGCACCTTCGTGACGGTCCGCCAGTTTCGCGACGTTGCTTCAACGCCCAGGCTCTTTTCGACGCGTTCAGCGAGCCGGGATCGACCGATGCCCTCCGGTGCGAGAAGGTAAAAAACCTTTTTGTCGAGCTTGAAGCGTTCCGAGGCCGCCTTCGCCTCTTCGAGGCTGGCGAAATCAGGGTTGGCGGGTTCCTGTGCAAGAAACCACAGGTGCAGCGAAGCCGGGTCCTTGATCCCCTCCCGGAACGGGTTGACGGCCACCGCGTGTTCGAGTTCCTGAACCCTCATCGCCAGAACCCAGGGGCGAAAGCCGTGCCGCTCCTCGACCGCTTCGCTGATTCTGCGCCCGAGATTAACCGACTGCTGACGCGTCAGTCTAACGGTAGCATTGCCGCTTTGGATGTAAGTTCTGGCGCCGGGCATGCCGAGCTTGTCGAGCAAATCGACCAGGTCTTCCATGGCCAGCGAATTGCGTCCGCCGACGTTTATGCCTCGAAAAAAGAGAATGCAAGTCGTCATGAGAGAAGTTCGCCCCCGGAATGCCTGCTTCTTTTATGTGATGGTAAAGACAATATAAAGGCACGTCATGTAAAAGTCGCCTGCTGCAAGCTGCCGGCGCGGGCAAAAAAACCCGGCGACCATTACAGGCGCCGGTCGAGTATGCTTCGTGCAGCGAAGCGGTTGATGGTGGTGTGACGTCGCTATCGGCGAGCGGCGCCGAAATACCAGCGTGCGCCGATGGTCCAGCTTGTGACGTCGTCGCCCAGTTCCAGGGAAGCGCCAAGTGCAATTTCATCGTTGATGAAGTAATCGCCGGCCAGTTCAAATGAGTACTCGTCGCCCGATTCGTCCAGGTCCACGTAATTGATGAACGCACGCCCTTCGATCTGCGGTGTGAACATGTTGCGCATCCCCGCCGAAAAGCCGAAGCCGTTGTCGTCGGCGTCGCCGGAAGGCGTATCGATTTGTCCGTCGATGTAGGACAGCCGTGCAACAAGGTCAGCTCCATTGTTCAAAGGCATTGCATAGCCGCCGCCAACCTGGAACGCCGAGACGTCGATGCCGGAACCGAAATCGAGTGTCTGGAAGTTGCCGAAGATATGCACCGATTGTGCAAGTTCCAGTGAGCCGCCAAGCTGGAAGCCGTCGCCGTCAACATCGAACTGGCCAGCGTCGAGCTCGGTGTTGATGTACCGCAGCTCACCGTGGGTGTAGTCGAACTCTGCAGCGGCTGCGCTGCCTGCCAGCAGCAGGGCGGCCGAAACAGCTCCTGCGACAGTATGCCCAAGTCGTCTTGTCATCTGAATCTCCAGTCATGAATGTACCAATTCTTCTCTGCTCCGACCGTTGCACTAACACGACAATAACTCCGGCCGGAGGGCCGCGTATCATACCTGTGATGGCGAGAGTTTTCGCAGCCTTGACTGGCGGAAGGACGAAAATTTAGTTTATAGGGCCTATACTGTTGCCTTTCGGCGACAGCGACGCGCCGCTGTCGTCTGGCGTCAGCCGAGCAGGCCGGCGAGCCCGGCCAGGATCAGGTAGGCTGCGACGATGAAGTTGAGCAAACGCGGCACCAGCAGGATTGCAATGCCGGCGATGATAGAAAGTACAGGCACAATCTCCAGATGTACGGTCATAGTGTGTGCTCCTTGGGGGCGGGCGTCAGTGTCGTCTGCACAGGATTTGCGCTTGATCGACTATACGGCGAGACATTACGTGCCGCTACAGGCGTCTTCCTGAGTCGGCGCACTCGTTAGTGCCCGCAGCATAATGCCAATAAAAAGGACGGAGCTATCCCATGCACACTCGGTTGTCATTGAAGTATTCCATGGAGCTGGTGGCCTCGCTATTGACCGTCGCGGCAGTGCTCGCTGTTCTGCAGTCGTTCATTATCGGCAGGCATTTCATCATTCCCACCTTGATACTGGTGATCGCGGTTATTCTCGGCAACCTTGCGCGCTATGGTTATCGTGATCACACCTGGGCCAAGCAGGTGCTTTTCTGGTTCGGCGTCGTCCTGACGCTGCATGCCTTTTTCGCGCTGTTCTGGGCCAGGGCCTACCGGCAGCTTCTGGGCGCATCGTTCGAGTGGATATGCATCGCCGTCATCGCGGCAATGACTTTCTTCACGTGGCAGTACGCCAGCAGAAATTCCTTTTTTCGCTAGTGTACCCCGTCGCATCGTCAGAGCGGAACGGCTGTGCCGGTGACGACGATGCCGCCCTGTTCGGGAATATCCACCCTGAGCCGGCTGGGGCGGCCCATCGCTTCACCCTGTCGGATCAGAATTGAGGCAGGCGCTTCGAGAAGGCCGGCGTCTCGAAGATAGCCGCCGAGCGCGGCCGCCGCCGCACCGGTCGCGGGATCCTCGACCACACCGCCGACAGGAAACGGATTCCGCGAATGAAACATTTTTGAATTCTCGCGCCAGATCAATTGCAGTGTCGTCAGGCCTTCCCTCAGCATCAGCGCCTTGAGCGTTTCGAAATCATAGTGCAGGTGGCTCAGGCGCCCCGACGCGGCGGTCGCCAGCACCAGGTGCCAGGCGCCGGCATAAGCGCGTGCCGGAGGAATTGTGTCGTCCAGTTCGCTTCGCTGCCAGCGCAGGGCCGAGAGCGCTTCCGACACGAGCGCCTCGCTCGCCGCTTCGTGGCCCGGTTCCACAGAGGTAAGCGATGCCTCGCGGATGCCGTTCGCCGCCCGCACCGTTACCGGTACAGAACCCACAACCGTTTCCAGTCGATAGATGCCGTCGCCCTCGAGTTCTCCCAGGACTACGCCGGCAGCGATCGTTGCGTGACCGCAAAAGCTGACCTCGGCCTCGGGGCTGTAGTAGCGGACGGTCCGGCTGTCTCCGCGCGCGGGCGCGACGAAGGCCGTTTCGGAAAAGCCGACCTGTGCGGCTATTCGCTGCATGACCGCCGGGTCAGGGAGCGTGGTTCCAATCCAGACGCCGGCGGGGTTGCCTCCCTCCGGACGGTCTGCGAAAGCGGTGTATCGATAAAGGCTGCCAGGATCCATGGGTAGCGTTCCTCAACCCTGCCTGTCGTTGCAATCGTCCGCCTCGGGTAGACGTTCCTGGCGCGCGCGGAAGCGCTTGACCTTGGAGATGTTGCCGCAGGTCTTCATGCTGCACCAGGTGCGGGAGCGGTTCCGCGAGGAGTCGAGGAACAGCCAGCCGCAGCCCTCATCGAACGGGCACTCCTTGATTCTGTCGAGCGGCCCGTGCTCCAGCAGTTCGGCCGCCTGCCAGGCAACCGGTCCGAGAATCGCTCCCGGGGGCGCGCCGCTGAAATCCCAGCCACACACCAGGTCGCGGCCGGAGGCCATCAGCCGGCGCCACGCTATCGTCTTGCGGATGGTTTCGTTCAGATGGTCGAGCGATTCCTGGGGTAGCGGCCGCCCTCCGGCCACGGCATGAAAAAGGCGTTGTAGCGCGATGCGAAACTGTTTCGCCGCCTCGAGTGCCGCCGCTTTCGCGCTCGAGCCGGCCTGGCTCAGCGCCCTCGTGCTGTGCGTCCCGATGAGGTCCGACATCTGATGCCAGTGCAGGAGGTCCCCGTAGCTGTCCAGGTATTCGGCGCCAGCCTCGCCGTCCACCCAGCTATCGACCGTATTGACGAAGTCCAGCGCCGGATGGCCTCCGACACGCCCCAGATTTTCAAGCTTCCGTTCGAGGGCATCCATGGGTAACCAGTATAATGGTCATTGACAGGTTACGGAAGGCGTTCTAGACTGTAACCGCTAAAAGAGCATTCACCGGTTAAACAGACGACAATCACGACTTGTTCGAAGGAGCCAGCCATGCATCACAGTCGCATAAGTACCCTGATGATCGATTGCCTCGACAGCGAATTCGAGGAAAGTCTTGCCTTCTGGTCTCAAGCGCTGGGAATGGCTGTTGCCAGGAAACCGGCGTCCCGGCAGCGCTACGTGACGCTGGGTAAGATCGAGGGGCCTTTTTACCTGCGTCTGCAGCGGGTGAGCCGCGAACCGGGCTACCACCTTGACGTGGAGAGCGATGATCCCGGGGCGGAGATAAGGCGTCTCGAAGGCATTGGGGCGCGTCGCAAGCGCCGGGTCAAACGCTGGTGGGTCGCCGAAGATCCCTCCGGCAATGCGTTCTGCATCATACGACCCGAGTCCGACGTTTTCCCCGGGAACGCCCGCCGCTGGTCGGACGTGGACGGAGACGGGGCCGTCGCTGCCCCGGGCGCCGACGGTAACGGTGTATAATTCCGGCGCGAATGAATGTCGAGTGTGCGGAATTTCGAGGTGTCTTATGGTCGGATACGTTACGAACATCGAGCAGGATACGCTCGACAATGAGGATTACCGGCGGGTGCTGTTCACTGGCAAAATGTCGCAACTTGTCCTCATGTCGCTGCAACCGGGAGAGGAAATCGGGCGCGAAGTGCACGAGGAGCACGATCAGTTCATTCGTGTCGAAGCCGGTAAGGGCATCGTTATGCTGGGCGACGATCAGTATTCGCTGATCGACGGCGTCGCCGTCGTTATTCCCGCTGGCGTCGAGCACAACGTCGTCAACACTTCATCCGACACGCCACTGCGGCTCTACACGCTTTACAGCCCCCCCGAGCATCCCGACGGCGCGCTGCATCATTCAAAAGCCGACGAACCCCGGGAGCATTGACGTCGATCAGCCGGTGCCCGGCGGCTTCATCGCGGCCGAGATAGCGGCAGACCGTCGTGAACTCTCTCGTACTTCAGCTCACCGCGTCCTGCTGGTGATAGCCACGCCGTCTGCGGGGCCGCAACCCGCTTCATAAGGAGAAAAACATGGCTAAGGGGTACGTTATCTTTACCGAAACTGAGGATCGGTGCGCGAGATATACCGAAAAAGCGGTGCCGACCGTACTGGAGGCAGGCGGGCGGCCGATTGTCGTGCATGACGACCCGGAGATTCCGGAAGGCCGCTGGCCCGGGCCGCGTATCGTCATGCCGGAGTTCGACTCGGTGGAAGCCGCTCGCGACTGGTATCACTCGCCCGCCTACCAGGCTGTCATCGCTGAAAGGCAATCCTGTGCCGACGCGAACGCCATCATCGTCAGCGGCTTCGACATGCCGGATAGCTAAGGGCGTTCCCGCGGCTACGTTTCCGCGGGCGGGACTATTCATGAAAATCGACCGCCTGGTGCGCTTCGCTCTTGCGTTTGTGATTCTGCTGGTCTTTGTCATCGGCATCGCCGCGCTCCTGTTCGTGACGGAAGCCGCACTGAACGTCTGGGAAAGACTGCAGGCGGGGCCGAGGCCCATACTCTACGGCTACCTGGCGGTCATGGCAGCACTCGTCGCCACCGCTTTCTGGCTTGTGTGGCGGCTGGTCGTGCGGCGAGAACCCGCCGGGAGAAAGCAGCCGGCGCCGGTGCGGCTGACGCGCGCCGAAATCGAGACGCGCCTGCGCGAAGCCGACGTTGCCGGCATCGATACGAGCGCGGCGCGAGCGGAGTTGCAGGAACTGGCGTCGCGGCAGCGCGAGCACTCGGTGCATCTCTGTTTTTTCGGTGAAATCAGCAGCGGCAAAAGTTCTCTCGTCAAGGCGCTCGTTCCTGAGGCTGACGTCGTAGTCGACGTGGCGGGCGGCTCCACGCTGGGCATTACGCATTTTCGCTGGCGCAATGAGGCGGGGGCGCAGGTTCTTCTGACGGACGTGCCGGGCACTGGCGGGTTGCAGGAGGGACTCGATGAGGTGGCAGAGCAGGAAACCCGGCGGTCGCAAGTGGTGATTTTCGTTTGCGACGGAGACCTGACGCGGCCGGAGAAAAAGGCGATCGACAGGCTGCTGAAACTGGAGAAGCCGCTGGTGCTGGTCATGAACAAGTCGGATCGATACGACCCTCACGAGCAGTCCTTGCTGATGGAACGCCTGCTCGATCACCTGAGCGATCTCGGCGGCGACCTGACGAAGGACCGGGTGGTAGCGGTATCGGCCGGCGGACAGGTGGAGGTGGTGCATAAGCAGGCGGACGGCGCCGAGCGGGTTATGCGCCGCGAACGGGCGGCCGACGTCGGGGTGCTCGTTGTTGCCATCAATCAGCTATTGCAGCAGAAGGCCGCGGATATCGACACGCGCCGCGATCGCGCGGTGTTTCGGCTCGCGGCCGAAAAGCTGGACGAAGCGGAGCGGCGTTATCGTGAGCAGCGCTCGGAACAGATCGTCCGGAACTCCACACGCAAGGCCATAGTGGGAGCGCTTGCCGCCATCAGTCCCGGTACCGACATCATTATCCAGGGCTACGTTGGCAGCACCATGACGCGGGCGCTTTGCGACCTCTATGGCGCCGCGCCGCGCGATCTCGATATCGAGGAGTTTCTCTCCCTGAGCCAGAGCCGCGTCGGGCGGGCGTTACCGTTGACGCTGGCGGTCGCCGGCAACGGTCTCAAGGCCTTCCCCGGCGTGGGCACAGTCGCGGGCGGACTGGTACATGCGGTAGCCTACGGACTGATTTTCGATGCCCTTGGCCGTAGCCTCGTGCACACGCTGGAAAAGCACGGTGAGCTCAAACCCGAGACAGCCGCAAAGGAATTCGAGGAAGGCATAAGTGAGCATGTTGAGGCGGGTGCTAGGCAGATTGCCAGGATGGCGCTTTCGGCGCAGCAGCAGGCCGAACGAGGTCCCGGCACAGAGCGCTGACGGAGGCTCCAGGCACCTCACGCTTGCGAGTGAAAGCCTTCGGGAGCTTGTCGAGGACGCGCGGTTGCCGCCGGGGGTACGCGACACGCTTGCTCGCGATTACGCCGAGGTCCAGGGAATGCTGGACAAGCTGGAACACGGCCATTTGCACATAGCGGCTTTCGGCCGCGTCAGCACCGGGAAGTCCTCACTGCTCAACGCCCTGAGCGGCGAAGAGCGTTTCACCGTGAGTCCGCTTCACGGGGAGACGCTGACGTCCCGTATGGAGCCGTGGTCGGAGGCCGAAGCGGGCGGCGTTTTCCTGATCGATACTCCGGGTCTGGACGAGGCTGGCGGAGAAGCGCGCGAGCTTCTTGCCCGGGAAGTCGCAAACCGTGCCGACCTTGTCATCTTCGTGCTGGACGGGGATATCACGGAAAGCGAGCGCTCTGCCCTTAAAGCGCTCTTGCATGAGGGCCGACCGGTCCTGGTGGCGCTCAACAAAAAGGATCTTTACACGCAGGACGAACTCGAAGCACTTCTTCAGTCCGTGCGCCTGAAAACCGACGGCCTGGTCAACGCGGACGATGTGATTGCGGTTGCCGCGGATCCCCGTGCGCAGACGGTAATCGAAGTCGATGCGGCGGGCGCAGAGAGGGTGGCACAGCGACCGCGCAAGCGCGACATCGAGCAGCTCAAGCTGCGTTTGTGGGAAATACTCGAGGCGGAAGGCAAGACTCTTGCGGCGCTGAACGCGAGTCTCTTCGCAGCTGACCTGAGCGACCAGGTCGGCAGGCGTATCCTCGCGGCGCGCCGGGAGATCGGCGACAGGGTCGTGCGGACGTACTGCATCGGCAAGGGCATTGCCGTTGCCTTCAACCCCGTGCCTGTCGCCGATTTGTTCGCCGCCGCATTCGTCGACGTGGGCATGGTTGTGCACCTGTCGCGGGTGTACGGCCTGCCGCTGAGCCGCCGGGAGGCGGGCTCTTTGGTCACGGTCATAGTCGCTGAAGCGGCGGCGCTCATGGGGACGGTCTGGGCGCTGCACTTCGTATCGAGTGCTCTTAAAGTCGGAACCCTGGGTCTCTCGACCATTCTCACCGCCGGCGCGCAGGGAGCGGTTGCCTGGTACAGCACCTACGTTGTCGGTCGCGTTGCCGCCGAATACCTCGCGCAGGGCAAGTCCTGGGGGGAGGGTGGACCAAAGCGGGTGGTGACAGAAATCCTCGACAGTCTCGACCGGGAAACCGTCCTCAAGGAGGCGAGGCGGGAAATCCGCACACGCCTCGGCTTGAGCGGTGCGGCGTGAATACCGAACTGCGGATGCGGCGGATATGGGCCGTGGTTGGCGATATTCCTCCAGGTCGGGTTGCCAGTTACGGACAAATCGCCGGCATCGCCGGCGTGACACGCGGTGCGCGGCAGGTGGGTTATGCGCTAAAGCGGGTTCCGGATGAGCTTGCCGTACCCTGGCACCGGGTCTTGAGGTCCTCGGGCAGGCTGGCCTTCGAAGAGGGCAGTAGCGCGTTTAGCCGTCAGGTAAAGCTTCTTGCACGGGAAGGTGTCCCGGTCGCGGCCGGCCGGGTGAATATGAAAAAATACCGCTGGCAGCCGGATCTGGACGAACTGCTGTGGAAACCTTCGGACAGCTGGGACGAGAGCTAGGCCGCATTATTCATGAACGCCAGCCACCCGCACTGGCGGCGCCTCGGTTGCGGGGA
>JBBDSK010000042.1:0-10520 GCA_040904985.1 Woeseia sp. | reverse complement strand
GGTTTTGAAGAAACAAAAGCCGCCTTTTGCCAGGAATTGACGCCCTGCGTTGCAGTGGAATCCGATGACGTCGAGCGGCTTGTACGCGAAGGCTTCAACAGCATTACGGCGAGGCCAGGCAGGGCAGCGATCGCGCTGGGCTCCGTCACGCTGGCTCGCACTTCTGCAGGCGACAGAAAATTCCAGAGCCTCGGCGTCCGCAGGCTATGCCTTGCGATTACGAACGCTGTGGAGCGGGCGACCCGGTGGGCCGTGTTCGAAGCCAACGAAACGCAGGTTGCGGACCGGATACACGCACAGGTCCACGCCTGCCTCAGTTCTCTTGCCGATGCCGGTGCATTTGCCGACGACCGTTTCGTTGTGCAATGCGATGCCGGATTGCATGTGAACGCCAGCAACTCCGAGCGCGGTGTCACGATCCTGCTGGCCTTTCGTCCCTCCGGGGCCAGAGAAAGGATCTCGCTGACATTGCATCAGACGGTATCGGGGTGCCGGGTAGCGACCACGGCGTTCGCGCCGGCAAATGCAGAATGCTCCTGAGGCGTAATGGCGAATCCCGCCTTGTAAATCGTTACCGGGCCCGAACCTTGCCGTAGGCGCCGCCGCCGGGCGTTTCAATGACCAGGCAGTCGCCCGCTTCGAGCATGACAGCCGCCGTTCCCGGCAGCGATTCCACACGGCCATCGCCGCGTTCGACGTGGTTTCTGCCGGTTTTGCCCGCTTCGCCTCCTGCGAGACCGAACGGCGCCACCACCCGGTGGCCGGAAAGAATGGACGCCTGCATCGGCGCACGGAAACGCAGCCTTCGGACGGCGCCATCCCCGCCACGGCAGCGGCCTGTTCCGCCCGAACCCCGGCGTATGCAAAACGACTCCACCAACACCGGAAATTTAAGCTCGAGCACCTCGGGATCGGTCATGCGCGAGTTGGTCATATGTGTCTGCACGGCATCGGCTCCGGGCCAGCCCGGACCGGCACCGGCGCCGCCCGCTATCGTCTCGTAGTACTGCAATCGGTCATTGCCGAAGCTCAGGTTGTTCATCGTGCCCTGAGAAGCGGCCAGCGCGTTGAGGGCCCCGAACAGCGCATCGGTGATGCATTGCGAGGTTTCGACATTGCCGGCGACGACCGCCGCCGGCCAGTGCGGACTCAACAGACTGTTGCCGGGAATCCGGATGTCCAGGGGTTCGAGGCAACCCTCGTTCATGGGGATTTCCTCGCCGACCAGTGCACGAAAGACGTAAAGAACCGCAGCGCGCGTCACGGCCTCGGGCGCATTGAAGTTGCTGGGCGACTGCGGCGACGTGCCGGCAAAATCCACGGTCGCGCTCCCGCTGGCGGGGTCAGGGGTAATCCTGACCCGGATCGTTTCACCGGAGTCGAGCGGGTACTCGAAAAAGCCCTCGGTCAGGGTGCCGAGCAAGCGCCGCACCGCGGACGCGGCATTCTCGCGCACGAAGCCGAGATACTGTTGCACCGTCGCCAGGCTGTAGCGATCGATGGCCTTCTGCAACTGCCGGATGCCCTGGTGGTTGGCGGCCAGCTGGGCCTTGAGATCGGCGATGTTCCCCTGCGGATTCCGTGCCGGAAAGCGGCCGCCCGTCAGAAGAGTCAGCACTTGTTCCGTCTGGAAGCGCCTGTTCTTCACAAGCGGGAAGTTGTCGATCAGCACGCCTTCCTCATCGATATGGCTGCTGTCCGAGGGCATCGAGCCCGGTGTGATTCCGCCGATGTCGGCATGGTGTGCGCGCGAAGCCAGGTAAAAAAGCGGCGTCGCGGAGCCGGCGAACCACGGCGTTACCACCGTTATATCCGGCAGGTGCGTGCCGCCGTTGTAAGGCGAATTGAGCATGATGGCGTCGCTTTCGCCAAGGCCGCTGGCGCTGTGGGCAATAACACTGCGCACGCTTTCGCCCATTGAGCCCAGGTGTACAGGCATATGCGGCGCATTGGACACGAGGCGGCCGCTCGCATCGAACAGCGCACAGGAGAAGTCGAGCCTTTCGCGGATGTTTACGGACAGAGCGGTATTCTGCAGCACCGTTCCCATCTGCTCCGCAATGTGCATGAAGAGCCTGTTGAACACTTCCAGCCGCACGGGGTCCGGCCTGTCGCTGAGAGCGACTGCAGCGGTCGTTTCGACCTTCTGGAATTCCAGAAGGAGATGCCCGCGGTCGTTTACGCGCCCGTGCCAGCCGGGATCGATCACGGTGGTGCCGTTCGCCTCGGAAACGATTGCCGGTCCGGCAATGCCAGCGCCCCCCGGCAAGCTTTCGCGCCGGTAAACCGGCACCTCTCGCCACTCGCCGTGTATCCACAGCTTCCCGCACGCGTCCGGAGCGGGCAGCGGCCCCGCGGCGAGCAATGGATCTTCGAATGGGTGCTCGGAACCGGTGGCGGCCACCCGGAGCGTGGCCATTACGAGAACGCTTTCGCCAAGCTCACTGCCGAAGCGGTCGCTGTAGGCTTTCGCAAAAGCAGTTCGCATGCTTGCAGCGGCAGCTAGCGGTACGTCCAGCACGGTGTCCGAGCCTTCCACGCGAATAGCGACCTCAACATCGAAGCGGCGGCTGTTCTCCGGTACCTGTTGCTCGCTGAGCTCGGCGGCGCAGTCCTGACGCAAATCTGCAATGGCAGTGTCGAGCTGCTGCAGGTTGCGTTCGTCGAGAGGCGCATCGATCGAAAGCTGGCGCTCGACGCGGATGTCGGCGAGGCCCATGCCGTACGCCGATAGTACGCCGGCCATCGGGTGCAGCCATACCGCACGGACCCCCAGCACCTCCGCTACCTGGCACGCGTGCTGCCCGCCAGCGCCGCCGAACGAACAGAGTGTGAAGTCGCGGACGTCTTCCCCGCGCTCGACCGTGATCTTGCGAATGGCGTTCGCCATGTTTTCGACCGCCACCGTGAGAAAGCCGGCGGCTGTTTGCTCTGGCGTTACCGCGATGCCGCTCTCTGCCGATACCCTGTCTGCGAGTTTCGCAAACATCGAGCGCACCCGCACGTCGTCCAGCGGCTGGTCGGCGGCGGGGCCGAAGACCGGAGGGAAAAGCGCCGCGGGGATGCGGCCGAGCAGCAGGTTTGCATCTGTCACCGTGAGGGGTCCGCCACGGCGGTAACTTGCCGGGCCCGGGTCTGCGCCCGCGGACTCCGGGCCCACCTGATAGCGACCGTCACCATAGCGAAGCTCGGAACCGCCACCGGCCGCGACCGTGTGAATTCTCATCATTGGCGCCCGCAGGCGCAGGCCTGCGACTTCCGAGTCGGTGCTGCGCTCATACTGCCCGCTATAAGCAGAGACATCGGTGGAAGTGCCCCCCATGTCGAAGCCGATCAGCCTGGTATGCCCGGCCGCCGATGCCGTTTCCACCATTCCAACGACACCGGCCGCCGGCCCCGAGAGAATGCTGTCCTTGCCGCGAAAGCGTTCGGCGAGTACGAGCCCGCCGTTACTTTGCATGAACAGGAGACGCCGCGGACGCACTGCGCCGGCCAGCGCCAGGCTCAGGTTTTCGATGTAGCGAAAAAGAACCGGTGTCAGGTAGGCGTCGGCGAGGGTTGTTTCCGCCCGGCTCACGAACTTGATCAGCGCTTCCACGTCGTGCGAGACAGAGACGCGCGAGAAGCCGGCCTGCCGGGCGAGATCGGCGACGGCGCGTTCCTGCGCCGGAAATCGGTAGCCGTGCAACAGGCAGATGGCGGCCGATGTGATGCCTTCGGCGACGCAGCCTTCCAGCAGGTTCAAAAGCGTTTGTTCGTCAAGCTCGCGCAGCAGCTCGCCGTCGGCTGTTATCCTTCCATCCGCTTCAATAACCCGCGCATAAAGCGGCTCCGGCTTGACGATGTTCAGTGCAAAGATGTCGGGCCTGTTCTGGTAACCGATCGCCAGGCTGTCGGCAAAGCCCTTGGTGACAATGAGGGCTACGGGAGCTCCGCGCCGCTCCAGCAGCGCGTTAGTCGCCACTGTCGTTCCCATCTTCACCGCCGCGACGGGCTGCGATGGCTTGCCCGCGTCAGCCCAGCGGGCGAGGGCGCGGCGTATGCCTTCGGCGGCCGCATCCGCGTAGCGGCCCGGGTTCTCCGACAACAGCTTTTCCGATCCCACCTGGCCATCGGGGTATAACGCGACGACATCCGTGAAGGTCCCGCCTCGGTCTATCCAGAATTGCCAGTCGCTCAGATGCGCCATTAGTAGCCTTTGCTGTTGCACGATATGGAATGCGGCCCGCCCCGCCGCCGTCACGTTAGCATTCCGCGGGGTTGAGCGAAATTGCACGGCCGGCGCAGAGGCAGCGCCGGGGGCGCCGGGAAGGACTTTGCCCGCAGCGATCCGGTTGCCCCCGTTCCGGCGTCAGCGGCTGCGGGGTGGCATAATGCGCGGGTCTCTTGCCCGCAGGTGTTCACCATCGAACTCATCGCAGATCCCGCCGTTTGGGTCGGCCTCCTGACGCTCGTTGCGCTCGAGATCGTTCTGGGCATCGACAATCTGATTTTTATCGCGATCCTCGCCGACAAGCTGCCCGAGAAGCAGCGGGACAAGGCGAGGCTGATAGGCCTCAGTCTTGCCATGCTGATGCGGCTTGCGCTCCTGGCGAGCATTTCCTGGCTCATCTCGCTCACCGCGCCATTGTTCGAGTTGTTCGGGCACAATTTCTCGGGTCGCGACCTCATATTGCTGGCCGGTGGCCTGTTCCTGCTGTTCAAGGCGACAATGGAGCTGCACGAACGGCTGGAGGGCGAGGCCCGCCACCAAGGGCCGAAAGTTCATGCGGCCTTCGGCGTCGTGATCGCGCAGATTGTTGCGCTGGACGCCGTGTTTTCCCTGGATTCTGTTATCACGGCCGTCGGCATGGTCGACGAACTCTGGGTGATGATGACGGCGGTCATCATCGCCATCGCGATGATGATGGTGGCGAGTAAGCCGCTGACACGCTTCGTCAACGCCCACCCGACTGTCGTCGTGCTGTGCCTGGGTTTTCTTCTGATGATCGGATTCAGCCTGATCGCGGAGGGCTTCGGCTACGAAATACCGAAGGGCTATCTCTACGCAGCCATTGGTTTCTCGGTTGTGATTGAATTTTTCAACCAGCTCGCCCGCGCAAACCGGTTGAAGCGGGCAATGCACAGCCCGTTGCGTGAGCGCACCGCCAATGCCGTGCTGCGCATGCTGGGCGGTCCCGCAGCCGGAGAAGTGGACGCACCGCTCAACAAGATAACGGCTGGCGCCGAAATGGTCTTCGCGTCGGCGGAACGACAGATGATCCGCCGCGTGCTGGATCTCTCGCAACGCAAGGTCGGAGCGGCCATGACGCCGAGGCACGAGATCGCGTGGTTGAACCTGGACGCGGACGAGGCGGAACTGGTCGTTATGCTGACGCAATCCGGCCACAGTCGCCTGCTGGTGGCGCGCGGCGATCTGGATGCGCTGGAAGGTGTAGTGCAAAGCCGGGACCTTTTGCGAACGCTTCTGCGAAAGGGCGGGCTCGATATCGGCGCCGCTCTCACGCAGCCGCTCGTTGTGCATGAAGGGCTGTCGACCATGCAGGCGCTGGAGCAGTTGCGCAATCATCCGGTGCCGCTCGCGGTGGTGGTTGACGAATACGGCAGCATCGAAGGACTGGTGACGGTGACCGATCTTCTTGCGGCCATCGTGGGAGATCTGAGCGATACCGCGGACGAGCACGGAGGGCCGGTGCCGGTCGGGGAGAACAGCTGGCTACTGCCGGGCAGTCTGCAGGTGGCAGAGCTGGCGCGGCTGTTGCGCGTCGACGAGCCGGCAAGCCGCGACTACAACACCGTAGCAGGACTCGTCCTGAACCAGCTGGGGCGCATTCCGGGAAAGGGCGAGCGCTTCGACTGGCAGGGCTGGGAATTCGAAATCCAGGAAGTGGATGATCGCCGCATCAACAGGCTCCTCGTGCGACGGGAAACAAAGGCGGCCGCATAATCGCATGTTGCGCCGGATGAAACGCGCGAACCATGAAATCCGCTTGATGGAAAAGAGTCCACGCCCCCGCCGCCGCGGGCTGTGACGAGGCAGCGTCGGCGGGCAGACGGAATCCAGCAGGATGCAGGAACACCTGAACCAGTAACTCGCGTCTTGCGTAAAAATGCGGCACCAGTGCCGCTCCGATGACAGGGGAACAAGTATGCGCAGTATGATTACCGGCCTTCTTTTGGCAGGCGTTGTCACCTTCACAGCCGCTGCCGGGGAGCGTGCCAGGGACCTGGGAATACCGTTCGATGGACGTACGGGTCCTCTCAATGCCATCACGGATGTGCCCGGCGTCAAGGTGGGGCATGAGTCGGTCATAAAGGATCTGCCCGAGAACAGGGCGGTGCGCACGGGCGTGACGGCCGTCCTGCCGCTGGGGGATGCGACGCTGCATCAGCCGGTTTTCGCCGGCTGGTTCGCATTGAACGGAAACGGGGAGATGACCGGCACCACATGGATCGAGGAGTCCGGGTTCCTGGAAGGACCGGTGATGATCACCAACACGCACAGTGTGGGAACGGTGCACCAGGCCATGATCGAGTGGCGCGTGAAGAAGGGACAAGCGGACGCCACGGGATACTGGTGGTCTCTTCCGGTTGTTGCCGAAACCTGGGACGGCCATCTGAACGACATCAACGGCTTTCACGTAAAGGCCCGGCACGCGCATGCCGCGCTGGAGCGCGCGTCCGGAGGCCCGGTTCCCGAGGGCAACGTCGGTGGCGGCACCGGCATGATCTGTCACGAGTTCAAATGCGGCATCGGTACCTCGTCCCGCATCGCGGAGACGGCGAGCGGCTCCTGGACGGTTGGCGTTCTTGTGCAGGCAAACTATGGTTTGCGTGACACGCTGCGCATCGCCGGCGTTCCGGTCGGGCAACATCTGACGCAGGATCGTGCCTATGCAAACCTTGCCCAGCCGGTCCTGGAAAGTGGCTCGATCATCGTCGTCGTCGCCACGAATGCGCCGCTTTTGCCGCATCAGTTGAAGAGGCTCGCCAGGCGCGCCAGCCTCGGCGTGGCTCGCGTCGGCGGCATGGCCGGTAATGGCTCCGGCGACATATTCGTCGCCTTCTCCAACGCCAACGCCGGGGCCGCCGCTGGCGGCGATGGCAACGTCACCGTGACGATGCACCCGAACGATTCGATCAGCCCGCTCTTCGATGCCACTGTGCTTGCAACGGAAGAGGCGATCGTGAACGCCATGGTCGCCGCGCGTGACATGACCGGCGATCGCGGTCATACAGCCAAAGCCATTGACCATGGCCAGCTTCGGGATGTTCTGCGGCAGTACAACCGGCTCGACGATTAGCAGCGATAAAATTTCAGGTTTCGCGAACCGGTTCTTTCGCCCCCGCCGGCGCGCCGCGGCCGGGGACCCTTTTTCAGTCGCTCCACGAAATTCGCTTGGTGAAAAAGGGTCCCCGTCCACGTCGCACCGGCGACAGTTAGTGGCGTTTCCTGAAACCCGCCCGGTTGTTCTTTCGATCGCGCCGATGCGCCGCGGCCTGGTTTAGCCAACGGGCTGACCCGGGACTGGAACAGCGGCGGGTCGCTGCCTTCCTGGTGGAACCGGGTCCTTCCGGCCGCTGCGGCTATTGTCAGGAATTGAGCGGCGCTTTAAGGTTCGGCTGATGACTCAAACGACGGTCGTCCTGGCCACTCTTGTCGTCTACAACGGTTTGCTGATCGGCGTCGGTCTTTGGGCGAGGCGGCGCAATGAAAGCGTCGAGGATTTCTATCTTGCGGGCCGCCGGCTGGGCCCGTGGGTCGCGGGAATCAGCGCATCGGCGAGTTCGTCGTCGGCGTGGACGCTGTTGGGTGTCAGCGGGGCCGCTTATGCCTGGGGCCTGCCGGCGCTGTGGCTTTTTCCGGCGACCGTATTGGGCTTTCTCATCAACTGGGCCTGGGTGGCGCCGCGGCTCAGAAGGCTTGCCGCCGAGGAAAATGCCATCACCCTTAGCGCCGTGGTCGCGCCGGAAAGTCTCGGCGACATGCGGAACGTCATTCTCCGGGTGGCGGCGATCATCATCGTGTTCAGCTTCACGTTCTACATCGCATCGCAGTTCGAAGCGGCCGGGAAAGCGTTCGAGTCCGCGTTCGGCCTGTCGAAGCAAGCGAGTATTTTCCTTGGCGCGGGCGTCGTTCTGGCCTATACCTTGCTGGGCGGCTTTTGGGCCGTCAGCATCACCGACAGCCTGCAGGGGCTTTTGATGGCGCTTGCGGCAATCGTGCTGCCGGTTTATGCGTTTCTGGCCGTGGGCGGTGCCGCCGGGCTCGCCGAGGGGCTGGCTGCGGCCGGTGGAGCCTCGATCCCGTCGGGTCAGTTCGGTGGCATAACTGGCCTCATTTTCGTCCTCGCCATGTTCGGCATCACTGTCGGCTATCCAGGGCAACCTCACGTCGTCAACCGCTTCATGGCGCTGCGTGATGAGACGAGCCTGCGTCAGGGGCGCATCATTGCGCTGGCCTGGGCGGTTCTCGTTTACTCCGGCATGCTGCTGCTGGGCCTCTGCGCACGCGTCCTGTTTGCGGAACTGCCCGATGCCGAGCAGGTATTTTTCGAGACGGCGCAAACGCTCATGCCGGCGGTTGTGGCAGGCATCATGCTGGCGGCGGTGTTATCGGCGATCATGTCGACAGCCGACAGCCAGATCCTGGTGGCGTCATCGTCCATATCACACGACTGGAGCCTGGCGAGCGGCGGAACCTCTGATGGCCTTGCCCGGTCTCGTCTTACGGTAGTCGTGATCCTGGTTCTCGCAACGATACTGGCGCTTTTATGGCGCGCCGACATATTTTCCCGCGTTCTCTTTGCCTGGGTGGCGCTGGGCGCCGCTTTCGGACCGATTCTCGTTCTGCGCCTGGTCGGGCGAGCTGTATCTCCGGGTGGCACTCTCGGGGCGATGCTTGCCGGCTTCTGTTCGACGCTGATCCTGTCCTGGCTTCCGGATGCACCGGGCGACGCCGCGGAACGCCTATTGCCGTTTGTTTTTTCCTTTGCCATCGCGATGGCGGCGAGTGAGCGGCCGATTGTCGGCCGATTGTCGGCCGAACGGTCGATCGGTTAGCATGATTTTTTCTCGAGCGTCGCGAGTCTGTGGCGAATATGCGGAGTTGCATGATGAAAGCATTGATACCGGGTTTGACAGCACTGCTGTTTCTGACAGCGTGCGGAGGCGGCGAGACTGCCGCGACCCCCCAGCCTGCCGGCAGCAGCGAAACCCGGCAGGAACGAGCAGGCGAAGCATCTGCGGAGCTCAACGCGCTGGTAGAGGAATATTTCGAACGCGATCTGGAATTTAACCCCCTGCTCGCGACCTCTATCGGCGATGACCGTTATAACGACCGGCTCGCCAACAGCATCGGACCCGGGTATCGCGAGGCGTACGAAGCCTTCAACAGGGACTACCTCGATCGCGTGTTGGCGATTGAAGCGGCACTGCTGCAGGGGCAGGACCGGCTGACTTACGACACGTTCCGCTACAGCCGGGAAATGGAACTGAAGGACATGAAGTTCCCGTCTCATCTGCAGCCAATCAACCAGTTTTATTCCATCGGCAATACCTTTGCGCAGCTTGGCAGCGGCACCAGCGTTCATCCCTTCGAGACGGTCGATGACTACGAAGACTTTCTGAGCCGCGCAGAGGATTTTTCGGTCATCATGGACCAGGCTATTGCCAACATGAAGATCGGCATGGAAAAAGGTATTGTCCAGCCGCGTGTCCTGATGGAAAAGGTCTTGCCGCAGCTCGAAGCGCAGATCACGGCGAACGTCGAAGAAAGCCTTTTCTACAACCCGATAAAGAACATGCCGGAGGCCTTCGGCGAAGCGGATCGCGAGCGGCTGGCGCAAGCCTACCGGCAGTCGATCGCGGAGACGATCGTACCCGCCTACCGGCGCATGCACGAGTTCATAGAAGACGAATATTTAGCCGCTGCACGCGACTCGGTCGGCATGCTAGATCTGCCGGGCGGCGAGGAGTGGTATGCCTTTCTGGTGCGGCTGCGCACCACCACCGACCTTACGCCGCAGGAAGTTCACCAGATCGGGCTGGACGAAGTAGCACGAATTCACGAGGAAATGCATAGTGTGATGGATGAGGTCAATTTCGAAGGCGACCTCGACGAGTTCTTCGAGTTCCTCAACACGGATGAGCGCTTCTATTACGATGAACCGGAGCAGCTGATTCAGGGCTACCGCGATATGGCGGACCGCATCGAGAGCCTCGCGCCAGAGTTGTTCGATATATTCCCGAAGGCGGATTTCGAGGTGCGGGCGGTCGAGCCTTTCCGCGAGCGATCTGCCAGTGGCGGCCAGTACCGGCGCGGCACGCCGGATGGCTCGAGGCCCGGAGTATTTTTCGCGAATACCTACGACATCAAGGCACGGCCGAAATGGGCGATGGAGTCCCTTTTCCTGCATGAAGCGATCCCCGGGCACCACTTTCAGCTTTCCATTCAGCAGGAGATCGAGGATTTGCCGAGCTTCAGGCGCTTTGGCGGCTACACGGCTTTTACGGAAGGG
>JBBDSK010000041.1:0-10698 GCA_040904985.1 Woeseia sp. | reverse complement strand
ATACAGGACTACGCGCGCGGGGTCATCATTGGGCAGCAGACCTTCGGCAAGGGGACGGTACAGAATCTGTACTCACTGGATCAGTATGTTCGTCAGGCCGAGGACGAGGGGCTTGGGCAGCTCACGCTCACCATTGGGAAGTACTACCGGGTTACCGGTGCGAGCACCCAGCACCGCGGCGTGAATCCCGACATCGAGCTGCCGTCTACGATCGATGCCGAGCTGGTGGGCGAGAGTGTCCGCGACAGTGCCCTTCCCTGGGATACGATCCGGACTGCCCGTTTCCGCGCCGGCGCCCCTCTGGACACGACCATCAATTCACTGACCACGAACCACCTGACTCGGAGCAGGGACGATCCCGACTACCTGTACCTGCTGGACGACATACAGGACGTTGCCGAAGTGCGGGCCCGCAAAAGCGTCTCTCTGCGCTTCGAGGAGCGGCAAAAAGAGCGTGAGGACGAGTTGAACCGCCGCCTCGCGCGCGAGAATGCGAGGCGCACGGCCCTTGGCGTCGAACCGCTGGCCAGCGTCGATGACCTGGACGATCTGGAAGAGCCTGACGTGCATCTTGACCAGGCTGCAGCGATTGTTACAGACTTGGCGCGTCTGCGGGAGGTTGAAACGACGGCGCCAGCGCACACCGCGCAAATGCGGGAGTAAGGCGGCCGGAGCAGCCTTTTGCTCCGGACCGAGCTGGTGTTATACTTCAGTAGAACACCAGCCACTCGCCTTCAACCATCGGAGACCGCTGTGCGCAGGAACGGCTCGTCCCCTTTCGAACAACCTACGTGTCACAACGTCCGCGGTGCAGTGGCGGGCGGGATAGTCCTGTTGCTGGCCGCAGCATGGCCGTCAACTCCGGTTTTCGCCGCAGCCAATGAGCAGCTTTCCGGTGACATGCAGAGCCTCGTGAACTTCGACGATCGGCCGGTTGTCGATCTCGTCGATCTGTCGGACGTCGATAATTCACTGGACGCAGCCGACCCGGCCACTGGTCAACCGGATTCACTCATGCTGTTTCTCGCGCCGCGGGTGGTAAACATTCTGGAAGACGTGTTCCGCGATAGCAAAATTGCGGCCGCGGATGACGCCTCCGATACCGAGAGTCGCTGGCAAGGACAAGGAGAGAAGGACTCTTCGTCGCCATTGGCAGGCAACACTGATTCACCGGACCAGGCTGACGCAGAACCGGATTCGGCGATGTACGAAACTGACCCGATCCTTCCGCGTCTCCAGCGCCAGATGTATCGTACGGATATCTGAAGCGGCTGCGTGCGGCAGGGCCGTCAGCGACTGAAGACCCTGGCGATGCCCCAGTAGTTGTCCCCGAGCAGGTTGAAGTCGCTCTTGCGGACGGACCCGCTGTCGTCGATGTCGAACATCGTGGAAACCGATCCTGCCACCGGAACCGCGTCACTGTCATTGCGGAACAGCGCCTCTTTCCCAATCATGTTCGCCCGCGCCTGGAGAACTGCCGCAACGCAAGGGCTTTCGGTGATTGCCTGCCGTCGCTGGCCGATGCGGGTAAGAAGCCGTTCGCACTCCTGCCGTCCCCCGTAATTGATTGCGCCGACGCTCTTCTCGCTCGCCTCTTTCGCCATTGCTGCAAGTTCATCATCGGCGAACAGCAGTAACAGCTGCTGGGCAAAAGAAAGAATCATCAGGTTGATCGAGCGCTTTGAGCTGATGTCGAGGCCTTTATTTTCAGGCGGTTGACGGTGCTTGATTTCGCCCAGCTTTTGCACCAGCGCCTCTTCATGCCGATGGGCCTCGTCCGTTTGTTGCGCCAGGTTGTCGAGAACTGCCGCTACGGACCGCCTGCGAAAAAGCTTGAGAAAGCCGCTCATGGTCAACAGACGGTCCCGTTCCGTCTGCATGCGTTCCTCGACACGTTTCACTTTCTCGCGCATTGCGACTATTTCGCGCTGGACCATCCTGGATTCACGGGTCCGTTCCTCGTTCCACTTCACGAGCAGACTGTTGTGTTGCTTTTGTTCGCGCTGCTGCTTCAGTTGTTCTGCGAACTTCGAAAGCTTTGCCTCGCAGTGAAGCGCAATGCCCCGCAACTGATAAAATACGACGACACTGGCTGCAGACTCCGGGTCGAGCAGTAGTTGCTCCAGATGATCCAGCTTCTGGTTCAGGCGCGCCTCGGCCCCTTCCTGCTGCTTGAGCTTGTCATGCAGCTTGTACTGTTCCTTGCGCATGCCCGCAAATTGTTTTTTGAGCTCTGCGCGATTCCAGTACAGGTGCAACAGCTTGTCGCTATGCTGCGATTTGTCTCCTGCACCTCTGAAAATTGCTGCAAGACCGGACAAGCGGCCCCTCCACGTAATCCTGATGCCTCGGGACAGACTCTTCAGGAATGGACTCTATTGCAGAATCATGGCAATCGGCTGCCGCTCAATCCATGATTGAATCGACAGTTTTCAGAGTTGGTGCGAAAGCGGCGCGGCAGAGCGTGAGCCGGAGCTCACCGGAAGGTGCTGGCGGCGGGTACGCGGCTATCTTTCCAGTATGAGATGGCCCTGGTCCATCAGGTACTGCAGCCATTTGTTCAGCACGATGTTTCGACGCCAGCGCTCGTCGAGCTCGGCCTGGTGTGCCGTCGACAGGCGACGTAGTTCGGCATGCCTGTGGTCGCCGCGAAGCCTCATGGCTTCGGCCAAATGACCGTCCAGGTAGGCCCTTATTTTCAGATCCGGATCCGCGATTCGCCGTCCCCCATGGTAGAAGACATAGGACAGCGACAGCGTTACCGTATATCTGCTGCGGTCCAGGATTTCAAGGTGAAGGTCACAGTCGCCGACCACTCGCGATTTGTAATGCCCGTCCAGGCGGTCGAGCTCGGGAATCAGATTTTTTAGCCGTAAAAAATTGCTTTCATACAGCAACATCAAACCGACGAAACTTCGCGGCTTGACAATTGTCTGCGGCACCAGTTGATGATCCATTAACATGGAGCTCAATATAGCACAGCATTTTCGATTCAAAAGGTATGCAATTCCGGTTCCACTTTTGCGCCAGCTCGTGTCTGTTTTTAGCGAAAATTTTCAAGGGCGGACCCTGCGTTCGACGCCGGTGCTGTCAAGTATTCGACTCGAAATCTCCTCAATCGAGATCTCTGTCGTGTCGACATAAGGTATGTCGTATTTTTGAAAGATCTTTTGCGCTTCGCGTAATTCGAAGCGCACCTGTTGCGCAGTCGCATAACGACCAAGCGCTCGCCGCTCCTTGCGAATCTGGCGCAGGCGCGCAGGCGCTATGGTCAGGCCGAAGAGCTTCGATTTCTGCGCAACCAGAATATCCGGCAAGGTGCCACTGTCGAATTCTTCGTCAGTCAGCGGGAAGTTGGCGGCATACACACCGTACTGCAGGGCCAGATAAAGGCAGGTTGGAGTCTTGCCGCTGCGCGATACACCGATAAGAATGACATCGGCCATCTCGTAGTTACGCGTTATCCCGCCATCGTCGTTGGCCAGCGCAAAGTTCGTTGCTTCGATGCGCTTCATGTATCCCTCGATGTCGCTCATACCGTGAGCGCGCCCGGCGGTATGGGTGGATTTCAATTTCAGTTCCTGTTCAAGCGGCTCGAGGAACACGTCGAAAATGTCCAGGTGAAGACCTTCAGCACTCTTGACCGTTGCGCGAAAATCATCCTGCACCAGAGTCGAGAAGATGATGGGCTTCAAGGACGAAGCTCGGGACGCTTCGTTGATCTTGCGCACGGCCTCCTGCGCCTTGTCATCAGTATCGATAAATGGCAAAGTCACCTGCCGAAATTCCTGGCTTTCGAACTGCGTAAGAAGGCTGTGGCCCAGCGTCTCTGCAGTGACCCCGGTCTGGTCCGACAGAAAAAATACTGTGCGTTCGCTCATGTGAGAAATATCCTGGACGAGGCTGCTGCCCCTGAAGGTGCAGCAGTCAGTGTACCCGGGAGTTTCGTCGGCAGAAAGTAACCGTACCGTTCTCGCCTGACAAGGCTCCATGGGCTAGCATTGGCAAATGCCCGTATCTTCGTCCACATCTTAAGGGAGTCCGTTTTGGAGTCGTACGTCATCGAGCTTCAGAAACTCGGCATGGAAGACATCGAGAAGGTCGGTGGCAAGAACGCCTCCCTTGGAGAAATGATCGGCAAGCTCGCGGAACTGGGCGTATCGGTGCCCGGCGGCTTTGCCACGACAGCGACCGCTTATCGCGATTTTCTGAAAAACGACGGGCTGGATGAGCGCATCCGCGGCAAGCTCGACAAGCTCGATGTCGATGATATCGCCGCCCTGACGGACGCCGGCAGGACGATACGCCGGTGGGTGGCCGAGACACCGCTACCGAACAGGCTGATGCGCGACATTGAAGCGGCCTGGGCGAAGATGGCGGACGGGAAGGACATAAGGGTTGCAGTTCGTTCCTCCGCGACCGCCGAGGATTTGCCGGACGCTTCATTTGCCGGCCAACAGGAAACTTTCCTGAACGTCCGCGGATTGGATCATCTCGTTGCGGCGCTGCACCAGGTGTACGCCTCGCTCTTCAATGACCGCGCCATTGCCTACCGCGTTCATCACCGTTTTGACCACGCCGTCGTCGCGCTTTCCGTCGGCGTGCAGCACATGGTGCGTAGCGACATCGGCGCGGCAGGAGTTGTCTTCACGCTGGACACCGAATCGGGCTTTCGCGACGCGGTTTTTATTACTTCGTCCTTTGGTCTCGGCGAAACGGTCGTCCAGGGTGCGGTCAACCCGGATGAATTTTACGTCTACAAGCCCGGCCTGGAGCAGGGGCGATTTCCGATACTGCGCAAGAACCTGGGCAGCAAGGCCGTCAAAATGGTCTTCAGCGAAAATCCTGTCCCTGGAAAAACCGTCGAGACGGTCGATGTAGAGGAATCGGAAAGCATGACCTTTTCTCTTACCGACGCCGAGATTATCGACCTTGCCCGGACGGCCGTCACGATAGAAAAGCACTATGGCCGCCCGATGGACATCGAATGGGGCAAGGACGGCACTGACGGCCAGCTGTACATACTCCAGGCACGTCCGGAAACAGTGCAGAGCCGCAGCGGGCGCACCATTCATCGCTTCACGCTCAAAGATCGCTCGAATGTCCTGAGCAAGGGACGCAGCATCGGTCAGAAAATCGGCGTCGGCACGGCCAAGATCATTCGAGACGTAACGGAGATGGGCCGCATCCAGCCAGGCGACGTGCTGGTTTCGGATATGACCGATCCGGACTGGGAGCCGGTAATGAAGCGAGCCGCCGCGATTGTTACGAACCGCGGAGGCCGAACCTGCCATGCAGCAATCATAGCGCGGGAGCTGGGCATTCCGGCGGTCGTTGGCTGCGGTGACGCGACCGGCGACATAAAGGACGGCACCGACGTTACCGTAAGCTGTGCCGAAGGCGACGCGGGTTATGTTTACGAGGGGCGGCTGCGATACGAGGAGAAGGAAATCGAACTGGATTCCCTGCCCGAGATACCGGTAAAGATCATGATGAATGTCGGCAACCCGGACCGTGCTTTCGACTTTGCCAATATTCCCAATCACGGCGTCGGGCTCGCGCGGCTGGAATTCATCATCAATCGCATGATCGGCGTCCATCCGAATGCGCTGCTGGAATACGACAAACAGAATCCCGAGATTCGTGAAGCGATCGATGAGCAGATGGCGGGTTACGAAACGCCGGTCGGCTTCTTTGTGGACAAACTGGCGGAGGGAATCAGCACGATTGCGGCTGCGTTCGCGCCGGAACCAGTCATCGTCAGGCTGTCGGACTTTAAAACCAACGAATACGCAAACCTGATCGGCGGCGAAGCGTACGAACCCAGGGAAGAAAACCCCATGCTGGGGTTTCGCGGCGCAGCGCGTTACGTATCACGTAACTTTCAGCCGTGTTTCGACCTGGAGTGCGCGGCGCTCCGCAAGGTGCGGGAGGACATGGGCCTCAAGAATGTTCAAATCATGGTGCCGTTCGTGCGCAGCGTAGCCCAGGGCAAGCAGGTAATAACTTTGCTGGAGCAAAACGGGCTGCGTCGCGGAGAGGACGGGCTCAAGATCATAATGATGTCCGAACTGCCCACCAATGCGCTTCTTGCCGATCAGTACCTCGAGGACTTCGATGGCATGTCCATCGGCTCGAATGACATGACGCAGCTGACACTGGGTCTCGACCGCGATTCTGCGCTTATTGCCGACCAGTTCGACGAGCGGGACGAGGCGGTAAAGGCCCTTCTCGCGATGACGATCAAAGCCTGCAAGGCGAAAGGCAAATACGTCGGCATCTGCGGCCAGGGCCCGTCGGACCATCCGGATCTCGCACAATGGCTGCTGGCCCAGGGAATCGACAGCATCTCCCTCAACCCGGACACAGTGATCGAAACCTGGATGTTCCTCGCAGGCGAGAGGCTCTAGCTCGCATTGTTCATGAACGCCAGCCAACCGCACTGGCGGCACCCCGATGGCGGGGAAGGCCTTACAGGAACGCCATGAACCCATCCATGGGGGCTCCGGGCTCGACATCCCTGTCTCGCACGCTCCTGTAAGGCCTTCCCCGCCATCGGGGTGCCGCTTACCACCACCGTCTAACGTTCATGAATAAGGACGAGCCAGGGCGTCGGCGAGCTCCCGCCAGACGGCTTCAGAAGCGCTCGTAGCGGGAGCGTTTCTGCCAGCGCATGCGCGGTAGCCACAGACCCATAATGATTCCTGCAAAAAGCACCATGGCGCCGGCGAGAAACCAGTTGCGGGTCGTCTGGCCTGCGAGCGCCTGATTTTCCTGCTCCAGGATGCTGACCTTGATCTCAGCGTCCGTCAGCTGCTGCCGCAAGTCCTTATTCTGCCGGTCTATGGCAAGAGTATTTCCGGCCGTTTCCCGGATATCGCCGAGTTCCTCCTGCAAAACTTTCTTGTCGCGCTCGAGCGCCGCGATCCGCGTAGTGGCTTCATCATGCTGCTCCTTGACGGCCGCAAGCTGGGACGACAGGGTGCTGCCGCGCGTGTTGGCGCTGGTGAGCTGCCCGGTCAGGCGCTCTAGCTGCTCCCTGGCAGAGGGTTCGTTCATCAGATAGCGGGTGAGAATCCAGCCTTCGGTATCGCCGGCACGAACGCGCGCGTAGCCCGTGTCCTCATTCCTTTCCAGCACCTCGACCTGGCTGCCGCTTCTGAGCATCCGCCGGATGGCGTTGGCGGTACTGGGTCCGGAGCGCAGGTTGGCTTCGAACTGATCACTGATCCACGCCGCTTCCGCCCGGGCCGCGTTCGCCGCAACCGCGCAAATGCCGCACAAAAGCACTGTCTGTACAAAAGCTCTGATCATCGTTGTTTAGCTACCCCCAAAAGAACATAACTATAAGGCAAGGAAAAATGGCGCACCAGCCGCGGCCCCTGGGGACCGCTCCGGTATCTGCCGTCATTCAGTCTTTTTCGTTGCGCTCGTCTTTTCCCACACCGCGATGTGGTTGTTCGCAGGCATTGCGTACAGGCGCACTCGCTGTAGTCCTGCAACGGCGGCCAGTCGGTCGAGATCCGCGAGGTCGCGTACACCCATCGCTGCATCTTGCTGTCTAAGCGCGGCATTGAAACGCGCATTGCTGTCGCTGCTGGCACGGCCCTCGAACCGGAAGGGACCGTACAGGCAAAATCGTCCACCACAAGGCAAAGCCCGGCCAACCAGCCTCAGCATGCACTGCACGCCCCTGAGGCTCATGATGTGAGCGGTATTGGCCGAAAAAACAGCGTCCGCCGCCAGCGGCGGCGCGTCGGCATCCTCGACATCAAGCCGCAACGGAGGCTGGACGTTTGGCGGGCCCTCTGCCGCCAGCCTTTCCAGAATCGCGGAATGGTTCTCCTCGAGATCGCTTGTCTGCCACGTCAGCTGCGGCAGGTTGGCGCCGAAGTGCACCGCGTGCTGCCCGGTGCCGGAGCCAATCTCCAGCACCTGCCGCGCATCGCGAAATTCCGTCCTCAACACTTCGAGGATCGCGTCCTTGTTTCGTTCCGCTGCCTCTGAACAAGGCGGGTTGCTCATGAAGATGCAGACAGAACTTGCTGCACGAAAAGCGTCTCACGGTAATAGCGGAGCTCGGCGATCGAATCGCGAATATCGGAAAGCGCCCTGTGGGAGGATTCCTTGTTGAATCCCTTTGCAATTTCCGGAGCCCACAGCTGCGCGAGTATCTTCAAGGTCGTGACGTCCAGGTTTCGGTAGTGAAAGAATGCCTCAAGTGCGGGCATCTGGCGCGCAAGAAATCGCCGATCCTGGCAAATGCTGTTGCCGCACATTGGCGAAGCGCCCTCCTCCACGTGCTGCCGCAGAAAGGCAAGTGTGCGGTCTTCTGCCGCGGCCGCGTCCAACCTGCTCCCCAGCACGCGCTCCGTCAATCCGGAATCGCCGTGGTGGCGCGTGTTCCACTCGTCCATGTTGCCGAGCACTGATTCCGGCTGGTGCAAAGCCAGAACAGGTCCCTCTGCTATTTCGTTCAGGTTCCTGTCGGTGACCACCGTCGCTATTTCGATGATCTCGTCGCTTGCCGTGTTGAGGCCCGTCATCTCGAGGTCGATCCAGATCAGGTTCGAGGACGGATCCGCTTGTCGCTGTTCGTTCATTGTTCCGTTGCACCCGATATTTCCGGAGAAATTGTAGCAGTTACTGAAGATGCAAGGCCGGTCGCCTGCCGGCATACTGCAGCATCGCCACTACTGAAGATCCCGGATATGGGCCACGGCAGCACCCCGACAGCGCTCGTTACCGCGACCTATGGCCGCAGGCTGGGACTGCGGCTGCCGGAGGGGGACCAGGGCGCCGGGCGCATAAAGGGCAGGAAAATTCAGCCTGTGTGCGGAGACCACGTCGAGATCGAAACTATTCCGAATGAATCAGACTGGCTGATCACGAAAATACTCCCACGCAAAAATCAGCTTACACGACCCAACCAGCGCGGCAAAGTGGAGGTGCTGGCGGCGAACCTCGACGCCATGGTGGTTGTGGTGGCCGATGTCCCGGCACCGGACTGGTTTATCGTGGATCGCTACATCTGTGCTGCCGAGCTGATGGGAGCCGCCACCGTCATCACCTTCAACAAGGCAGACCTCGGGGAGCTGCGACAATCCTCGGCCGATGCGCTGGCGGAATATGACGCGCTCGGCTACCGCAGCTTGCGCTGCAGCGCCCGTGAGGGCATGAATCTCCATCTTTTGTCAGATTGTCTGGCGCAGCGTACGGCTATCCTCGTGGGCCAGTCGGGGGTGGGGAAATCCAGCCTCATCAACAGCCTGAGCGATCAAAGCACTCAGCCGGTGGCGCCGGTGTCGCGTAGCAGTGGCGAGGGCAAACACAAAACGGTCAACTCCATAATGCTGCCGCTCGCCAACGGCGGCGCCGTAATCGACTCACCCGGAGTGCGCGATTATGCTCCTGCGATCGAAGAGCCGAGGGACGCGGTCCGCGGCTTTCGCGAGATTCGCGCGGCGGGGATCCAGTGCCGCTTCAGCGACTGTCGCCACCTCCAGGAACCGGGCTGCCGAGTTAAACAGGACGTCGCCTCTGGCGGCATCGCCGCACGGCGATATGAGAGCTATCGCCGCCTTCTCTTCTCCGCCGAGCGCCTCGCTGAGCGCTTCCGGTGAGCCCTGCTGCGGGGCCTAGCCCGGCGGCCACCCGAGGGAGCGCCCGCCGAGCAGGTGTAAATGGATGTGGAAAACGGACTGCCCGGCGCCCTTCATGCAGTTCATGACTGTCCTGTAGCCGCTCTGGTCGATGCCCTCCTGCCTGGCCACCGCCTGCGCACCCAGAAACAGCCAGCCTGCAACTGCAGCCTCGTCTTTCCCGATATCGTTGATCGTCGCGATGTGCTGGCGCGGGATTACCAGGACGTGTGTCGGGGCTTGCGGATTGGTGTCGCGGAACGCGACCACCCTGTCGTCCTGGTAAACGATGTCCGCGTTGATTTCACCCGCCGCGATCTTGCAGAAAATACAATCATCATCGGTCATGCGGACCTCCTTCAGTCGACGGTGCGACGCCCGAAAAACGCGTGCGACAGCGTCCCGCCGTCGATGTATTCCAGCTCGCCGCCAAGGGGAATGCCGTGGGCAATGCGGCTCGCCGGTACGCTGTGGCGACTTGCCATATCGGCCAGAAAATGCGCTGTAGCATCACCCTCCACCGTCGGATTCGTCGCGATTATGAGCTCCTGAAACCTCTCTTTTGCCAGACGTTCCTCGAGCCTGTCCAGACCCAGTTCTTCCGGACCGATCCCGTCCAGCGGCGACAGGTGTCCCATCAAGACAAAATAATGGCCTTTGAAGCCGGTTGCGTCTTCCACTGCCATGACGTCCGCCGGCGACTCCACGACGCACAGCTGCGTCTCATCACGGCCGGTGGAGCTGCAGATGCTGCACAGCTCGTGCTCCGAGAACATTCTGCAACGGCTGCAATGACCGACACCCGCCACGGCTTCGGACAGCGCCTGCGACAGCTTCCGGGCCCCTTCGCGGTCCCGTTCCAGCAAATGGAACGCGATACGCTGCGCCGATTTGCGGCCAACGCCCGGCAGGCAGCGGAGCGAATCGATCAAACGGACAAGCAGCGGGGAAAAAGACACCTGGGGTGCACCTGAGAATGGAAAAACCGGGCGTGGATGGCCGCTAGTGTACCCCGTCGTAAATAATGGATCATTGTCGCGCGCGATCTTTCGTGGCT
>JBBDSK010000040.1:0-10769 GCA_040904985.1 Woeseia sp. | reverse complement strand
GTCCATGGGCGGCTCGCCGTGCTTGTCCCAGAGGCCGTCGCCGCCGCGGAACGTGGGGATGCCCGACTCCTTCGAGAGCCCCGCGCCGACGAGGTATTGCAGTTCCCGGTGTATGGCGAACCCCGGGACATTGAATACCTGTGGGGAGTCCGAGCCCAGCAACAGTTCGTCACCGGCGCGGTGAAGCGCCAGAATCAACTGGCGCCTTAGATCGATCGCCCGTTCGGCGACCGCAGGGTCATAGCTCACATCGTCGATGACCTCGCGTTTTCGCTCTTCCCACTGACGTAGTGTCGCCACCGGCATGTATCTCATTTCCGGACGCTCCGCCAGCACCTCCGGATCGATCGCCATGGCTACATGCTCGAACAGGGACTGGGTCGGCACATTCCACACTCCGGCATCGGCCGTCGCCTCGGCAGCAGGCATTATGTACTGTTCTTGTGCCGCGCCCGCCAGCAGCAGGCCGAAGAAACCGCCGAGGCCGCCTGACGGATCCACGTCCGGTGGCAACAGGAGCTGCATGTAGCCGTCGAGATGGTCGATGGATGCGATACCCGCCTGCAGCGCCCCGAGGACGCCCACATCCTCCGGCACGTGTCCGGCAAAGGGCATCCGCAACTCGTTCGCGGTTGCCGCAATCGCGGCGAACTCAAAACGGCTGAGCCCCGGATGTATTTTCAGGAAATCATAGCCTGCCGCATGCTGCTGCCTGACCATTGCGACGGCACTGTCGGCACCGTCGACCGATCTGCCGTTGAATGACGGACCGGACGTAACAAGCCGCGGGCCCAGTGTCTCGCCCCTCGCGATCGCCTCACGCAGATCGAGATGTCCCGGTTTACCGAGCATGCCGCGCACCGTGGTCACCCCGTTTGCCACGAACAACTGCAGCACACGTTCAAGATCAGGCGACGTCGTCGGGGGGACGTGGGCGTGCATCTCCGCCAGGCCGGGCATCAGGTAGCGGTCCGTACCGTCGACGACGACGGCATTCCGGGGCAGCGAAGTGCTGCCTGCGGGGCCGATTGCCGCGATCTTGCCGCGAGTGACCACGACCGTTCTTGCCTGCAGCACCTCGCTGGACGTCATCGGCAGGACATTGACATTGACGAACGCCGTCGATTCCGCCTGGACCAGTGCCCAGACCAGCAACAACGCGAGCGATCCGAAAATTCTGGACATGGAAAAAATGCTCCGTCCGGCGCCGCTCCCGGACCTCAATCGCCGAGTTTCTGTCGGCGGTAGTCCTGTGGCGGCTCAAAGAGGTCGGCATCGAGATCCTCCGTGCTGGATGAGACCAGCCGGCTTTCGCTTTCGAGCTTGCCGGACGCGTCGTATTCCCGCGTCACGACCGGGTAGCCGTCGAGTTCGCGCATATTCCGGAACATTTCCTTTTGCCCGCCAAAAAGATCAATGCCCGAGCTGCCGGAAAAAGCGGCTGCCATGTCCTCGAAGAAGCCGGCCATCGAGAGCATGGAATCCGCGGCATCCCGGCCGCCTTCGATGTTGTCCCAGTCAGTGACGCACAAGTCACGAATTTTCCGGCCTTGCTGATGTACCTCGTGCCACTGGCAGTCATAGCCGCTTGCCTCGTCCCTGTTACCGGTACTGTGAAGCGTCGTTGGCGGCCGTATCGGCTCAGCTGCCGCCTCCGGAAGTCGCTGCTTCATCATGCGCTCGGCCATCGCCCGCTGATCCGGTGGAAGGTCCGCCAGCGCATCCTGCATCTGCTGCATGGCCCCGCTCAGCCGGGAGCCCATTTGTTCGATGGTCGCTTCGTCGAGAACGTAGTACTCCCGCTGCTCGTGATCCAGAGCAGTCAACTCCCGCTTGTCATTGCGGAAAATAATACTGCTCGTTTCGCTGCCGTCACCCGCGCTGACCTCGACTCGAGACATTCCGTCCCGGGTCGAGATCTCGACGGTGCCGGATAAGCGCTGTCCCCCGCGATATTCCGTGGTTTCCAGCTCGAGGACGGTGCCGGCGAAGGCCGGGGAAAAGGCTATCAGCAGAGCGCAGACAGTCGTCAGTTCAATTCTTTTCATGGGCGTTCCTTTCGCAAGGGCGGGCGGCGCCAGCCTCGAAATTATCGCAGTCTCTTCGTCTTTTCCACAGGTTGGCAGGAGAACCGCGCTTCCGCGCCTGCCGCCGGTCGGCGCCGAACGAGCTTCAGCGCTTGATCGTATAGCTGAGGTCGACGCCCTCGGATTTCTTGCCGGATGTCGCTTTGATGCCAAAGCCTCTGGCAATGTCATAACGGAGACTGATGACGTTTTCGCGGTCGAACAAGCCAATGCCGTAGCTGATATAAAGATCCGGCGCAATATAGGTACCGACGTCGACGGCGCCCACGCCTTGTTCGAAGTTGAAGTCACTGCCGGTCACCAGCAGGGTAACGGCGCGGTCACGGCTGGACGGAGGATTGGTATATACGTCGACCTCCGGGTCCTGGGCCGTGCCCGTGATCAGTACTCCGGCGCTGTTGACCTGCGGATTGCCGAAGATCTCCCGCTCGGCGCGGATGCGCAGGTTGGGATTTGCGGCCGAGGTCCCCGGGAACTGGATGCGGCCCTCCGTAATCTCGAGCAACTGGCCATAGGCTTCAAACCTCCCATCCACCGTGTATTGCCCATTGCCAATGGGAACGGCAGGGCCGTTCCAGGTAAATGCGGTCGATCCGCCGAGTCTCGCTTCGGCAACGTCGAGATCCACGTGAACATCCTGTCCGAGCGCCAGTGCAACGGTGCCGAACAGTTGAAAGGGGGCGCCGTCGCCGCCTTCCGGCTCGACCGGCTCATCTTCCTCCTGCGCGACGATTCGTACGTCCTCGCTCTCAGTGACCTTGCCGGATGCGAGATTCGTCGGCGTCAGCCTGGCCCGCGATACCAGCACATTGCCGTTTAATCGCAAGCTACCGCCCTGAATGCCGATGCCGAGGTTCGCATCCGCAACGACGTTCGCATCGGGCAGGTCGACCAGAGTGAGATCCTCGCCCGTCAATGACAGCTGCAATCCCTCCCGCAGGTCCCCGAGCGACAGAGCCGTAGTTTCTATTTCACCCTTGCCTTCACCGGCCCTGAAGGTGCTGCGAATATCGATCCGGTTGTCTTCATCCATGACGGCGTCCAGCTCGATATTGGTCAGCTGAAGACCGATCGGGTCATAACGCAACGCCCCGTTCTTCAGCGACGCATCCCCGGCCAGTACCGGGCTGCCGAGAGTGCCCGCCAGCGCCAGGTCCACCTCCAGACGGCCACGGATACCGGTGACCACCGGCACAACGGTAGCGGCGACTGAAATATCGTTGAGATTCGCCAGAAGCCGCCCGCTGATTTCGCTGTCGGTTCCGGATCTGATGTCGCTCATTTCGAACTCAGCGTCTATTTCCGCCGATTCGGAGAACGGCAACGCCAGCGCCGCGAGAAGCTCACCGTCGGCCAGATCGAAGCGTAAGCTACCGGCGCCTGTTTGCGTCGCCATCGCGGGATCGATGCGGTTCTGGACGCGCCCTGGCGATATGGCGATGTCGCCTTCGCCGGACAAGCTTGCGTCTTCACCCGCGGTGAGCGACAGGTGGCCGCTGAGGTCTTGCGTAAACCGGAGGTCGGTCTCGTAGATCAGGCTCACGAGCTCGACCGGCACCGACGCCAGCTCTGCGCTGAGGGAAAAAACAGTGCCGCCGCTCCAGATTGCATCCAGGCAGACGCGGCTTTGTTCCTGTCCCTGCAGGCAAGCCCCATCAAGCAACAGGCGGTTTGTGCCAAGTTCCAGAGGCGCCGGATCCGCAAGCTGGTAGGTGGTTCCGGACGGGTCGACGAGCCGCGCCGCCTCAACGCTGCCGCGCCACAGGGAATCGAGCGGCCGCTTCCAGTCTTCGAGACGCCCGTCGAGTTCGATTGCGATCAGCCCCTGTTCGCCGCCTGGTGATAATTCGAGTTCCAGCCGCTGCTGATCCGGGCCCGCTTCGACGCCGGCGACCAGGGACTCGATGCGCCGCGCACCGGCCGAGAGACCGACACCGGAAGCCTGCAGGGACAAGCCGTTGCCGTTTTGCCGTTTTGTGCTGGAAAGGGTCAGTTCCTCGACACCATAGCCGTTCCAAAGAACGTCATGCGCCTGCAGTTCCATGCTCAAGGCCGGAAACTCCGCGGCAAGCGACAGGTTGCCGGCCGCCCTGACGGAGCCGGCAAGCTCCTGCTGAAACCGTTCCAGGGCCGGCGCGTCCAGCTCGAAGTGCAGCCCGCTCGCGCTCGCAAGGTCTCCATCGAGCAGCAAACGCGATTCGCCCGAGTTCAGCTGCAATTGCTCCGCGACCAGGTTACCAGCCGCATAGCGCACGCTGCCTTCTCCGTGGATCGGCCTCTCTCTGAGCACGCCCTCGATCCGTTCGATGTCGACAGAAAATTCCGCAGGCGTCAGTTGTCCTTCCGCGGCGAATTCACTGCTGATGCGGCCCGGCAGCTCCGGCAACAGCGCGCCCACATTGAGATCACGCGTCACGAGTTCCACCGACCAGCGTCCGTTTTCGGCCCAGTTAAAGCTGCCGCGGCCCGAGGCGCTGCCGGCCAGCACGTTGCTTTGGTGCAGAACAGCCTCGACGCTCTCGCGATTACCGTGGCCGGACAGCTCGAACACTCCCTGCGGCAAATCCGCTGCCTTGAGCGCGGCCCGCCCCTCGAAAGTCCAGTCTTCCGGGCTGCCGGAGACGTTTATGCGGCCGAATTCGCTTTCCACATTCCCGGCCGCCACTTCCGCAGCCGAGGTTTTTTCCTGCAAAGGCCACTGCAGGTTGCGCCATTCGAGACCGACATCGACAACGCCCCCTTCGACATCGATCTGTCCGCTTCCGTGCACTTTCGCATCAGTCTGCAGAATTCGCAATTGCAGCTCGTTCAGATCGACCTTGCCGGCGCTCCAGGCGGCATCGACAGTGCCGGCGACCGGACGGCCCTCAGGCCACTCCCCGGTCAGTATGCCGACATCGAAGCGCGATATGTCGCCGTCCACCGCCACTGCGAACCCGCCCTCCCAGCGAACTTCACCGGTTGCCGCCGCACGAATTGCCTCGCCCTGTAAGTCCAGGTCGAGGACATCGATGCCGTCGCTATCGCCGCGGCTGCTGAGGGAAAACGGCAACTCCTCCTGGCCGGCCACCGAAACCAGACCGACGCCCGAAATGCTGTAGTTCGACAGCTGGCCGGCGGTTTCCAGATCTGCGTTGCGGAGGTACACAGACACCGGCTGATCGGGCGCTTGCCCGAGCGGCCACTGAATATAGGATGATTGCAGCCGAAGATCCCAGCCGGGTTGCTCGAGAAGCGACAAAAGCCGCCCGGACATGCGCAGGGAAGGGTCGGCCAAAGACACATCGACTTGCAAATTTTCCAGACTGCCCTCCGCTTCCGCCGAAAAGCGCAGTAATTGCGTCGTTTCCCCGAGTGTCAGCGGGTAGGTCGCAGCGAACGATGCGGACGCCGGATGCGGCGTCTCCAGGCCCAGCATCACCTCGCCACTTAGCTGTCCGGCACTGGAATCGATGTCCACGTGCGATAGCGAAATCTCCTCGTGCCAGGTTCCGGCGGCTTCGGCGCGACGCAGGAAAAACGTGGTTTCGTCATCACTGTTAACCACCTCCAACTCGGTCACTATCAGGCGATGTACGCGAATCTCGAAAGGCAGCGCCAGCTGCTCGAGTATCGACGTTTCCGGCTCTTCGGCCTCCGGCCGTTCCAGTTGGCGAATCACTACGCCGTCAGCCCTCACTTCCTCCAATTCCAGGCGCAGCGGGGAAAGCACGAGACTTGCCGCAATCCTCGCATCCGCAACCCCGACAGTTACCGTTTCGTTCCGGTATGAGAGACCGCTCAACTCGAGGCCGTTGCCGATGGAGCCGCTGATTGAACGAGCCGAGAGATTGCCGGGAACGGAGCCGGTTGAGCGATCCCAGGCCCAGCGGGAGCCGGACTGCGTCTCGAGAAGCCAGTAGCCGCCGGCAAGCGCTACCGCAATCAAAAGCACAACCGCCAGCAGCAGGTATTTAAGGACCCGGAGAATCAAAGGAGCGGCGTGCCGAGTGTGAAGTGCACGCGCCAGGGCCGGCCCTCGATGTCCAGTGCCCGTGCAACGTCCAGGCGTATTGCTCCGGCTATCGTATACCAGCGTAGACCGACGCCCGCGCCGGTCCGGATGTCGAAATCGCTCCAGTTGTTGAAGGCGTTGCCTGCATCCACGAATACCGCGGCTGACCAGCTCTGCAAGAATTTTCTTTCGATCTCCACGCTGGCCGTGATGATGTTGTTCGACCCGACATCGTTATTGCTCAGGTCTTCGAAGCCGTGCCCGCGGACGCTATCGCTGCCGCCGGCCTTGAAACGGTACTGACTGGGCAGTCGCGTCAGCGAAAGCGGTAACGGTTGCCCACCGACAACGGGCTTGAGCTCGTCAACCTTGGCGTCCGTATAGCCTATCTCCCCGCGTAGCAGAAGCTTCCAGTTTTCCGCTCTCACGAATGAGCGGCGGGACGACAGATAGATTTGCGTGAATTGCCTCGCGGATCCCCATAAATCGCTCGAGGTAAATATCCAGGCTCTCTCGTGATGGCCGAAAATGCCGAACCCGCTTCCGGTTACCGCGGGCCAGTCCCATTCGAGACCGATCGCAACCGTACTCACGGTGTCGCGAAATATGCTGCCGAACTCTTCATCACGAACGAGCTCGAGAATTGCCGGATCCGCATCGGTGCCAGGATTGTAGGTATAGGACTCTCGCAGGTATTGCGCGAATATCGTCTCGAAGTAGCGGATGCGGCCCAAGTCGCGATCTCTCACCTGCAGCCTGCCAACACGAAAAAAAACGTCCTCGACATTGCCGCTCGCCAGATTGATGAAGTTCTCGTCGTCCTCGTTCCGCTTCACTTCGAGGTCCTGCTTGTCTCTGCGCAACGTCAGGTTCGACACCCAGAATTGACGCTCGTCGGTGTCCCTGGGAACCCGGTAGTCGGCCCGGGACGTGAATTCGTCATCCATCTGCTGGTAGCCGATGCCGACATCGAGTCGATCACCCCTCGACGAGAGCGGACTGCGACTCCACATGGCCTGGGTCCTGAAGCCGGTATCGGTCCCGGTCCCCAGGGAACCCTGGTAGGTATTCTTCGTTTCTGTCTTCAGAGTTGCGACGAGGTCGACTACGGGCGGGGAACGCTCCAGCCAGCGCTGCTCCTCAACCTCGATATCGGTAAAATAACCGGCCGCCCAAAGATCGAGCCGCAGGCTGTCGACAAGATCGGGACGGTATCCGGAGCCTTTCGAAAAGCGAGGGACGTTCTCCAGTACATAGGGTTTCACGACGTCCTGCCGGAAGATGATGTCCCCGAACTCTGCCTGCAGTCCGGTGTCGAGTACCAGGGCAAGCTTCGCCTCATTGCGGATCAGATCGATCTCGATCGAGTGTGTCACGAACCGGGCGTTGAGGTAGCCCTCGGCTTCCGCGAGCGCCAACGCATCTTCCTTTTGCTGTCTCCACATCGACTGGTTCAGAATCGCGCCCTCGCGCAGCGGCCAGTCCTCGCGCCACTTGCGAAGATCCTCCTGGTCGGCCCCCTCCCCCCGCAGCCTAACCGTGGCTTCCTGCACCCGCACCGCCGGACCCGGTTCTATCCTGACCTCCAGCCGCCAGACGTCCCCGCCGAGATCGACGAGTTTGGTAGTGATATTGGGGTGGTAGTAGCCGTAAGGCTTTAACGCCGCGGCAGCGCTGGCCTTCGCGTCATCGACGATGTTCTGGAACTGCGCGGGCGTCACGCGGGCACTTCCAGTAATCCCGAACTCCTGGATGTGGTTCCGCACGTTGGTCAGCAAGGGCTCCGAGACTCCGCTGATCGAGTATCGGACTTCGTTGGCGTGTGCCGCCACAGCCGCTGCCAGAAATATCGCCGTCAGCCAGGCGCCGGTCGCCGCGCGGCCGATCACGCCGGATACCCAACGCAGCGAGACAGGCCTGCATTCTGTAATCGGTAAAAGCTACAAGCCGGCAATTGCGTCACCACAGCTTCAGGGCACAGAAGCGGTGAATGCAAGATCCCTGCCACGGCCGATCCTGCCGCAACATGATGCTTCTGCGGAGCACCTGGAGTTCCGGAATGAGCCCGGCACTACCTGATTGCGTAGCGCGCTTCAATCCAGACGCTGACACTTTGCTCTCCCGGTGCAATTCCCGGGGCAGGCGCAGCATCGGCCATCTCCATGCTGCGGCGCGCCATTGGTCCCGGAGAGATGGGACCGGACGACGTGGAAATCGTCAATATCTCGCCCAGTTGTACGCCCGCCAGCTGTGCCAGTGCCTCCGCCCTTGCACGCGCATCCCGCATCGCTGCTTCGCGCGCCTTCTCCTCGAGTGCCGCCGGCTCCTTCACGCCGAACTGGATTCCATGGATGGTATTGGCGCCTGCATTTGTAACCGCAGCGAGAACCTCCCCGACCTTGTCGATGTCGCCGATCGTTACGCTCACGATATTCGATACCCGGAAACCGACAATCCGGCCCTGCCGCGACTCGTGGTGGTCTTGTTCCGCCCAGATGCTGTAGTTGGACGTCTGGATGTCCTTGTCCGGAATATCCTGTTCCGCGAGTGCCGCAAAAATTTTCTCTACGACCGCCTGATTCTGCCGCGTCGCCTGCACAACAGTTTCTGCAAACGTCTGAATACCGGCGTTGACAGCGGCCTGGTCCGGCTTTGCAAAGGCCTCGCCCTGGCCTGTCACAGTGATGCTGCGAGACTCCGCAAGCGCCGCCGTCGCAGTGCAGGCGACGAATGCGAACGCCAGTGCGGCCAGTCGCAGGGCCGGCTTTTTCGAATTGACTGAGTTCACGTGCAAGCTCCTTTTGTTATTGGCCGTCCACCCTATGGCCATTGCCAGCTGCTACTACCAGGTGCCATTGAACATCTGCGCGCATTCTAGTCGATGTCCCCCGGCGGGTTCAGGCGATTGCTCTTGTCCTGGTTCCCGGGTCAGCCGTTCGCATCCGGCTCAGGTCGTCCCGGCGGTTTGACAATGTGCGCCGAATTCGGTTTCCGCCTGATTGACATCCGGAGCGGCCCTATGCAACGATTCCTGCTCGCTCGAAAAAGGCACACCCTTTGAAAGAAGGGGTCGCAAAGCCACCGGTCTAAGGGGAAACCTATGACAGCGGGGTTGCCAGACGACAAGAAGCGTGGCGGCAGGTGCCGCCGCAGGCGACCTCCAGTCTGTGAGTCCGGCTGTCACAGCCGCTCATCAAGTTTCTCCGCAGCATCCCGGCAGCACTGCGCCCAGTGCCGATATCGATCGGCATCCTGATCCGGACGAGGTGCATGCCATGTCAGTGAAGACGGTGAAACTGCGCGACTCTGCGAGAATAGGCCGCCGTACGCAGCCCGTACCGACACAAATTCGCCCGGCCAATCTGAAGCAGCTGCGAGAAATCATCGCGCCGGGCTCGCGTTTCCTCGCACCTTTCCGGCCTATGGGCGCGATGAGTTCGTCGACCGATTGCACCTCGGCAACCGCCGGAACGGTCATCGACATGACGTCCTTCGATGAAATCACAAACATCGACGCCTACGGTGACACGGTCGTCGTACAGGCGGGCGTTCGGCTTGGCCGGCTGGTAAGCGCGCTGGCGGAGCCTGGCCTTGAACTCGCCGGCAGCCATGACCTGACGGGCCGTACCGTTGGCGGTGCTGTTGCCGGCGGCTGTGCAGGCCCGTCCATTTCCAGCGACGGCGCTTTTTTTGCATCGCAGGTGATCAGCATGAAAGTGATTACGCCATCCGGCCGCCTGCTGGACCTGTCTCGTGACCAGCACAATCTCCTCAATGCCTTCCGGCTGAGTTACGGCATGCTTGGGGTAATTTTCGAGGTCACCCTCAAAGTCCGCCCTGCCAGCCCTTTTGCCGTGTCGCATCGACGCTGCTCCATCGCACAGTTCTCCGCCGCCGCGGACAAGTTGTCCAGAACCGACGTCGGCGTAAAGTTTTACATACTGCCGTTTCGCGATCGCGTATACCTGGATCTGCGTCGCTACAGCCCTGAAGCAAACACAAGCCATAGCCTGCCGTGGAAGATCAAGGATTGGGGCGAAAGCACAGTGCTCCCGCATATCTTCAAGTCGCTCAACAGAATCGTTCCTGTCGCCGGCGTGCGCTACCGGATCATTGACGAGATCAGCAAGATGACACAGGGAATCGTCAACAACAGGCTCGTCGCCTCGGGCAGTAATTCGACTGCCCTCGTTAACCGTGCAACCGCGTCCTCGCAAACACTGCAATACTCGACCTGGTTGTTTCCGGCAAGCGACTTTTCCATTGTCGTCCAGGCTTACACTGACTTCTGCAGCCGCGTGCGAACCCGGAGCGGCTTCCGCTGTGATATGCCGACTGTCGGATTCAGGCTTTGTCGCGACCGCTCGGCACTTCTGTCGCCGTCGTTCGACGAGCCGATGTTCGCATTAAGCGCACTGTCGACGCAGGCGAAAGGCTGGGAGGATTTTGCGATCGACTTTGGTGAGTTCGCCCAGCACTGGGGAGGCATGCCTTTTTTCAACCAGACACGTGGCCTCGCGGCTGAATACGCCGGGCAGATCTTTGGTAGCCGGATGGACTTCTTCCGGCGCATGCGGCGGCGCATCGATCCGGATAACCGGATGATGAACCCTTTCCTTTCGCAATACTTCCTCTAGGGAATCTCTGCACAAGTCCATCCTGGACTTCTGCAGAGTCGAAAGGGCAAA
>JBBDSK010000039.1:0-10855 GCA_040904985.1 Woeseia sp. | reverse complement strand
CAGCTGATTGACCATATAGAGGGTGAGCAGCGCCGTCATCCCGTAGAAGGTAAAACGCTCCCAGGCCTCAGTAAAGGCCAGGAAGAACAGCCCCTTGGGGTGACCGAAAAAGGACCGGTCATCACCGTTCGTTGTTGCGACTTTACCCGTACTCACCGGCCCCACTGTGTGTACGGAAACTATTCACCCGTGGCATTGTTTATGTCCTATCGAGTCGTAGCCGAAGGACAGGATCATATCGTCAAGCTTCAGTTTTGCCGTAACGGCCGGCCCTGGAAGTGCCGGCCGTTACGTGATCCGGCTCCCGGTCCTTCCGGTCCGCCCCGATTCCAACCTGGCGACCAAAGAGGCGCAGCACGACTGCGAGCGTCGCAATGCCGATAATGATTGAGATCCATGGCGGAAGTCCATAACCGCCGGGGATCGTACCAATGGCAATCGCGACGGCCCCAACGAGCGCGGCGTACGGCAACTGCGTGCGAACGTGCTCGACATGATCGCAACCGCTGGCCATCGACGACAGCACCGTCGTGTCCGAAATCGGCGAGCAATGGTCGCCCCACACTGCGCCGGCGAGATTGCAGGCGATAGCGGAATATAGAATGTGCATATCGTCCGGGCCGGACATGCCGTTGACAGTCATTACGGCCCATGTGAGGGGAATCACCAGCGGCATCAAGATGCCCATCGTGCCCCAGCTGGTACCGGTCGTAAACGCCGTGATGGCGGACAGCATGAACACCACAGCTGGTACGAGAGCCGCCGGCATCGAATCTGCGAGGATACTGACGAGATAGCCGGCTGTATCCAGGTTTTCGGTGACAGCCGACAGGGCCCAGGCGAGGATGAGAATGATCATTGCAAAAAACATGGCCCGCACGCCACCGTACCAGGCATCTACCGTCTCCTGTGCATCGAGTATGCCCTGCCCGATCGTCAAGACCGCCGCTGTCATGGCGCCGAGCAACGATGCCCACATCATCGCCTTGTAGGCGTCCGCCGTGCCTATTATGTCTGCAAGGCTTTCGCCCTCGCCCGTTACGTAAAGACCCGCGAGCAGAGCTCCGATCAGGACCAGCAGCGGCAGGAAGGCATTAATAGCACGGTACGGGATGTCCGGCTTGGGTTCGAGGCCTTCCCCCTGGATCGCAGGGGTTTCATTGCCGGCCAACGGCGACACCTGCCCTTGCCGTGCTCGCCGTTCCGCCTTGAGCATCGGGCCGAAATCACGTCCGGTCGATGCTACGAACAGCACGAACAGGACTGCAAGGATTGGATAGAAGCTGTACGGTATCGAGCGAAGGAAAACAGTATAAGCCGGAATGTTCACGCCCGGCAGATCGCTCAAGGCGTCATTGATAAGGCCGACCTCGTAGCCGATCCATGTGGTAATCAGGGCGATGCAGACCACCGGGGCCGCAGTCGAGTCGACGATGTAGGCAAGCTTCTCGCGGGAAATCCTGAGGTGATCCGTCATCGGCCGCGCAGTATTGCCGACGACAAGGGTATTGCTGTAATCGTCAAAGAAGATCATAACGCCCATTAGCCACACAGAGACCTGTCCGGCCACAGCGGTCTGGGCCCGGCTTACCATCATTCGGACGATACTGGCCATGCCGCCATTACGCGTGATGATGCCGACCATGCCGCCAATCATCAGCGAGAACAGGATAATCGCCGCGTGATCCGGGTCGGCCAGCGCTCCGGTAACGTAGATTTGAAAACTATCCAGCAACCCTGTGAAGACGCCGGCAGGCGTGAACGAGCGCAGCGTGGCGGCTCCGAGCCAGATGCCGAGCAGCAGTGCGGGAATCACATTACGAAGCGTGAGCGCGACGATGATGGCCAGTATCGGCGGCATGATCGATATCCAGCCGTGAATCACTCGCAGCTCGGCTGATGCCGAGGTTCCGCCACCTGTCAGTTCGATCTTGCCGGTACCAGATTCAGTAAAGATTACGTCCTGGAACCGCGCCGTGCCTGCACCGTCAGCGTCAGCGTCATATCGTGCGCCGGACACCTTAATCCTGTACTGGCCGCCGGGCTCGACCCCGTCGATTTTCACCTCGAACGGTACACCGGTCAGCGCAACCTGCGGCGTGATTATGGTCGCCGCCTGAGCCGTCGCAGACAGAGCCAGAACCGCGACAATCAAATAGAGGGCTTTCATCGATACGACGGAGGAGCGCAGCTCACCGCTCGGGACTACTCCATGTTTCGCCAACAAAGGCGGGTCAGAACCGTTCCGGTGGCATTGCACGCCTGCGCGGCGGATCCCAAAACGGTTTGTCGACGACGGTCGCTTCGGCGATTACCTTCGACCAGTGCATTTCACGCTGGTAATAGATCTCCACATAAAGCCTGTCATTCACATTGCCATGCGGCGTACGCACCGTTCCGAGCGCGATATTCTGCTTGCAGACCGGCGACCAGGCAGCACTGGTGATGAAGCCACAAGCCTCGCGTTTGCCTTTGCGAGGATAAATGTAGGAGTGATGGGCTGGTTTGTTTCCCTCAATGTCGAGCTTCACCACCCGCCAGGTGGAACCGTTTCGCTTTTCCCCGGCCAGCGCATGACGGCCATTAAAATTCGGCTTTTTGAAGTCCACCAGCCAATCCAGCCCCAGCTCTAACGGGGAACGGGATCGGCCGGACCTTACCGTGGCGTAAGCCGGCAGGAAATCCACGTAAGCCTGAATGAAGCCGGCTTCTATCCGCGACTGGTTTAGCGCTTGCGTGCCAATCGCCCGGATTCCAAACAGCTTGCCTGCTTCGAACAGAGCATCCCAAAGGTCAACGGCCTTGCCCGGCGTAATCCACATTTCGTATCCGAGATCACCGGTGAAACCGGTACGCGATACCATAAGCTCGGCGCCCTGGAAGTCGAAGGTAGTCAAGCAGAACGGCCGCAGGTTTCCGATGCCATCGAGGCCCATTGCATTCAGGACGCTAAATGATGTCGGTCCCTGCACCGCAAGCCCGCAAACCTGGGCCGTCTCGTCGATGACTGTAACTTCCATACCGATTGCCGCGGCTTTGAACCAGGACATGTGGCATTCCTGGGAACAAATGCGATACACCCCCTCTTGCAGGTGAAAGATCGTGCCATCGTCGATCACCTGCCCCTCGTCGTTACACCAGACCGCGTACGCCACACGGCCCGGCTTAAGCTTGCGCATGTCGCGAGTGACCAGCCGGTCGACGAAAGCCAGGCTGTCCGGCCCGGTAATTCGATACTTGGTCATCGGAGAAATATCGAAAACGCCGGTGCTGTTTCTCACGGAAAAGTATTCGACCCCGGAATCGTAAAAGCCATCGGCACTTGCATAACCTTTCCAGTCGTGCCAAAGGTTGAGACGATCAATCTCGGCTTGCCGCGGATAAAATGGCGACCGGATCCTGCCCTGCTCCACTTCGATAACCGTCATACGAAGTTCTCCCGCCTCAGGATGACGCGGGCCGCATTTCGACCAGCCGCCCCGCTAACGCCCCCACCCGGATGAGTACCGGCACCACAGAGATACAGGCCGCCAACAGGCATCGCACACTGGTGCGCACCGCCGACCGGCCGAGTAAACAAAAACTGGTCCAGTGCAAGTTCGCCATGGTGCCAATGGCCGCCGGTGATATGAAATTGCTCTTCGATATCCGCAGGAGTCAGCAGCTCCCATGCGGTGATCCTTTGTTCGAGATCGGGCATGTAATTGGACAACGTTCTCACTGCGAGCTTCCGGAACGCATCCCGCGTATCACTGGACCAGCCGCCACGCAGCTCAGAGGGCACATACTGGACGATTGCCGACATGACATGCTTACCGGCAGGAGCGAGCGTGCTGTCGTGGAAGCTCGGAAACGTGATTTCGAACACCGGTTTTACGGAAGTTTCGCCATACTTGGCTTGATTGAATGCTCGTTCGACATAGGCGTCATCCGGCGCAATCAGAAAGCGAGCACCAAATTCCCTGTCTTCGACGCCAGCGATGCTCGGTAAGCCATCGAGCGCCATGTGCAGCTTCGCTGCGTTGCCGCGCATCCGGATATGATGGATACGGCGTGTGAAGCCCGTTTCCAGGTTCTTGCTGCCGACAAGCTTCATCATCGTAGACTTCGGGTCGGCATTTGAAACCACCAGCTTGCTCGAAAATACATCGCCGGATTCAGTTGCCACGCCGGCCACGCATCCGTTCTCTACGATAATGCGCGAAACCTTCGCGCCCATGTGAATGGTTGCGCCGTTCTCGCGTGCGGAATGTGCCAGCGCTTCGGACACGGCGCCCATGCCGCCGGCCGGCAGCCTAAGCATGCCGTGCGTGCCGGCAAGCCGGTAAAGATAGGTCAGGATCGTATTCGGGGAGCGGGGGCCAAGGTGCGTACCCAGCGTTGCATCGAGGCTGATGGCGCCGCGCAGGAGTGCGCTGTCAAAGCGTTCGTACAACTCGTCGCAAATATTCATGCCGATGAGTCGCAGGAACTCCCGCATTTCCCGCCGGCCCAGGCGACGAATATCGAAGCCCAGCCGGGCGAGGGTCAGCATGTCTGATTTGGCCGCGTTTTTTCCGAGCCTCGGCGCCGTCGTGTTGAGATAAGTATTCAGCAAATCGGCAAAGCGCGTCATGCGTTTGCGAAAATGCCGATAGCTGGCCTTGTCTTCGTCGTTCACGCCGGAGACGTTGTCGCCGTCTACACGAACATGATTGCCGTCACTGGACAAGGCTAGCGTTCCGACGTTCTCCGAGGCCAGGCCGCCTTTCAACCCCAGATCCTGCTCAACCTGCGGCTGCAACTGGTACAACAAGTGGGCGACCGCCGACACTGAGTAGCCTTCGGAAAACGAGCGCGTTACTGCGGCGCCACCAACCCGCTCATTCGCCTCCAGTACCAGGGTCTTACTGCCTGCCTTTGCCAGCAGGGCAGCGCACACAAGCCCGTTGTGTCCCGCTCCAATGACGATCGCGTCGTATTTGTTGGTCATCAATCGTCGCCGAAGTTGACCGGGGTGACGTCCGGTCGCTTGAGATCCAAAAGAATCTCGCGCGCCGCGTTGCAGCCGGGTGCGGCCATTATTCCGCCGCCGGGATGGGTGCTCGATCCGCACATGTACAGGCCACCGACCGGTCCGCGATACTGTGCGTAACCGGGAATCGGGCGATTGAACATGAGCTGGTCCATTGTCAGCTCGCCATGAAAGATGTTGCCTTCCGTGATGCCGATTTCATCCTCGATCACGGCCGGCGTGCGAATCTCCACGTGCTCGATCAAGCTTTTGAAGTCCGGGCTGTAGTTCGCGATCTGATCGATTACCGTCTGCCCGAACTGCTGGCGCTCCTCGTCGGTCCAGTCGCGTCCCTCGATCTGCGCCGGGCAGTACTGCACGAAACAGCTCATGAAATGCTTTCCGGGCGGCGCCATGGTCGGATCCGTGAGCGTCGGCATCATCATGTCAACGTACGGGTCCTTCGACCAGGTGCCTTCCTTCCAGTCGTCGTATGCCCGCTCCATGCGCTCCATCGAGTCGGTGAAATGCAGGAAGCCGTTGATGAGCAGGCTGTCCTTGGGTAACGCGGGAAATGACGGCAGCCCGCCCAGTGCGATGTTCAGCTTGCCGGACGAGCCGCGAATCTTGAAGTTCTTGACGCGGTGATAAAACTCCTCGTCGAGGTCCTTCCTGTCCATGCATCGCAGGAAGGTATTCTTGACGTCCAGCGCGGAAACGACGGTGTTGGCCCTGATCTCTTCGCCGTTTGACAGCCCCACACCGGTCACCTTGCCATTCTTCACCGTGATCTGCTCGACACCCGCTTCCGTCCGCAGCTCGCCGCCATACGACAGAAAAGCGTCGCTGATGGCTTTGGCCACCGCGCCAGTGCCGCCGCGTGCGAATCCCCAGGCCCCGATGTTGCCGTCCACGTCTCCCATGTAGTGATGCAGGAGAACATATGAGGTGCCCGGCGAATGAACACCCAGCGCCGTGCCAATGATTCCGCTGCCAGAAAGTGCCGCCTTGATCACGTCGGTCTCGAAATACTCATCGAGATACTCGGCCACGCTCATGGTCCAGAAGCGAATACTCTCGTACATTCGCTCCTCGCCCATCTCGAAGAACTTCGCCCCCAGATAGGCCAGCTCCTTCAGGTCCCGCATTCTGAACGAGGTAGGGTCCGGCGGCGTCCGCAACAGGAAATCGCGAATGAACCGGCACTGGCGCATAACGTCAGCAGTGTAGCGCTCGTAGGCGTCGGCATCGGCCCTCGAGAATCGGGCGTATTCCCGGTGCTTGACCTCGGGGTCAACATAGCTGCCGAGATAGTCGCCGTTCTCCATGAAGATACAACCGCCGCCGGCAGGCGGGATCACCTGAAGGCCGTGCCTGGCGAGCTCAAGATCCCGGTAAATTTCGGGTCGTAGCAGGCTGCACACGTAAGAGCAATTCGAGTAGAACCAGTCCTTGTACAGGTTACGGCTGACCGTCGCGCCGCCGATGTATTCGTTCTTCTCCACGCAGAGAACCTTCAGCCCGGACTTGGCAAGGTAGGCTGCGTTGGTGAGGCCGTTGTGCCCGGCACCGATAACGATTGCGTCGTAATTCTTCATGAGCGATTTGTCTCTTATTACTTGATCCTATGCCTTTCAGCGGGCCGAAAGCCGTGCAAGTGCTACCGGCGCGCTCAATCACACGCCGCCGCTTCGGCCGCATCTGTTCCCTGGCATTGCGTCCGGGCAAGGCGGTGGTTCACTGCCGAAGCTCTACGAAAACCGGATTCGAATAGAACCACAAGTCTTGCCACGGATCTTCATTGGGAGGATCGGGGTCAGGCTCCAACTCGTTTGTATTGGTGCCACGAACACGTATGTAAACGGGTCCGCTGACGCGGAGCGTATGACTCATGTTGAGTATTTCACCGTCCCGTTCCCAGTCAGCCGCGGAAAAGCGCCTTACGACGGTGGTCGATGAATTCGTGTCGAGTGCCGGGTCGCTGCTCGGCCCCGCGACCTCGCCAACGATCAGGTCGATCCGCTCGACGCCCGGGCTGTCGCCGTTGTGGTTGGTCCCACGCGGATCCCTCGCCCGAATGCGTATTTCTACCTCACCGGCTTTTGGCAAGGTGATCGTACCGCCGATCCGCGCCGACTCCGACTCGCCAGTGGTATCGATTACCTCAGCATAAAGTTCGGATACGAGATCCCCGGTACTGACGAAGACCCGGCCCCGGCGCAGACCCTCCAGGATCGATCCATGATTCTTGCTGGCATAAATATAGGTCTTCGCGTATTCGCCCGGCCAGAAGTTGACGCCGGCGCCCTCCGTATAGTGCTCATGAGCATCGGAGTTGGCCGTGATCCACCAGCGCCGTCCTTCGCCCAGCATGGCGTCCCAGGCCCCGCCAAGCCGCGCGGTCATCTGGTCGAAGCCGCCCATGGTCGGGTAGCCGAAATACCAGCCGCGCGGGGCCGGATCTTCGCTTCTAAGTGGGCCCGCCTGGTGACCCGGTGCACCTTCCATGCCTATAGCAACGTCGGGGGCTGCATCGTTCCAGTTGCGCAGTTCCCGCGGTTCGGTCAATCCGTATACACCGAGCTCTTCGGCATACCGGGAAGGATGATTTGCAATAACGACAGGCTTGTCGGCGAGACCATCCATGGCGCGCAAAGCTTCGATCATGTGATCTTCCTGGTCACGCCGCCGCATCTCTTCCTCGGTCCATTTTTCATATTTGTCGAAGCGTGATTCGAGTTCGCGCAACACGGTCGACTCATCATCGGTATAAGGCACGATGATGCTCGAATGGTCTGCTGCCGGCGTATTGAGCTCCAGGCCGTAGAATTGGATCAACTCCGGCAGGGCGTCGCGCGACAATTGCAGCTCCGGGTAAGCCCGCTCAAAGTTTATTTTGCTGTGGTCGGGACCGCCATGATCGGTAGCAACCATCCAGTCCAGGCCGAAATGGCGCGCCATCAGTGCATTCATCGGAATCGGGTATATCGCATCGCCGCCAAAGGTGTACTCGGGCAGGTTGTCGTCGTCGTAAAGGACGCTGTAACGACTGTGGATGTGGTGATCTCCGGCAAGCCAACGCTCCTGCGACTCTTGCTCGTCCGTATCCTGCATCGAGCATGCCGATAGCGCGATTGCGAACCCCCCGATGATCGCGGTCCACATGAATCGTTTTTGCATAGATATTATTCCGTCCTGAATCGGTTGTCCGATGGTACCGGGGCATCATTGGATTGAAAGACTGGGGTCCGGCCGGCCGCCCGAACCGCCGAGCGGCTGCTCGACTCAGTCATGCAAACTGCCCGGCGAAGAGATTCGCCGGGCACGTTGTGCAGCGCTGATTAACCGCCTGTTCTACTACCCGCCGTCCCGGGACAATCCGCGTGCGCCTGCCCTCAGCTCAAAAGAAATTCCTTGTGGCTTTCAGGGCAAACGTGATCGGACGTTCGCGTACGATGTATCTCTGTGCGCCACAGGTCGAGAACGAGCACTGCGCTGTGTCGTACCACGGAGTATCGTTGTTGGTGGCATTTTTTATGAACAGATCAAATGACCACGACTCCATCCGGTACCCGGCAGCCAGGTCCAGCAACGTGATCGACGGGAAGTCGCCCCTGATTTGGTAATCCTCCGGTTCCAGGTCGGACCTTCTCTTCCCCGAGTAAATCAGGGCACCCTGCACATAGGCATTATTCGTCCCCAGAGGAAATTCATATCGGGCAACCACGTTACCCTTGAATTTCGGCGTGTCCGGCAACGGGGTTCCCTTTGCCGCCTTGACCTCCTCGATGCTTCCATCCGGATTGTAGTCGGCGAAGACGGATGTCAGCTCGCCATCGTAGTAGGCCCCGGAGCCCATTATTCGCAGGCGATCCGTTGCCAGCCAGGTTGCCTGTAACTCCAGCCCCTTGATTTCTGCCGATGGGCCATTGCCGATCTGTGTGATGTTGTTCTGACCAGCAAAGGTAATCTGGAAGTCGTCCCACTCATCGTAGAAAGCCGCTCCATTCAACCGCAAACGGCCGTTCATGAGCTGTGTCTTCCATCCGATTTCATAGTTAGTCAGGAACTCAGACAAATATTCGCTCTGGTTGGGATTTCGATTGATGCCGCCCGGACGGTAGCCTTCAGACCAAGTTCCGTAAAACATTATATTGTCAGAGGCACGGTAATTCAGGTTGATGCGGTAGATGCTTTCGCTCTCCTTGATGTGCTTGTCCACGGCCAGGCACGGCTTGACGTTGCGCTTGCCCTGGTAGTCGTCCTGCCCGTTACCCAGCACATTGCACCGAGCCTCGCCTGAGCTGCTCCAAATTCCGTTTGCTTGTAAGCTGTACCCCGAGAATCCCATGACGTCCTGCTTGGGCTCGAAAAAGCGTGCGCCAACAGTCAGCTCAAGATTCTCTGTCACGTCGTAATCAAGCTGGCCAAAGAACGCCTGGTCTTTGTCGAACCGATCCATGCTGTTCAGGTAGAAAGTATCTCGCGTCAAAAATGGAGTCCCTCCCGACAGCTCCATGAAATCCGCAAGACCGGGCGCCCTGTAAGGCGTTGTGTAGTCGTGATAACTGTCCATCCAGTAGAAGCCGAGCATGCCGCGAACGCGTTTCGCCGGGTCGGTGCTGACGCGGAGTTCGTGAGTTGTCCTCTCGTACCAGTCGTATACCTCTTGCGCGTATCCCTGCATGTTGCGCGTGCCGGCTATGCCGGGATACCACTGGTTCTCTATGGGTCTGGGGCCACTATCGAGGAAGTGCAGGTCGGCATAATAGCCGGTCGTATAGGCGACGTCATACCAGTACGCGTAGTCTGCATAGTCGTACGAACCGTCGACATCGCGCCGGAGATAGCCGCCCGAGTAAACCAGATCGAGGTTGCTGATCTTGCCCTCGATTGTCAGCCCCAGCATGTACCAACTGTCGTCGGTGTACTCGTTCATGATATGCGAAACCGCCTGCTCGACACCGACAAAATCGCTGATGTCCTCGCCCCGATGTCCCTCGGCTTCGCTTCTCTGCGCCATGACCGTGGGCGTCAGTGTCCAGTTGTCATTGAGATCAACACGCAGCGCTATACGGCCGCCCAGCGTGTCGACCGTGTTGTAATTTTTTTTTGCCCTGTCTTCGTTGCTAATTGTAATATCGTCAGCGCTGCAGTCCACGCCGTTCGCCGCGCAAATTGCTTCGTTTTCCACGCCCGGATACGTGCGGCTGCGGAGTACGTTATCGATCCAGCCGGCGGTCGAGCGTGACCAGCCCACGAGGCGGACTGCGGACTTGTCGTTAATCGGCAAATTCACAAAGCCCTCGAGCAGATAGCCGGTGTCATCGCCGTCAACGATGTTGCCTTCGGCGCTGGCGCTAGCCGAGAATTCGCCGATTTCAGGCCTGTTGGTGATAACGCGTATCGTCCCCGCCTGAGCGCTAGCGCCGAACAGGGTGCCCTGTGGACCCGCAAGCACCTCAATCCTCGAAACATCGTACAAGTGCAGATCGAGGTTTCCCTGTTGAGTTGTGACCGGCATTTCGTCGAGGTACATGCCGACCGTCGGGGTGTTGGTGCTCGCATGGCCGCGGGAGCCCGAGTTGACGCCGCGCATGGAAATGCCCGCCCAGGAAGTTCCCTCGTCCATGTTCGGTGTGGAAAGAATGCTGGGCACCAGCTTTGCGTAGTCGAAGAAATCCTGCATGTTCAACTCGCGCAAGGTCTCGCTGCTCAGCACCTCGATGCTGATCGGTACACGTTGCATGCTCTCATCGCGCTTCTGCGAGGTGACTACAATCTCCTCGATTTCGAAGCCGCTGCTGCCCTGTGCGTACGCCTGTGAAAATTCCGGCTGGCCAATGACCGACATCATTTCCG
>JBBDSK010000038.1:0-10930 GCA_040904985.1 Woeseia sp. | reverse complement strand
ACGATCGTATTGCCGGCGTTCACGGCGCTGTTTTCGAGCGAGTATAGCCTGGCGTTCTCGACCACGATTTCCGCGTTGAGATTCTGCGCTGCCGGCCAGTGCTCCGAATAAAGAAGCGTTCCGTTTTGCAGCGTTGCCTCGGCGCGAAACGTTCCCTCGTCATTATCGAAAGGAAAGCCATCGAGCGGACCCGAAAAGCGCAAGCTGCCTTCCGGCACGCTGCCCGCAACAAGGGCGCTGCGCAGCCACCGATAAAGCCCCGGCTTCACTGCATCGGCCGGCAGGTAGCTTTTCACGACACTTAAATCTTCGACGCTCCAGTTGCTTTGGAGATCGACCACGGCGGACGCACCGTTAGCCGGCAGCGTGAGCTGCAGACTGCTGACGCTGCTGAAATCGGCGTTCCCTGCGCGAACGCTGTTCGACAGCACCGTCGTTCCGCTGTCGTTACGCCGCCAGACGATGGTGCCGTCGACCTCTTGCAGGTGAACCGGCTCCACGAGATGGCCCGCCAGATCGACCTGAAGATCGGCCGCGCGCATTTCGAGTCGTCCGCCCGACTGGTCCGCTCGCAGATGCCCGCTGAAGCCGCGCAGCCCCGGCCAGCTACGGTAGGGCGCGATGCCGAAGCGATCCACCGTCACCGAAAGATCAAAATCCGTGTCATTCGCCCGAACGTCCGCAACGCCGAATTCCGCGTCGCGAAGTACGCCGGAAGGGGCAAGCTCCGCCAGCCGGTTCCGGCTTGCCTGCGGCATCCATGCGGCCACGTAGGCCAGATCGTCCAGATTGATCCAGGTGGCCCTGCCGGTTGCCGACTCGGCTTCGCCCGCGCTTCCGGTGGCGACCCGAAGCTGAAGAGACGTTTCCGGCCTTCGGCCTTCGGCCGTGCTGAGGATGAACTCGTCCGCGGCGACAAGCCAGCCCTCGTCACCCCGCGAAAACTCGACCCGTCCCTCCGCGTCGAACGCCGCGAGCCCGGCGCTGTCATCCGCAACGACGTCCGTCACAAGGAAATTCGCAGTGGAACTGCGTACGCCGTCGCCTGACGCTTCGAGCCACAGGCTCACGTCCGCCATGCCGGAAGCAACGTGTGGCCAGCCGTCAGGGGCGAGTCGCGAGAGTCCTGCCACATCGAGATCCTGCCCCTCGACGAAGATCTGCCAGGGGGCTTCAGACGCGGCAGGCGAAAGCCGCTGGGTCGCCGCGATCTCGACGGCGTCTCCCAGGAACGTCGGCAATACGAGCGACGCCTGCAACCCATGCTGCATCTCATTGCGCCGGAATTGCGCCGAATCGACCTGTACTGCGAAGGCCCTCTCAGCTTCCGGATCGCGGTAATTGATGCGGATGTCCTGGCCGTCGACCGTCAGCGGCCCGCCGCGCCCCGCGGAACTGCGCAAAGCACGCAGGTCGTCCAGGGAAATGCCCTGCACGGACCAGCTGCCGTCTGCGGCACGGGTAACGTCCACTTCGCTGTCACGAATGAGTATCCGCTCTACCACCAGCTCACGGTCCAGCAGAAGCCGCATGAGGCCTACGCCCACCCGCACCTCTTCGGCGTCCAGGACACTGCCAGGATTGTCGCGGGAACCGAGCCGGGCCTCGTAGAAATTCAGTTCTGGTCCGCGCAGCCGCCACCTCGCGTCCATGCCGGAGAACTCGACCTGCATGCCGATGGCTGCATTGGCCCACTCCTTGATCTCCTCCTGGTACTCCGGAAGCCGCGGCAGGAACAGGCGAAAAAGACCGACCGCAATAGCAAGCAGTATGATGACCGCCGTACCGAAATAGAGCAGGTATTTGAGGAGTTTTTGTAGCAGTTGACTCATTGCTCCATGTCACAGCCCGTGGCGCATCGGGCGCTCAGATAAGCACCACATCGAATTGATCCCGGAGATAAAGCGATTCCGGCTGCAAACGGATTGCCTTTCCCGTCTGCGCCTCAATGTCGGCCAGTCCGTTGGATTCTTCAGCAAGCAGTAGTTCAATGATGTCCTGGTGCGCGAGCACGAGGACTTCATTGAACTTGAACTGCCGGTGCTGGCGAATGATTTCTCGGAAAATTTCGAAGCAGACACTTGCCGGCGCCATCACGAAGCCGCGTCCGTTACAGTTTGGACAGTCCTCGCACAGGATATGCTGCAAGCTTTCGCGTGTGCGTTTGCGGGTCATTTCGACCAGACCGAGGGGCGAGACCGGAAAGACCTGGTGGCGGGCGTGGTCGCGTGCCATGGATTGCTGCAATACCTGCATTACGCGCAAGCGATGTTCTTCCTCCTCCATATCGATGAAATCTATGATGATGATGCCGCCCAGGTTGCGCAGCCGAAGCTGCCTGGCGATGGCAACGGCCGCCTCGAGGTTGGTGCGGAATATCGTCTCTTCCAGGTTCCGGTGACCCACGTAGCCACCGGTATTGACGTCCACCGTCGTCATCGCCTCCGTCTGGTCGAAAATCAGATAACCGCCGGACTTGAGAGAGATATTTCGGTCGAGCGCCTTGCGGATCTCGTCCTCGATCCCGTGCAGGTCGAAAATCGGACGCTCCCGCGTATAAAGTTCCAGCATCGGCTCGATTTCCGGCAGGAAAGTGGCGGTAAAAGACTTCATCTGGTGAAAATCGGCTTCCGAGTCCACCAAAATTCGCTCCACATCAGCGGTCACGAGGTCCCGCAACACGCGCACCGGCAGGGGCAGGTCTTCGTGTATCAGCGTTTTTACCGGAGCCTGCCTGCACTGTTCCTGAACGGCCGACCACAGCTTTTGCAGAAACTCCAGATCCGCCCTCAGCGAATCTTCTCCCGCACTCTCCGCTGCGGTCCGTACAATAACGCCGCCGGGTCGCCCGTCGTCCGCAAGAAACCGTTCGAGTAGCTCTTTAAGGCGCTCCCGCTCCGCTACGTCGTCTATACGCGCCGAGACTCCGACTCCGGCGCCGTTGGGCAGCAGAACCAGATAGCGCGATGGCAGAGTGATGAAGGTCGTAAGGCGCGCGCCCTTGTTGCCCAGCGGATCCTTGACCACCTGGACGAGCAATTCGGCCCCTTCGCGAACGAGCTCCCGAATGTCGGGCAGCGTCTGTTCGTTTGGCTGTGGCTGCACTTCCCTCGGCCTCGCGATGTCCGAGACGTGCAAAAAGCCGGTGCGTTCGAGGCCGAGATCGATAAAGGCCGCCTGCATGCCCGGCAGCACCCGCGATACCCGGCCCTTGTAGATGTTACTGTTGAGCCCGCGGCGCGCGGCCCGCTCGACATACACTTCCTGCAGTACGCCATTCTCCAGCACCGCGGCGCGGACTTCCCGCGGACTCACGTTGACGAGGATTTCCTCCTTTGGCAATTGCTCGCTCACGAGCGCCGGCTCGACGCACCGGCAGGGAGAACATCGATACCGATTTCCCTCAGCAAGCGGGCGGTCTCGAAGACAGGCAACCCGACGACGCCCGACCAGCTCCCGGTCAGCTTCTCGACAAACATGCCGCCGAGACCCTGAATCGCGTAGGCCCCGGCCTTGTCGGCAGGCTCCCCGGTGTCCCAGTAGCGGAGCGCTTCCTCCGGCTCGATCCTGCGGAAGCGGACGTCGGTTGCCGATATGGCATCGACTTCGCGCGACGCCGTACCGAGCACAACGGCGGTAAACACCTTGTGAACGCGACCGGACAGTTCTGACAACATCGCAAGCCCCTCCTTTCGGCAACTCGGCTTGCCGAACAGCCGCGCGTCGAGCGCCACGACGGTGTCTGCTCCGAGGATCGCTACGTCGCCGCCTCGGCGCCGGCGCGATTCTCTTGCCTTGTTCAGCGCCAGCCTCAACGCCATTTCCGCGGCCGGCTCGTCCGGCAGCGGCGTTTCGTCTATGTCGACACCCTCCCAGCTGTGGCAAATGCCCAGCGAGGCCAGGATGTCGCGGCGCCGGGGCGAAGCGGAAGCGAGATGAACGAGCGAATCAGCCACGATGGTAAGGATGCCCCGTCAGCAGTGTCCACGCCCGGTAAAGTTGCTCCGCCAGAACCACTCGGGCAAGGCCATGTGGCAATGTGAGCCTCGACAATGACCACAACCGCCGCGCGCGCTCCTTGAGATCCGCAGAGACGCCGTCCGGACCGCCGATGACAAACGCCACATCGCTGCCGCCCCCCTGCCAATCCTCAAGCATCCCGGCGAGCTCCGCGCTCGTCCACTCGGCGCCCCTTTCGTCGAGAACCACTAGCTCCTCCGCAGGCGTCACCAGACGCAGCACGTTCGCCGCTTCCGCCTCGACCGCCTGACCGGGAGTGCTGCTGCCAGTGCGCCGCGCGGTCGCCACGGTGTCGAGCCGGAATCGCCATTGACCCGGCAGGCGCTTCACGTACTCGTCGAACGCGTCTCTCACCCACGCCGGCTGCCGGTCACTGACGGCAATGAGCCTAATATGCAACCGAAGAGCGCCAGTGTGCCTGCCTGCTTCCCGTCATCCGTCTCTGGCAGCGATATCGCTCGACGGCGGCAGCGACCATAGCTTTTCCAGGTTATAGAACTCGCGGATCCGCGGCAGCATCACATGCACCAGCGTGTCCTGCAAATCGAGCAGTATCCATTCGCTGCCGGCGGCACCTTCGACGCCTGCCGGGCGATGCCCTGCGGCGCGGGCCTTGTCCGCCACGGCGTCGGCCAGCGACTTCACATGCCGGTTGGAGGTACCACTTGCAACGATCATGAAATCCGTGACCGTCGTCAGCTTGCGCACATCCAGCCTGACGATGTCCCGGGCCTTGACCTCTTCCAGCGCATTGACTGCGAGGTCGCTCAGTTGCTCGCTATTCATTCACCATTCCGTTCCTTTTTGCAGAGTGTTTGACCCTGGCTGCCCGTCCCGCTATTGACGCGCGTGCTCCTTCCCGGCGCCCGCCGATAACGAGTAGCAACCGCTTTCCCTGATGACAGCGCGTACGGCATCCGGCATCAAGAACCGCGGATCCCGTCCGACCGCGACCAGTTCCCTTATTTCGGTCGACGATATTTCCAGTTGCGTCACGTCATGAATAAAGATGTGGCCGGCTTTCGCCTGGTGCAGATCGCCGATGCGGTGTGTGCCGCGGTCGGCCAGCAATTCGCCAAGAGGACCCATGTCGGGCGCGCGCCAGCCGGGGCGATGTGCCACGACGATATGCGCCAGCTGCAATATTTCCCTCCAGTGGTACCATTTCGGCAGTCCCAGAAAGGCGTCCATTCCGATCATTAGCGCGAGCGGTGTCAGCGGAAATTCACCGCGCAATGCGGTCAAGGTGTCCACTGAGTAAGAGGGCCCTTCCCGCTGCAACTCGCGGTCATCCACGACGAAGCCTCGCTGGCCTTCCGTCGCGACCTGCACCATTCTCAAGCGAAGGGCGGCGTCCGCAACGGGAGCGCCCCGGTGCGGCGGACTGCCTGCCGGCATGAAGCGCACTTCAGCGAAACTCAACGCCTGCAGCATCTCGAACGCGCTTCGCAGATGGCCAAAATGTATCGGATCAAAGGTTCCACCGAAGATGCCCATCGGACCCATCGTCGTTCCCATCGTCATCGCTCCGGACACACGGCAGGCCGGTGCTCCAATGGAAGCGCCCGGCGTTTGTTGCAATTGTTCAGGTCAGACCCGCCTTTCATGGTCCACTCTCGGTCAGGCCGCTTTCCGGCCGGACCCGGCCAGTCCGAACACAATTTCGGTTGCGAGCTGCCACGGATCCAGCGCGGCCTGTCCCTTTGCCGCAGCATCTCCACGGCGCGCAACCTGCAGCAGTCTGTAAAAGTCGGCTTTGCCATGGCGCCCGATGCAGCGCCTTACGATCGGCTCACGGCTGCTCCATACGCCAGCCTTCCTCAGCGCGGCCGCAAGATTCCTTCCCGAACCGGCCTCTTCGGCAACGGTTGCAAGCGCCCGAAGTTCTCGTGTCAGAGCCCACATGATAATGACCGGCTCGATGCCTTCCGTCCTGAGCCGGCCGAGCATGCGCACGGCGCGTGCTTCTTGTCCTTCCACCGCGGCGTCCACCAGTTTGTAGACGTTGAAGCGGCTGCTGTCAGCGACTGCACCTTCGATGTCCTTGCCGCTGACCGGCCCTTCTCCAAGCAAGAGGCCCAGCTTGTCAATCTCCTGATTTGCCGCCAGTAAATTTCCTTCCACCCGATCTGCCAGCAGCCGTACCGCGTCTCTGTCCGGCTTGAGACCCTGCTTCTGCATTCTGTCGGCGATCCAGGCCGGGAGTTCACGCTGCGCCAGTGGCCACACCTGCACATAGGCACCCGCCGAGTCGACCGCCTGTACCCATTTGGGCGCGGTGCGGTCGAGTTTCGGCGTCTCGATCAGAATCAGCAGATCGTCACCGGCGCCCCGCAGGAGTTCCGTGATCGCGGCAGAACCGTCGCGGCCCGGTTTGCCCGTCGGTATCCTGATTTCGATGATGCGCCTTTCCGCAAAAAGCGACAGGCTGCCGGCCGCCGCTGCAAGCACGTTCCAATCGAATGTTGCGCTGATGTCGTGCACTTCACGCGTGCCAAAGCCTTTCTGTCGCGCCGCGGCGCGTATCGCGTCAAGCGCCTCCCCAACGAGCAGGGTCTCGTCGCCGGCTACGAGGTAGCAGGGCATGAGCGGCTTTGTCAGCGACGCCTCGAGCTTTGCGAGCGGAATTTTCACGCAGGAAAGCCGGCCTCCGTCCACGACCGGAACGCGGCCGGCAACGGCGCAGCGGTAGTGGCGATTTCCAGCGTCAGGCGCATGGGCTCTGCAGAGGCGAGGCCGCTCAGACGATATCCATTTGAACAGTATCCATCTGATCGAGGCCGATCGCCTCTGACTCCAGCAAGACGGGTATCCCGTCGCGTACCGGGTAGAGCAGCTTGCCGTCATCCGTCACCAGTGCCTCCTTCAGTGAGGCATCGAGGTTCGCGCCTTCGCGGTTGGCGAGCTTGCCGCCGAGAATGGCGGCGTTCACCTTTTTGAGGAGATCCGGGCGGGCGAGCGACAGCCCTTTGTGCGTCACCGGGCAGCAAAGAATCGAGAGAAGTCGTTTGTCCATCGTCTCCAATAATCCGACACGTCCTGCGCGGCCATTGCGCGCAGCTTTTGTTATATTATACCATTTCGTTCCCGCGGCTACATGCCGCGGCGATCACGCAAACCCGAGCATAACGGCTACCGATTATGGATAACAGCGCCCGCAAGAATTTGCCGGTTCTCGACAGAGTCGCCGTGCTGCTGTCCGGGATCTGCCTGCTGCATTGTCTTGCTCTGCCGTTTCTGCTGCTGGCTCTGCCGGTACTGAACGAGCTCGCCAGCGATCATTTGCATGCGCAAATGCTTCTTGTAGCCATCCCGATCAGCGTCATTGCCCTGGCGCTTGGCTTTCGCAGGCACGAAAACCCTTACGTGATCGCTTTTGGCACGCTGGGAATGGCATTGCTGGTTATCGGTGGCACCGTAGTGCACAGCCGTTACGGACTCGCGGCAGACCGCACGTTCAGCGTCTCGGGCGCCCTCGTTCTCGCGGTTACGCACTACTTCAACAGCCGCCTTGCGCACTACAGCAGCTGTCGCGGCGGAATATCGCACGACGCCTGTTCCTGATCGCGGCGGCCGCAGGTTGTATTTTCTCAGCGGTCGCGTTCGCTCCGGTCCGGCGGCACCGGGTCGTAGCCCGAGCCGCCCCATGGATGGCAGCGGCTGATGCGTTTTGCCGCCAGCCAGGCGCCACGGAATCCCCCGTGCCGGCGCAGAGCCTGCCGCGCGTATTCGGAACAGGTAGGCTCGAAACGGCAATTCATGCCGAGCAGCGGCGATATCGCGCAACGATAGAACCAGACGAGGCCGAGCAAAGGCCATGCCGCCATCCTGCCGGCGGTACGCCTAATCCCCGCCACGCCTTTCTGACCCACGCGGATGCGGACCGGCACCCCGCCGCCATCGAGTGCCCGAAGGGCTGTCCTCGATGGTAATGCCGAGACTTGAGAGTCGGTCGCGTATAGCATCAGCAGCGGCAAAGTCCCGCTGCGCGCGCGCCTTCTTGCGTTGTGCCAGCAGCTTCTCGATGTCAGTGTCAGGCAGTTCCTCGCTGCCGCAGCCGGCGAACCACGTTTCCGCATCCGTTGTCATCAGGCCGAGGACGCTGCTTCCTGCCAGTATCTGCAGCGCCAGTTCCCGCCGCTCCTGCTCGCTCGTAGTCTTGTTCAGCTCGCGGGCCAGATTGAAAATCGCCGACAGCGCTTTTGGCGTGTTGAGATCGTCTTGCAATGCCTCCAGCACCGCGGGGGGCGGCTCCGTCTCCGCCCGCTCCTGCTGGCTCAAGTCAATGCCTCTCACAGCGCCGTACAGGCGATCCAGCATGCTTCGCGCCGCGGCTACCGATTCGTCGGACCAGTCCAATGGCTGCCGGTAATGTGCGCTGAGCAACGCCAGGCGAAGCACCTCGCCCGGGGTCGTCTTGATCAGATCATGCACCAGCAGAACGTTGCCAACGGACTTCGACATCTTCGAACTATCGATGCTGAGGAAGCCGTTGTGCAGCCAGTAACGCGCGAAGGTTGCGCCGCCGTGCGCGCAGGTGCTTTGCGCCAGCTCGTTTTCATGATGAGGAAAGACGAGATCCTGGCCGCCTCCATGAATATCGATTGTTGTCCCCAGGTGCTTCGCAGCCATCGCAGAACATTCGATATGCCATCCCGGCCGCCCGCGGCCCCAGGGCGAATCCCACCCCGGCTGGTCCGATGAGGAAGGCTTCCACAGCACGAAGTCCTGCGGGGCTTTCTTGTAGGGAGCAACCTCGACGCGGGCACCGGCAATCATCTCGCGCAGCTCCCGCTTCGACAGCTTGCCATAGTCGTGGTACGCGGAAACATCGAACAGAACGTGATTCTCGGCCTCGTAGGCAAAGCCCTTCCCGAGGAGGGTATCGATCATGTCGATCATCTGCGGCAGATGCTCCGTTGCTCTTGGCTCGATGTCGGGATCCTCGACGCCCAGTGCCGCCATGTCGCTGCGATAGATTTTGGTGAAACGAGATGCAATTCCCGAGGCTGGCTCCCCCGTCGCTTTGGCCGCGGCGATGATCTTGTCATCGACATCGGTGATGTTCCGCGCGAAAGAAAGCTGATAATCGCGCCGCAACAACCGCGCCAGCACGTCGAATACCACGGCAGGCCGGGCATTGCCGATGTGCGCGTAGTTGTAGACGGTAGGTCCGCAGACATACATGGTCACGCGACCGGGCGTGAGCGGTTCGAACGGAATTTTTTCGCCAGTGAGGGTGTCGTGCAAATGGAGCGTCATTCCGCCTTATCCTTCAGGTCGGTTCGGTTCGGTGCCGCGTATGATAGCAATAGCGGCTTCGCTTGCGCTTCGCTGGTGGAAACTGGTCCCGGTGCCAATTTTTCGGCAAGGTCCTGTAATATCAGCGCCCGCGATACCCGAACCCGCACCCGAGAGCCAGGAGCCCGGAATGTCCGACGAAACATTGCAATTTCACCCTCGCCGTTCCATCGAGCAGGTCGAGGAAGGTACCGAACTGGCGCCGGCCTTCGACGACAGAGGTCTGATCGCGGCTGTCACGACCGATGCGGCAACGGGCGAGTTATTAATGCAGGGATACATGAATTCCGAGGCGCTGAGGCTGACCATCATGACCGGCGAAGCGCACTATTTCAGCCGCAGCCGGCAATGCGTTTGGCACAAGGGAGCGACCAGCGGCCTTCTGCAAAAGGTCGAGGAGCTGCTCATCGACGACGATCAGGATTGCGTCTGGCTGCGGGTATCCGTGACAGGAGGAGCAAGCTGCCACGTCGGTTACCGATCCTGTTTCTATCGCCGGATTCCCGTCGCCGGAAATCGCCCTGACCCGGACCGCTCCGGCGGAGTACGCGCGAACGCGCCGTCACTCACTCTGGAATTCACCGACACAGAAAAAGTGTTTGATCCGGAAGAAGTGTACGGCGACGCGCCCAACCCGACCGTTTTGTAGGTTATCTTGCCGCCCTGCAGGCGGTTCAGAATCGCCGCCGTGACTTCGATCGCCGGCCGGCACGCAGCCGTGCCGCCAGTGGTTTCGATTCACGGGTGGCAATGGCGCGGACCTGGTACATATATTCGATAGTACCGATCAGCCACAGAAAATAACCGAGAAGCTCGATGAATTCCTCTACCGCAAGCTTGATGATCCTCTGGTAATTCTCGCCGAGCATCGCCATCCACAATGGCTCGTGTCCGACCAGCCGCACGAATGCGAAGTGTATGAGCGCGCCTGCGAAGAGAAGCGCCAGGGCAGGCGATGGCCAAAGGCGCAGCCATGCGATGCGGAAGCGCCGCCGGTGCCTGTAGACATAAGTGATCATGAGCGCTGCGACAATCGCCATCATGGACTGCCAGAAGTTGTCCGCGACGTAGCGATCGAGGAAATAATCCAGCTCCCGAATAACGAACACGAGAGCCATGCCGCCGAAGGCAAAGGCAACAGGCCGTTGCGACGGATAGTAGGCGGCAATCCATGCGCACATGAGACCGCATAAAAGAAGGATCAGCGGTTGCAGCATTTCCACTGGCGAGAACTCGCTGGTGCCAAGCACGTCTCCGGCATGCGCGAACGTTTGCAGCCTGAGGCTTCCGGGAGAGGAGATTTCTATCCACGTGAGGATCCACGTCACAAGTGCAACGCCGATGAAGTACAGGGTATAGCGTGCCAGTGCCATGCGCCGCCCTCGGCAATCGGGGCCGTCTACTATAGCTTGAAATCTGCGGCCGTCGCCGATTCACGGGTAAGTTCCGCCAGGCCTGCGGGGCATGGATGCCCGACTCTGCAGAAGTCCAGGACGGACTTGTGCAGATTCCTGGCTGGCACAGCGGATCTTTTCCCACGGAGAATCGAAGCCCGAGTAAGCGAGCGCGATGCGGATTAAGGGGCAGATGAAAGCTGAATAAGCACCCG
>JBBDSK010000037.1:0-10964 GCA_040904985.1 Woeseia sp. | reverse complement strand
TTCTCACCCACTGAGAAATGGCGCCTTTGCACGGCGCACTGAGATATCCGGGCTAAGCTTGCAGGGACTCGTTCGCAATCATCAGCTCCAGGGCTTCCAGGTGGGGCACAAGCGGATATTCGTTGATCATTTTCACCCGGCACAGGACAGGGGCCTCTTTTGCCCAGCCGTCAGTGGAGTCCAGTTTCAGCACTGCCCTGTTAACTCTGACAAGCTGCGGAAAGCCCTGTGTCAGAACGCCGAAGTAGCCGGTCCGGATCCGGCCGGTGCTGGAGTGGAAAACGACGATCCGGGTGCGGCCGCTGGTCACCGGAATCTCCTTGCCGATCGCGCCCTCGAAAGACACTACCGGCAGGGAACGGCCGTTCCAGTTGACGTTGCCCAGCATCCACGCTTCCTGGCCTTCGCTCCGTTCGGCGCCGGTAAAACGAACGACCTCGGCCACGCAGGCGCGCGGCACGATCAGGCGATCCTCCGCCAGCGGCACGAGCAGGCTGTAAAGCTCTTCAGTTTCCGGGTCAGCGCTCACTGCAGCGAGATCCCCCGTTCGTCCAGAAGGTTCCGAACGGCTTCCAGCAACTGCGAATCCTGGTACGGTTTGCCCAGGTAGTCGTTAACGCCGATTTCGATAGCCCGGGCCCGGTGCTTATCGCCAACGCGAGAAGTAATCATGATGATCGGCACGTCGGAAACCCGCTCGTCGTTGCGCACGTGCGTAGCGAACTCGTAGCCGTCCATGCGCGGCATCTCGATATCGAGCAGGATGATGTCCGGTTTGTTCTCGGACAGGGCGCTGATCGCGTCCAGCCCATCCTTGGCCGTGACTACCCGCATGCCGTTGCGTTGCAGAAAACGTTCCATGACCCGCCGCACGGTAATGGAGTCGTCCACTACCAGCGCGATTGGGCGTGTGTCCGCAGCGGCCTGCGTGGCGCCCTTCAGTTCCACGACCGGGGCACCCGTCCGCACCAGCGCGTTGATGTCGAGTATCAGAACGATGCTGCCGTCACCGAGAATCGTCGCGCCGGAGATGCCACGGACGCCGGCAAGCTGCGGACCGACCGATTTGACGACGATTTCCCGGCTGGCAAGCATCTCGTCCACCAGCAACGCTGCCGAGTAATCTCCCGCGCGGACCAGGATGATAGGCACGTAGGCGTCGTCCTCCGGCAGTTTTGCCGGCTGGCCACCGAGATAAAGCCCCAGGTGACGGAAGCGGTAGCTTTGCTCGCCATATTCGTAGGCCGGTTCGCTCTGGCTCAGCAGGGTTTCCAGTTCGGCCCTCGCGATCCGCGCCACGCCCTCCACCGTCGGCAAAGGCAGCGCGTACACTTCGTCCCCGGTGCGCACGATCAGGGCCTGCGTGATGGCGAGCGTGAACGGCAGCCGGACGGTAAAGTTCGTTCCCTGCCCGATCACCGAAGAGATCTGCAGTGAACCACCGAGCTTTTTGACTTCGTTGGCCACGACGTCCATGCCGACCCCGCGGCCGGCCGACTGCGTGATTTGCGGCGCCGTGCTGAAACCCGGCGTCAGGATCAGCTGCATGATCTCGTCATCGGTAACTTTGCTCTCGGCGTTGAGCAGCCCGCGTTCATAAGCCTTCCGGCGGATGGCCGTAACGTCGAGACCGGCGCCATCATCGGACACGTCGATGACCATCTCCGCCCCCTCGCGATGCAGCCGGATCGTGATCCTGCCAGTCGCCGGCTTGCCGCTTTTTTGCCGTGCGTCGGCCTCCTCGATGCCGTGAATAACGGCGTTTCGCATCATGTGCTCGAACGGCGGCAGCATCTTGTCGAGCACCTGCCGGTCAAGTTCGCCCGAGGCTCCCTCGACCGCCAGTTCGGCCCTCTTGCCTACTTCCGCAGCCGCCTGCCGCACCAGCCGGGTCAGTCGTGGCACATGCCGCTGGAACGGCACCATGCGCGTGCGCATCAGGCCATCCTGCAGTTCCGCCGTTACCCGCGACTGCTGTACGAGCAGGGTTTCCGCCTCCGAGGTCAATGAGCGCAACAGATCTTTCAGACTTTGCAGATCGCTTGCCGACTCGGCGAGCGCTCGTGACAACTGCTGAATGTTGGAGTACCGGTCCATCTCCAGTGGATCGAAATCCCGCGCCACGAAAGTGTCCTGATGGCCGTGCATGATCTGCGCTTCGGTCTCGATCTCGAGCTTGCGTAATTGCTGGCGCAGGCGGCTCACCGTCTGCTCGAGTTCGTCGATGTGAAACTCGATGGAGCTCACCTGCTGATTGAGCCGCGAATGATAGATGCTGATCTCGCCGGCCGCGTTCAACAGGTCTTCCAGCAGCTCTGCATCGATACGCGCGAACTCCTGGCGCGACTCGCCGCCCGTGCCCTGCTGCTGGGCTCGCCGCCGCCCATCGGCCCGTTCGGCAGGCGCTTCCGCGGCAAGGCCTTCTGCAGCCGCTTGCTGTTCGTATTCGCCGGGTGCCTCTTCAGGGGCCTCCGCCTCCGCCTCCTCCTGCTCCTCCGCCGCCTCCCCGACGCCGATTTCCAGTTCCGGCACAGGTGAGCGCTCCTCAGCCGCCGCGGGCGATTGCGCTTGTTCGAAAGAAGATTCTTCGGCAGTCGCTTGTCCGAGCTCCTCCGGCAAAGGCTCCTCCGCGGCGGCAGGTTCCGCATCGAGCGACGGCGCATCGCCCGGGCTGTCCGTTTCCTCGGCCGGTATGCCGTAATCGCCATCGACGATTACCATGCTGACCGCCTCTTCCGGCTCGGTGGTGAATTCGGTCACCGTATCCCCGGAGACGGCGTCGTCGGCGGGTGCGCGCGCAGCCGGTTTGGCAGCGATTGAAGCCGCCGCAGATAAATCGCCCGAGTTGATCTTTCGTATGGCGCTTTCAAGACGGCTTGCCGGCGATACTCGCTTTCCGGCGGTGACCGTGTCGCGCATCCGATGCAGCTCATCGATGCTTTGCTGCAGCAGGCCATCCAGGTCCGTCGATGCCGGCACGCGCCCCTCTTCGACACCAATCAAAAGGGTTTCCAGCTCGTGACTCAGATCGCCCATAGGCGCAATGCCGGCCATGCGGGCGCCGCCTTTCAGAGTATGCAAATGCCGCTTCAGCTCTTCGGTATGCTCCCGCGATGACTTGTCCTTGCTCCAGGCTTCCAGTACACGATCGGCCTCCTCGAGCAGTTCGCCCGCTTCCTCCGAGAAAATTGCAGCGATCTCGGCATCGTAGTCACCCTCCTCCTCGCGCCCGGCCGGTTCCGCCTCGTCCTGTGCGCCCCCGACTTCAGGGCCTTTCTCTTCATCTGCGGGTGCCTCGATCGCCCCGGTGAGCCCCCCCAGCTGCTCAATGAGATCGGCGAAATCCTCGCGCTCGCGGTCCGGCTGATTGATGTCGCCAACGATTGTCTGTATCGCCGCCGCTGCCTTGCCCAGTGCCTCGACGCCGGCATTGTCGAAACCGACGTTGTAGTCGTAGGCGCGCCTGATAAAGCGATTCAGGGCGCCGGCCACTGCGATGCCGCGTTCCACATTGGCCATGTTGGCGCTGCCGTGCAGCGTGTGACAGGCGCGGTGCAGCTTGTCCGTTACATAAAACGGCGGTCGGTGGCCCTTGCACGCTTCCAGGTATTCGGTAATCACGCGCAGATGGCCGTCGGTTTCCTTGGCGAAGATGTCGAGGAGCACCGGGTCCATTTCGAGCGCCGTCTGCAGCTGCGCATCCGCGGCCTCCGCAGACGCTGCCATCGTCAGGACCGCCGCATTGGGATCACCTTCGGCGAAGGCACCGGCCTTCGCGATAATAAGACTTACGTCCGACTGCGGCTCCCTGGACGATTCCAGTTGCTCGACCAGCTCGGGCACAACGGAAGCCGCTTCGAGAATGAACTTCACCATCGGCGGCGTGCGCGCAAGCGTGCGGTTAATGAGGCGGTTGAGAAGGTTCTCGATGCTCCAGCAGTACTCACCGATGCGTTCGGCGCCAACCATTCGTCCGCTGCCCTTCAGGGTATGGAAAGAACGCCGGACGGTGATCAGCGTTTCCATGTCCTCCGGCGCCTCCGCCCACTGCGGCAGGTTTTTCTGTATCGATGCGATCTCTTCCTTTGCTTCCTCGATAAAAAGCTCCAGAAGCTCCGGATCGAGGTGCTCGGCATCAGGAGCGACGACCGGCATCGGAATGACGTCTGTTGCCTGCAGCGCAACGCCCGACCCGGCCACTGCAGCGTCCCGTGACCGCGCGGCGCTCTCGGCGGCTTCAACTTCTTCCGGCGCATCGCGTTTGTCCGCTGCCAGTCGATGCTCGACGTCGCGCAACACGCCGAGGCAGGCTTCAGCGTTGTCCAGCATGTAGGAGGGTTCGCGGCGTCCGGCTTTCACTGTTTCCATGTAGTACTCGACGCTCACGATGGCATCGGCAAGCCGGTCGGTTTCCTTTTGCGTCAGTCGGCCGGGACCGCCGCCCCGTAGTGCGGCCGTGATCAACTTGCCGATGCGATCGACGACGCCCATGGCGCGAGTCTTGTTCAACATCAGGAGGCCGGCTTTGATGCCGCGCAACAGGGACGGCACGCTGTCGATACCCTGCGAATGGCTGCCATTGGCAAGCGTCTGGCTGAACGTCTCCTTGATGCGCGCAAGGTTGATAATGCTTTCCCGCATCACCGCTTCGGATACCTGGCGGTATTCGTCGTCGTAATCGTCGGGCTGCGCTTCCTCCCCTGGCTGTAGCGGCTCGGAAGGAGCGATCAGTCGCACAAGCTGCTGATCGAGCCGATCCTCTACCCTTAGCAGTGTTGAAGCGATCTCTACTATCGTGAGCTCGCTTGCGCCTCCGCCATTCGTCACCACCGTCTTGAGACGGTCAATTTCGCCTTCAATGTCGCCGCGCAACTCCCCGAGCCCAAGCACGCCCAGCGTGTCGCTGATCTTCTTCAGCAGGTCGAGCTGAGGCACGAGTTCCTGAGGTTTGTTCATGCCGGTGCGAACGTAGATATCGAGAACGTCCTTTACGCGCCCCAGGTCCTCCTTGATAGCCGCCGCAACGGTTTTCATCAGCTTCACACTGGGCGCCGACAGGCTTTCCCGCGCGTGCTCGACCTGCTCGTCCCCGGGCAGAAGTTCCGCCAGGTTGAAGGCGGAGCGGATCTCGCTGATGCGCGGCCCGGCCGTGCTGGACCGGGCAACGTAATAAAGGAGGTTGTTCAGCAGATCGGTGGCCGGTTTCGCATCGAAGCTGTCGGTGCCGTCATCGATGAGCAGCTTCAGGCGCCGGTCGCACTGGCCCAGCAGTCTTTTCAGCGCTACCGACGTCTGCAATCCGCCCGTCTGCAACGACTCGAGCACGCCGCCCGCCACCCACCATAGCTGGTGCATGTCCATCCGCGTGGATGCCCGCTCCAGCGCTCCTGCAACGCCCGCGAGCGCTTCCAGGTGCCGTTTCGCATCACCGCCCTGGATCCAGCCGAGAAGCGCAAGCTGAAACTTCGGCCGCAGCTTCGTCGCCACGGCAACCGGATCCTGCCCGCCCGCGTCGCGCAGCGCCGTCCCGTCTCCATCGCGCGAGGGCGACAAATTCAAAAGAAGAAGCGTGCTTTCCGAGAGCAGCGGCTGTCCCCGGGCCGCGCGAAGATCGTTCAGCATTGGCAACAGCACGAGCGCAATGTCGCGGCCACCGCCCAAAAGGCGCTCGATGTAGATCGGGAGCTGCACCATGGAGCGAGTCAGCGCATCGAGGCCGTCTTCCCGACCATTGCCCGGCCGAAGCGCCGCGAGATGGTTGCAGACGAGTTCCATCTCCTCGGCAAGAAGCGCGGCACCGTAGGTTTCCGTTATGCGCAGCGCACCGCGCGCATCGTGAAGGTGCTGCGAACAGCGCAGAAGCGCCTCAGTGCCGCCGCGCGCTTCCACGCAGTCTTGCAGCGCCAGATGCGCATTACGAATGGTTTCCATCAGCTCTTCGCTGACGATCACAAGCGCGCTGGCCGCTGCCTCGAGCGTGCCGGTCTCGGCAAGCTTCGGCTGAATGCCCGATTGACTGCTCATATCCGTCGGTGGTTCTCCGGCATTTTGCTGGCTGCGCCGGGGCTCAGCCCGTCACCTTGTCCTTACGCGCCGTATCCGCCGCTGGCGCTTTTTTTCCGGAAAATGCGCTCGATTCGAAGATCGAGTTCGGCAGGGTGAACCCGGCCACCGTTTGCCGGAGCTGGGACGCAAGCACCGACAGCTTCGAGATGGCAGCCGCGGTTGCTGTCGTTGCCCGACCGGTCTGATCGCTTATTTCCTTGAGTCGCGCCGTTCTCCGCGTGACATCGGCCGCAGAGCCGGCCTGCTCCCGTGCCGAACCGGAAATATTCTGAACGAGGCTTGCTATCTGGTTCGACACCTGCTCGATTTCGTCGAGCGCGGCCCCCGCGTTTTCGGCCAGCAACGCTCCGCCGACCACGTCCGTGGTGCTGCGCTCCATCGATACTACAGCCTCGTTCGTGTCCGCCTGAATAGTCCGCACCAGCACCTCGATCTGTTTGGTGGCGTTGGTGGAGCGCTCTGCGAGTCGCTGGACTTCGTCTGCCACCACGGCAAAACCACGCCCCGCCTCGCCGGCCATTGACGCCTGAATGGAAGCATTCAGCGCAAGTATGTTTGTCTGCTCTGCAATATCGTTGATCAACTCCACGATGTTGCCAATCTCCTGCGAGCTCTCGCCCAGCCGCTTTATTCGCTTCGACGTGTCCTGGATGGTTTCGCGGATCGCGTTCATGCCGTCTATGGTCCGCCGCACCGCCTCTCCACCTTTATGGGCGACATCCACGGAATGCCGCGCGACGTCGGACGAGCGCTCCGCATTGCCGGAGACCTCTTCGATGGAGCCCGCCATCGACTCGATGGACTCTGTCGCTGCGCGAATCTCGGCGTTCTGGTTTTTCGCGGCGCGCGCCATGTGCACGGCCGTGCTCTCGGTCTGCTTCGCCGCCGAGTCGACCATGATCGCAGTCTCGTTGATCGTCGCCACCAGTTCCCGCAGCTTTTCGATCGCGTAGTTGATGGAATCGGCTATGGCACCGGTGATGTCCTCGGTTACCGTGGCCTCTACCGTTAGGTCGCCGTCGGCGAGGCTTCCCAGCTCATCCAGAAGCCGCAAGATGGCCTGCTGATTACGCTCGTTCTGTTCCGTCTGTTCCCGGGAAGTGCGCTCGAACACGGCGGTTCGGGCATGCATGATCGCCAGCACACCCAGCATCAGGAGGGCGAGTCCTATCAGCGCCAGCGGCAGCAGTGGCTGCGCCAGCCAGGCACCGGTCCCGCTGGCGGGGGCGGAGGTCACCGCGCGGTAAAGGCCTTCCGCGGTGGCTGCCAGAGCTTCAACCTTCGCGGCCGGCTCATCCAGCCGCGCGGCCGCGCTGATCGCCTGTTCAACCGGTGGTTCCCAGTTCATCAACGCGCCGTTGACGGGCACCAGCGACGAATCGCGCGCAGCGGCATCCAGCGCGGCTACGTCGAGGTCCGTCGGCAGCCCGGCAAGCGCGTCCGTTAGCTGCCTCAGCCAGGCGAGGTCGTTGCCGATGCTCGATGCAACGACTTGCGGCTCGCTGCTTGCGGCGAGTCGCCCGAGCGACTGCTGCATCTGTGCGGCTCTGCGTTGAAACTCCTGCAGCGCGGCCGTCGCGCCCGACTGCTCGAGGAGAACGTCCGACGCTTCGAGCAGCTGCGGCATGCCTTCATCCACCTTTGCTGCGGCGCCGTTGATCGCCTGAATTTCATCGCGTTGCGCCAGAAGGGCCCGCCCCTGCTGCTCCAGCTGACTCCAAAGCTGCGACCGGCCCGGGAGGTTGCGCCGGTCTTCCGCAAGCTGCGCCAGGCGCTCGAGCGACATCTCGAGCCGGTCGAATGCCTCTGTCTCGCCCCCCAGCGCTTGCACGGCAAGAAGCGGCACCGCCTGCGACAGCGCCGCCAGTTCCTGTCCGCGAGAGTCGGCACCGGCGCCGGTGGCCGACTGGAAGTACAGGAACGCGGCAGCAGTGACAAGCAATGCTGCCATGATCCACGCCTGTACGGTAAAGGCGGATGTCTTGTCGGATTTATTAGCCATAGCTTTGTACTGGTCTGTTGATGAGTTGCGTACGCAGCATCAATCTGCCGCGGCCTGGAGAAAGGAGCCGCTCTCCACTAGGTCGTAAAGTCGAAAATTGGGCCACACGTCGTGTCCGCGCTGATAACCGCCATCCAGGTACCGGTCGCAGCGAACGACGGTCGGCGGGCAGCTGTCCGTATACTCGCTGTCCGCAAACCGGCGAAACCCCAGGACCTCGTCCACCACAAGCCCGGCCGGGATCTCGCGGTGATTGACGGAAATCACACGCGTGGAACGCTTGAGCGACGTGCGGCCGCTGCCGAGCATCATCTTCAAATCGATCAGCGGCAGCAGATGCCCCCGGAGATTCGCGATACCGAGAAGCCATCGTTTGGCACCGGGGACCCGGGTCATGGCGTCCGGCAACATCAGGACTTCGCGTACCTCGTCCCGGCTGGCGACGAATTGTTCCTGCCCGATGCGAAAACCGACACCGACCCATTCCGACGACAACCCGCCGATGCTGCTTTTGCCGGCCAGCGCAGCTCGGCTGCGCCGCTCCAGTTCCTGCAGCAACTCGAACGGCTGTTCGACGAGCGATTCGAGATCGACGCTGTCGTTCATGCACCCGCCACGATCGCGTTTATTCTGGCTATGAGTTCTTTTTCGGCAACCGGCTTGACCAGGTACTCGACTGCGCCCTGCCGCATACCCCAAATTTTGTCCGTCTCCTGATCCTTGGTCGTAATCATGATGACGGGAATTTTCGCGGTCGCGGGATCCTTGCTCAGATTCCGCGTCGCCTGAAAGCCGTTCATCCCGGGCATCACCACGTCCATCAGGATGCAATCGGGCCGCTCGGCGCGCGCCTGGCGAATGCCTTCCTCGCCGCTGTCGGCCACAAGCGTCTGGAAGCCGTTTTTTTCAAGCATGTTCTGAAACAGGTGCAGCTCGGTTGGCGAATCATCGATGATCAGAATTACGGGCATGCCGAAGTCCTCAATTGATCTGGCTGGAAATTGCGCCCAGCAACTCGTCTTTGGTGAAAGGCTTCGTCAGATATTGCTCAGAACCGACGATACGGCCCCGCGCGCGATCGAAGAGCCCGTCCTTGCTGGACAGCATGATGACCGGCGTGCCCTTGAAAACCTTGTTGTGCTTGATGAGCGAACAGGTCTGATAGCCGTCGAGCCGCGGCATCATGATGTCGACGAAGATCAGGTCGGGCTGGTGGTCGGCTATTTTCGAAAGCGCATCAAAGCCGTCGATAGCAGTGAAAACCTGGCAACCCTCTTTCGACAGAAGGGTCTCCGCCGTGCGGCGGATTGTCTTGCTGTCGTCCACGACAAGAATCTTGAGTCCGTTGAGACTTCGAGAAGCATTATTCGACACTGGATTTCCTCGCCCCATTGCGATCTCAAAGAACTCGAGAACGCGTCCCCAAAGCGACTTGTACCATATTGACCAAAACCCCGCCATGACGGCCAACACGTGCCGCAAGATTGCTGATTTTACTCAGCTTTTGCCGTCTTCGCATTCTGCGCTGCTCGTTTTGCGCGAATCCGGCAAAAGCACCCGCAGTGGCTCCTGATCATGGCGCCGGCGGCCGTTGCAGGTCAGCAAAAGTGGCTTTTTGCTTGGTGCGGCGGCGCTGTATAGTTGCACAGCCCCGCCTCCAGAGGCGCCAGCAGGAAACAAGCAGAATGCCGCCAGAAACTTTGCGACTTGGGGTCGTCATGGACCCGATCGAAGCCATCACGCCCAAGAAAGACAGCAGCTTCGCAATGTTGCTTGAAGCCCAGCGGCGCGGCATCGAGATACATTACCTGCGCCAGGGGGACTTGAGGCTGGTCGGCGGCGAGGCTTTCGGGCATTCCAGGCTCCTGTCTTTACGGGATAACCTCGATGACTGGTTTGAATACGGCTCCTCGCAGGATCTGCGTCTCGGGGATCTTGATGTCATCCTGATGCGGAAGGATCCGCCGTTCGACATGGAGTACATCTATTCAAGCTATATCCTCGAGCGGGCGGAAACCGCGGGGGCACTGATCGTGAACAAGCCGCAGAGCCTTCGCGACATGAACGAAAAGGCCTACATCGCCTGGTTCGGAGACTGCGCGCCGCTTACGTTGATCACGCGGTCAATCGCGGACATGAAAGCGTTTCTTCAGGATCACGGCCGCATCGTCGTGAAACCTCTCGACGGGATGGGAGGGCGCTCTGTCTTCGTCGTGATGACAGGCGACAACAATGCAAACGTGATTTTCGAAACCCTGACCGACAACGGCCGGCGCTTTGCCATGGCGCAGACTTTCATTCCGGAGATCAGCAGCGGAGACAAGCGCATTCTGCTCATCGACGGCGAGCCCGTCCCCTATGCGCTCGCCCGCATTCCCTCGAAAGGGGAGAACCGCGGCAACCTCGTCATGGGTGCGGTAGGCGAGGGCCGCGAGCTGACGGAACGGGACCGCTGGATCTGTAGCCGCGTCGGACCGGTATTGAAGCAAAGGGGTGTTATTTTTGCCGGCATCGACGTCATCGGCGACTGGCTCACCGAGATCAACGTCACCAGCCCGACGGGCATCCGCGAACTGGACAGGATGTTCGACCTCAACATCGCCGGCACCCTCCTCGACGCCATTGTCGCCACCCTGGAGCAACGGGGGCGATAGTGCCCTGTCCCGCAGGCAGGCTCCGCACACTTGTGCAGAGCTTCCCCAACCAGAGACACGGCGAGGCAGGCATCCCCTGCGGGGATGCCGGAACCGCAGAGCCCGCCATGGCCTTAACTACCAGCTGCCCGGACCTGTGTCTCAGGAAGATCGTGCCGAAGACGGTAAAATGCGGGCTTCGCCACCTGAGCTGATGCAGTAATGGCCGACATACGAGCAACACACGATGCATTTGCGGAAAT
>JBBDSK010000036.1:0-10991 GCA_040904985.1 Woeseia sp. | reverse complement strand
TTCTGGTCCATCAGCACCTTGCCGGCGATGAGGCGCATGCCGTACTTCTGCGCCGTCTCGAAGATCGCGTCCACCGACTGCGGGTGCACTGTCGCGAACACGCAGGCCGTGGTCTTGCCGTTCCTCAGGAGTTCCTGCACGAAGAACTCCGTTCAAGCGAATCTATGCCGGTGCCAACCGTCCGATCGTTTCACCCTGACGCCACCCGAGCACGCACGCCATTGCACCGAGCAGCGCCCCGCACGCAAACACCGCGATCGGTGACCACGTTGCGATCTCCGCCACTGTCGCTGACCACTGAGCCGTTTGTCCCAACGTGGCATACAGGAGGTACAGAAGCGCGACAAGCCCGGACGCCAGCCACCATGGCCAGCCATGCCGCCGATACCGCAGGGCCAGGAAAATCCCCAGCGCCACGGAAAGCGCAGCGCTGAGCAGCAGGGACGGGCCGAAGCGGTACAGCGTCTCCGGGCCCGAGATGATCAGTCCGGGCATGTAGATATTGAACAGACGCGCCAGGATCGGCGGCAACAGCCCAATCACGGTGCTAATCATCAGCGCGCCGTGCACGTGGACTTGGCGGCGATATCGAAGGGCAAGATAAACGAGTAGCGCGGTGGCAAACACCAGCAGCGCGTCGCCGGTCAGCAGTGGCCGCCCGAAGGCCTCGTAGAATGGATGCTGCATTGCGGATTTCTGCGCCCCGGCCCACGTCACCAGGCTGAATGCGCCGATCAACAGCGGCGCCAGCGCGAAGACCAGCCGCCCGGCAGTGCGGTGCAGGGGCAGCCGGCGGGAATGGATCGCGAAGCTCTGTCCCGCGATCAGCAGGATCCACAGCGTGCCCGTGACCCCCCGTCGTATGTCGATTGATGCCTCGCGATCGGTTTCACCTATGCCGGCAGCGGCGCGCCGGCGCTGGTCGACGTATCGCTGCACCTGGCGCCCGGCACGAGCCTTGCGCTGGTCGGCGAGAACGGTTCCGGCAAGACCACGCTGATCAAGCTGCTCGGGCGCCTGTATCGGCCCGACCACGGACGCATCACGCTGGACGGGCTCGATCTTGCCGATTGGGATCCGGCGGTACAGCGCTGGCGCATAGGCGTGATCTTCCAGGCCGGGTATCGGTGAGACTCTCCCGGTCCCGGATCCCTCCCGACCAGACGATTTGCGCGGGCGCCGGCTCTGCTGCGCAGGCTGCTAGAGCTGGAGCAGGTGCCGGGACTCTGCCCCGCGCACGGCCTCGCGGGCAATCGAGCCGTCAAAGGTAACCAATCGCCCGCCGTGCCTGACAGCAAGCGCCAGCAGGTAGATGTCGGTGATCTGGCGCGGGCCGTGAACACGTGTGGGATCGGCCACGCGGCTATCGAGCAAGCTGACATCGTCCGGCCAGAACTCGTGGACGGGATCGGCTGTCGCCTCTGACAGGCGTGCCATCACCGTCTGCAGGGAAGGTGCGTTCGGATAATTGGAATGCGACATGATCCGGATGCAGCCGTTCTGCGTCAGCGGACATGACGCCCAGCCTCCGGCACCGTGCTCCGCGATCCATTCCATGGCCCGGTCGTGCAGGGAGTGATCGGAATCCAGCAACGCGATCAGCACGTTGACATCGAGCAGCGCCCGCATCAGTAAGCATCGTCCTCGCGCAGCTTGTCGATGAGCTCGTTCGTGACGAGGCCGCCCCGCCGCGGGATGGGCTTAAAACCGTAAACCGCCTTCGGCTCCGCTACGGCGGCGGGTTCGTCCGGCGCCGTCAGCCCGCGTCGGGCGAGTGCGGAAAGAACCTGCCCGATTGTCCGGTGTTCCTGCCGGGCGCGCTCTTTCGCCGCCTGCAGTACGTCGTTGTCGATGTCGAGCGTCGTTCTCATGGGGATGATGATTTCGCATCAAACATCGGATGTCAAGGCCACTGCTGGCGTGGCTTTCGAGCTGGGATCGGACAAGCACGTTCATGAGAAACGCGCGGGCTACGGACGCTGATGTTCGCGCGCGTTCAGCAACCATCGCCGCGCAATGGTGGAAACGGCCGTCATTCGTCCCGGATCGGCCGGACCTCAGGCGCTCGACCTGCCGACAGCGAAAACCATGCAATGAGGCCGCTCAACGCCGCAATGAGTCCGCAGGCGAGCGTGACTACCCTAAACGTGCCGACGTAGGCCGAGGCGACCGCTGCCGAGACAGCCGCCGCAACGGGCGCCGCGGTACCACGGGGCGCCTCGAGATCGGCCAGCCGGGACGCCCGCTGCGCCAGCTCGTCTACCAGCGGCGGCGGAACCGCGTGCGCCTGCAGTTCGGTTACGACGGCACCGCCAAAATGGCTGACGGCAATCCCCGTCAGCGCCGCAATCGCAACGACCCCGGCCACCCTGGCGGCAGTGTTGTTCACGCCGGAGGCGAGGCCCGTCTCTCCGGCGCTCACCGAGTTCATGACGACGGTGGTCAGCGGCGCAACGGCCAGCGTCATGCCCACGGCGATCAGCAGGATGCCGGGCAAAAAGCCGGTGAGGTAGTCCGCGCTCTCCCCCGGTATCGCAAGCGCCATGAAGCCGAGCGCTGCAATCAGCGGGCCGACCGTGAGGATCGACTTCGGGTTGCCCTTGCGGATGTAGTCGCCGGCCAGCGTCGAGCCGAATCCCATGATCAGGCTGAACGGCAGGAACGCGGCGCCCGCTTCGGTCGCCGAGTAGCCCTGCACCTGGATCAGGTTGAACGGCAGGAAGAACAACGCGCCGTTCAGCGCACTGTATAAAAGAAACGTCATGGCGTTGGCGCCGCTGAACACGGGCGAGCGGAACAGGCGCAGTGGCAGCATCGGCGCGTGGAAACGCTGCTCGCGCCACAAAAACAAAGCGCCGGCAATGCCCGCCAGCAACAGTAAGAGCGCCCGCCCGACGATGGTCACCGGTGCGACGAAGGCATAGATCAGCGAGCCGAGCGACGCGGTCAACGCCAGGGCGCCCGGGTAGTCCAGTCTCTCCCGCTCGCGTGCCGGGCTGACCGGAACGCGCCACCAGCAAATCGCCACAGTGATACCGGCCAGCGGCACCACGAGCAGGAAGACCGCGGGCCAGCCCCACTGGTCGACGAGCCAGCCGCCGAGCACCGGACCCAGTGCGGTGGTGAGCGCGGACGCGCCCGCCCACGTGCCGATCGCCCGCCCCCGCTCGTGCTCCTCGAAATGGCTGCCGACCAGTGCGAGGCTTGCCGGCACCATCAGCGCGCCGCCGAGCCCCTGCAGGAGGCGCGCGGCGACGAGCACGGAAAGCGAGGTCGCCAGCGCAGCGGCGAGTGCCGCCAGGCCGAACACCGCGGTGCCGACGATGAAGATGCGCCGCAGCCCGTAGCGATCGCCGAGTGAGCCGCCGATCAGCATGAACGAGCCGAGCATCAGCAGGTAGGCATTGACGACCCATTGCACACCCGTCGAGGCAGCCTCGAAGTCCGCCTGCAGGGCCGGCAGGGCGAGGTTGACGACGGAGCCTTCGATGAACCCGAGGCTGGAACCGAGGATCGCGGTCGCGAGCACCCAGGGCTTGTCACGCTGCGCGCACGGGATCGCCCGCTCGCGCGTCGCGGCGCGCGCCTCGTCACAGGGTTGCCGGCTGCCGTAGGCGATGGACATGCGGATGCTCCGTCGGGGGCGGCAATCACCTAATCGATCAGTATTGTGCAGGACCGACAATGACTCTGCCCGGTTCGCTCGATATCCGTGATCCGGATATTCCGTCCTCAAGCTTGCGAGTATGCTGTATCAGACGTTCTCCGGTTCGACGTCAGTGCCTGCACCGCCAATTGATTTCAGGAGGGATATGCAATGCCCGAGCTGCCCGACGTCGAGAACTACTGCCGGTATCTGCAACGGCACGGCCTGCACAAGCGGATCGAAGGCGTGACGGTCGATGCACCCCGGATCCTGAAGGGTATTTCCGGCCCGGGCCTCGAGCGTGCGCTGAAGGGCCACACCCTCGAACGTGCGCGCCGGCACGGCAAGCATCTGCTCGCGGCTATCGACGACGGCCACTGGCTCGCCTTTCATTTCGGAATGACGGGGCGCTTGCAGCACTTCAACAAGGATGAGGACGATCCACCGTACGACCGCTTGCGATTCGACTTCGCGGGCGACGAGCATCTTGCCTACGTCAACAAACGCATGCTCGGCAGGGTGGAGCTGGTGGAGGACGCGGACGATTTCATCCGCAGCAAAAAACTCGGGCCGGACGCGGCCTCGGTGGATGAGCCGACATACCGCGATCGGCTGCGCGCCAAGCGCGGTGCGATCAAGGCAGCGCTGATGGACCAGAGTCTCTTTGCCGGCATCGGCAACGTCTATTCGGACGAAATCCTCTATCACGCGAAGATCCATCCCCGCACGAACATCGCCGCGCTCGACGACTCGACGGTGAAGCAGCTCTACCGCGCCACGCGGCGCGTGCTCGACATGGCCGTCAAAAGAGGCGCCGGCACCGAGGACGTTGCGCGGCGGGTGCCGAAGACCTGGCTTCTGCCGCACCGCAAGCGCGGTGCCCCCTGCCCGCGCTGCGGCGGCAAGATCGCGACGCTGAAGGTGCAGGGCCGAACGGCGTATCTCTGTCCGAGCTGCCAGGGCGAGCGAAAACGTCGATAGGGACGTTCCCGGCTTCGCTCGGCTTCAGCGCTTCACGCCTGGATCAGAACTTCCTCGAAACCCTCTCCGGCAAGGAGGGTAGGAACAGGTCTTGCCCGCGGCGTCAGCCGGCGTGCCGATGGCCGTGATTGCTCCACGGGAGCACACGCGTCATAACTTTCAATGAACCCGGTCGACCTCGTTGAGGAACTGGCGGACGGCATCTGCGTACGCCTTCGGCTCGTCGAGCATGGTCATGTGAGCACTGTCTTCAAAAATCACGATGCGCGAACCGGGTACGAGGCTGTGATAGTGCCTTACCGATTTGGGTGTTGCCTCGTCGTATCGGCCCGTCGTGAATAGCACGGGTAAGTCTAAACTGCCAAGATCGTTTTCGCGCTCGTAGTTTTGCAGGGTTCCGGTAGCGGTAAATTCAGCCGGGCCCCACATGTAGGTATAAATTTCCGCATTCAGGTGATCGAATGTTTTCAGGAGATCGGGCGACCACGGATCGGATCGCGAGAGATACCGTTTGTAATATTCCATCGTGGCCGCCTGGTAGGCGGGATCGGCTGTTGTTCCCGCTGCTTCATGCTGTGCGATGGCTTGCTGCATGTCTTCCGGCAACTGTGCGATCAGTCTTTCCGCATCTTCGGCCCAGCGTCTGACGCTAAGCGCCGGACTCGCGAGAATCAGGCTCCGCACGCCGTCCGGCTCCGTCAGCATGTATTCCATGGCGAGCATGCTGCCCCAGGAATGCCCCAGAATGTGAATCTCCTTCAATCCAAGTGCCTCCCGGATCGCAACCACCTCGTCAACGAACCGATCCACACGCCATAGAGACTTGTCCGTCGGCCGATCCGAGCGTCCGGCTCCCAGTTGGTCATAAAAAATTACCGGCCGATCTGCCGAGACTTGATCAAGCGGGTTCAAATAGTAACTTGGCGCCCCGGGCCCGCCGTGCAGCAAAAGAAGTGGCGTCTCATTCCCGGCTCCGACAATTCGATACCAGATCCGGCCACCTTCGACGTCCACGTAGCCCTCGCCCGGTGTAAGCCCGCGATCGGCGCAAGCCGAAAGCACGAAAACCAGCAGGAAAGTTGAAATAATTCTGAACATTGCGTCCCCCTTTCATGTGAGCAGCGTGTGCGTCATCTCGGCTCCGATTAGATCCCCGCGGAAGCGTTTTTGCGAACGCTTCTCATTCCAGAAATCCCTCCGCCGAGGTGTCCTTTTACGAAGCGATCCCGGCATGGAACATCGCCACGGTTTCCGCCCTGAGCGGCAGCTTCCGTTCCGATTCGTCGTCGGTCCGTATCAGCAGTACGTGGTCGATAAAATCGAAGTCGATCTGGAAGAGCCGCTCACGATAAGGAATCGGCGACGTGCTGAGGCCACGGGCGTCGCATGCCAGAAATGATACAACCACGGCGCCTGCGCGAGGCGGATCTTGCCGACGATCTGCGTCCAGAGATGCTGCGTGGTGCAGGTGTCCTGCCACTTGGCGTAGGGCAATGCCGGCCAGGAGGCTCGATCTTCTTCCATGGCCTGTTCCTCAGGCATAGCGGACCATGATCATTCCAATGCCGTACTCTGCATCCCAGTACGATCGCACAGGGCCGATCCTTGCGGCCCTCGACCTGACCGAGTGCGGCTTCCTCACTCCACAGGTATGCGTACGAAATGACGACTTGGGTTCAATGGATCGTCGAGTCCCCGGTGACTGAGAATGCTTCTCATTCAAGAAATCCCTCCGCGGAGTTCCGCCGCTAACGGATACCGAACCATCCTCTCCTCCGCCGGCAACGGAATGGACTCCTTAAGCCTTCGTCCAGATCAGGCCGATATGCACTCGCGGTCACCGATGTAGATCGATCCCGAAGGCTACGGCTTATCGATGCCGAGGTCCTTGCAAATCTTCCGGCACAGCAGGTCGCTGATTTGGAATGTCGCGGCACCGCCGATCGCCGGCCGGTCGTTGATTGCCCACCACGAAGCTCGTTTCGTTGTCCTCTCCGACCAAATCTGACGAGCCGCCCCTCGGCTCCTGCCTTTCATCGAATGCTATGAGCTGACTACGCATGTCGCCATACCCGAATCGGGTACGAACATCCCCAAAATGGGAACAATGACGATTGCGACGCCGGCAGGGTCACCGACCTCGTCGGGCCGAACGCGCTGATCGCCGCGTGTGCCCGGCCCTCGGCCGCACAGCCTCTGCGGCCCGCGAGCCTTCGGGCAGCATCGTTCTCTTTCTCTCGATTCCCGCCGGGCCCACTATACTTGAAGGAATGAAGGGCGGACGGCGGAAGCGAATGCCCGACGCCGTCCCGAAGCCAAAAAAAGAAAAAGGTCGGACTCGAGTTCCAATACCCATCTTCGCTTTGCTGCCTGTCTCCTTCAACGAACTCGAACCTCCCCCACAGCACCAATTTTCTTATGCGAGAACGCGATAGCTCCTGTGCACCGGGCAGGCGCTGCAAATGTCGCTGAAACAAAAATATGGCGCTTCATTCACCACGAAATGACAACACCCCCTTTAGCTTGGAGGCATCCATATTGGCCGCTTGAAATGCCTTTTTCAGGATGCTAAGGCCCACCTCCGAGCTACGCGGCACAACGCCAGATGGACCGCAGCCGCCTCACCGTCGGCAAGGTCGAGCTCAAGTAGTGATGGTGATCTTCCGCGCTTTAACAACCGTCGGAATTTTCGTGTTGCTTAAGCGGCAACGTTTACACAGAGACAATAACTGCGACTTGCTATGATCTTGCGGGAAAGCGCCCGGCGCCCCGCACACGATCCCCGGGGAGGCCGTGTTCACGCTCGTCGGCCGTGGTCCTGGAGCATGATGCGAACCCGACTTTTCACAACAGCACTGGCTCACCGGCTCCATTCTTTCCGCGGAGCGAGCGTGCTATATTTTGCATCATGTTAAATCGTGCGCGAGCTCTCGAGATCCTGCGCCAACAGCGCTCCCGACTGGAGTCGCGGGGCATTTCTCATGCGGGGGTGTTTGGATCCCTCGCGCGTGACGAAGCGCAGGCATCCAGCGACATAGATATTGTTGTCACGCCAGCATCGGGTCGGCGGCTCGACCTCATTGAACTGGGTGCGGTTCAGTCGCTACTGGAAGATGCGTTTGCCGGCTTCGATGTCGACCTTCTTGTCGACCCCATCCGCAGGCCTGATCTTCTAGCGGCGGTTTCGCGGGACCGCGCGAATGCCTTCTGAGCGAGCGCAGCGCTGCTTCGCTGATATCATCGCGGCAATCGACCTGATACAGACATGGACCAAGAGCGCCGGCGGCGTCGATCAGGCCGTGCACCATGACATGCTGGTACGCAGCGGCATAGAGCGCCAATTTCTGGTGATTAGTGAGGCCGCGATCCGCCTCGAGAAGCTCGAGCCGGATCTGGCAGGAAAACTCGCGCCCGAAATCGATTGGCCTGGCATCCGGGGCATCGGGAATTTCATCCGACATAAATACGACGACCTCGATAGCGCGGTCATCGCTGACGTTCTCTGCGGACGGCTCGATGAGTTAAGAGAGGCCGCTCAAAGGGCACTCACGGCAATCGCGCAATCTGACAAGCTCTAACATTGTCGCTCCTCGTCGCCCGTTCCGCTGCAAAGAGCTTGACGATCCGCGCCCGGCAGTCATCCAGTTCACCGCGCCGGCCGGATCGCCACCTCGCTGCCGAGGCTGTCGCGGTGCATGATCTCGCCCTCGAAGAGGTAGGTGACGGCGGCGAGGTGGATGTGCGGGTGCGGGCGGACATCCAGCCCCTCGCCCGCGCCGAAGCCGCTTGGACCCATCTGGTCGAGGAAGGTGAAGGAGCCGACTTTGTGGCGTTTGGCGGATTGGAGCGCGCGGCGGACTTCGAGGCCGCGGGAGCGGGGGATGATGATGGTTTCGATGAGGTCGCAGGCTCTGGGACGGCCAAAGCTAAATTCGCAATCTCCCAATTGCTTCACGTGCTCGGTCCACGAATTTACCGGGTAGATCGTTCTTCCATCGATCCATGATGTAGAAAGTCGGCGTGAATCGCAGCTTGTGGCCCCGCGCCTTCTTGCTTCCCTCTCGTGGTTGTGTATACACACAAAAGTCTATGCGGCCTGACCGCCGTGGATCGGCGTACACCAAGATCCCGTCCATTTCGCGCGTGTACGATTTGACGTTGCCATCTGTGGATACAGTGAAACCGAGCAAGCCAAGCCGATCCTCTGCCCAATCCATTGATTTTTTGCTTCGGACCTCTTCAGGAGGCCATACCCCCTCATCAATCAATGCAGGCGGGCTTTCTGGACCGATACAATACAACAGCTCCGAGGCGCGCCTCTGCTGCTGATCCGTTATTTTCTTGCGCTCGTTTTCCGCCTCTTCTTCAGAAAATTGTTCATACCAATAGTCTCGCGCCAGAGCCTCCGCTGCATACATCACGTCACACTGTCGAGCATTACCATAGCCAGTTAGATGTCTTCGCATCCCCTCTGGCAGTTTGAATCCTTCATCGAATGGTCCTTGAGTTCGCCGTCCGCACAGAGGATAGTTCGCCCGAACTTCACCGAAGTATGTGGTCTCTTTGGTCTTATCGGGGATCAGGTCGATGATTCTGTATGCGACATTGTCTGGCCAACGATAGGTCTCGCTGCTTGATTCACATTGATAGTAGGACGTAAGGAGTTCTTCAAGATCATGCGGCATTAGGTCGAGAATGGCGCGGCGCGCTCGATATAGCTCGTCGCGCAACTTACGAAGTTCATAGGCCTCCCCACTGGGCCGGCTCAGGCCCTGAGTTGCCGATCGTGACGGGATCGCCGGGGCGCAGCACCAGGAGCTGGCCGGCCGGGAAGCGAACGCCTCCGATCTCCACCTCACCTGACACGGTGTAGAGCGCCCGCTCCTCGTGCGCGGCCGCCACCGGCAGCTTGCCGCCGGCGGCGAGCGCGACGTCGGCATAGATCGTGTCGGAGAAGACCTTCACCGGCGAGGTGCGGCCCCAGGCGGAGCCGGCCACCAGGCGCACGCGCACGCCGTCGTCCTCGATGAGCGGCAGCTCGGCCTCGGGCGTGTGGGCGAAGGCGGGCTCGGTCTCCTCGTGCGCGGCGGGCAGCGAGACCCACGTTTGCAAGCCGAACAGCCGCGAGCCGCCGCCCCGCAACGCCTCAGGCGTGCGCTCCGAGTGGGTGGAGCCGGAAGGAAATGGATTCTGCATCCATAACGCTTGACGTTATATAACGCGTCACGTTATGCTCCGCGAGTGATTACAGAATTCCGGGACAGGGAAGCCGAAAAGATCTGGCGTGGCCAGGTTTCTCGGCAGCTGCCCAGGGACATTCAGCGGGTAGCGAGGCGCAAGCTGCGTATGCTCAACAATGCACGCACCTTGGAGGACTTGCGGATACCGCCCGCAAACCGGCTGGAATCGCTCAAGGGAAACCGCAAAGGTCGACACAGTATCCGGATCAACGATCAATGGCGATTATGCTTCGTATGGACCGACGGCAACGCCGATCGCGTCGAGATCGCGGATTATCATTAGCAAAGGTGGTTTATGAAACGCGCGCTCCCCAACATACATCCCGGCGAAGTGCTCCTCGAAGAGTTCCTGAAGCCGATGGAGATCAGCCAGAACGCCTTGGCGCGTGCAATCGGCGTGCCGCCGCGCCGGATCAATGAGATCGTGCTGGGTAAGCGTTCTGTCTCGGCCGATACGGCGCTCCGGCTGGCACGCGCCTTCGGGACATCCGAGCAGTTCTGGATGGGACTCCAGGCAGACTACGAACTCGAAGAGGCCAGAAGCGTGGCAGCGGCCGAAATCCGGAAGGTACGGCCGCTCGCCGCCTGAGTCGCAGCAGTCTTCGGTCAGCGGCTACCGCGCCTGCTCTACTACGGATACCGAACGATCGTCTCCTTCTCCGGCAACGGAATGAACTCCTCCGCATCCCCGGGCACCGTATCGAAGCGGCCGGCCTTCCACTCCGCTTTGGCCTGCTCGATGCGCTCCCTGCGCGAGGAGACGAAGTTCCACCAGATGTGCCGCGGCCCGTCCATGGTCTCGCCGCCGACCAGCATGAAACGGGCCGGCGCCGGTCCGGCGTTGCCGACCGTGACGGAATCGCCGGGGCGCAGCACCAGGAGCTGGCCGGCCGGGAAGCGAACGCCTTCGATCGCCACCTCGCCCGACACCGTGTAGAGCGCCCGCTCCTCGTGCGCGGCCTCCACCGGCAGCTTGCCGCCGGCGGCGAGCGTGACGTCGGCATAGATCGTGTCGGAAAAGACCTTCACCGGTGAGGTGCGGCCCCAGGCGGAGCCGGCCACCAGGCAAACGCGCACGCCGTCGTCCTCGATGAGCGGCAGCTCGGCCTCGGGCGTGTGGGCGA
>JBBDSK010000035.1:0-11030 GCA_040904985.1 Woeseia sp. | reverse complement strand
TGATCCCCGCGATGCCGCCCGGCGGCAGCGAGAAGCTCAAGCCGTCCATCAGAACCTTGTCACCGAAAGCCTTGCGTACATTTTCCACTTCAACCACGACGTCGCCCAGCCTGGGACCCGGCGGAATATAGATTTCGTTGGTCTCATTGCGTTTCTGGTAGGCAGGCGAGGATATCTCCTCGAACTGCTTCAGGCGCGCCTTGGATTTTGCCTGACGGCCTTTGGGATTCGTCCGCACCCACTCGAGTTCGGACTGGATCGCCTTTTGCCGCGCCTTCTCCGATTGTTCTTCCCGCGCCAGCCGTTGCTCCTTCTGCTCGAGCCAGGAGGAGTAGTTGCCTTCCCAGGGTATGCCGTGCCCGCGATCCAGTTCGAGAATCCAGCCGGCGACGTTGTCGAGGAAGTAGCGGTCATGCGTAACCGCGATGACGGTGCCGGGATATTCCTCGAGAAAACGCTCGAGCCAGGCTACCGATGCGGCATCGAGGTGGTTCGTCGGCTCATCGAGCAACAGCATGTCGGGCGCCGATATCAAAAGCCGGCAAAGGGCCACGCGGCGCCGCTCGCCGCCGGACAACTTGCCGACATCCGACTCCCAGGGCGGCAGGCGCAGAGCGTCGGCTGCGACGTCCAGCTTGCGGTCGAGTTCCCAGCCGCCCGCGGCGTCGATGGCGTCCTGCAGCTTGCCCTGCTCGTCGAGGAGTTCCGTCATCCGGCTATCGTCCATCGGCTCGGCGAATTCCATGCTGATGTCATTGAAGCGCGACAGAAGGTTTTTCACGTCCGCGACGCCTTCCTCCACGTTCTGGCGTACGTTTTTGGTCTCATCGAGCTCCGGTTCCTGCGGCAGGTAGCCGATGTTGATGCCGGGCTGCGGGCGGGCCTCGCCGTCGAATTCCTTGTCGATGCCGGCCATTATTCGCAGCAGGGTGGATTTGCCGGAACCGTTCAGGCCCAGGACGCCGATCTTCGCGCCCGGGAAGAAACTGAGCGAGATGTCTCTTAGAATAAAGCGTTTGGGCGGTACTACTTTGGCCACCCGGTTCATTGTGTAGATGTATTGCGCCATGCCTGACCTTGTCTTTAAGTTTAATAAGCGAGTTGTTGGACATTATCGGGCATCGAAGCCGCAATAGAAACGAGACCCGCAGCAGATGGCAAATGACAATGTGACAAGTCTTCCCGTGTACGTTTATCGCGGGACCGCGCTAGCCAACTACGGGTTTGGAAATGACCACCCGTTCGGGCCGGACCGTCACGATGTGTTTCAGGCGGAACTCGCCGCCGCGGAGCTGGGAGCGGCGATTCATTATGCCGCGCCACGCCGCGCTACCCGCGACGAACTGGCGCTGTTCCACACGACCGAATACATCGATCGCGTCTCGCGCCTGTCGCAGGAGGGACAGGGCTTTCTCGATGCCGGCGATACCCCGGCATTTCCCGGCATATTCGACGCCGCATCCGACGTCGTCGGCACCACCCTTGCTGCCGTGGATGCCGTCATGCGCGGCGAGACGCGTCGCGCCTTCGTGCCCATTGCCGGCCTCCATCACGCCGCGCGCGCCAACGCGGCGGGATTTTGCGTGTTCAACGATTGCGGCGTTGCCGTGGAGCACCTGCGAAAGCGGTACGGTCTGCAACGCATCGCCTACGTCGACATCGATGCGCACCACGGTGACGGCATGTTTTACGGCTTCGAGGACGACCCCGATCTCATTTTTGCGGATATGCACGAGGACGGCCGATTTCTGTTCCCGGGAACCGGCTTCGCCGATGAAACGGGCCGCGGGCGGGCCGAGGGCAGCAAACTGAACATTCCGCTGCCCCCGGGCGCGGATGATGAGCATTTTCGCGCCGCCTGGGCGGAAATTGCCGACTACGTCGACAAGGCCTCGCCGGATTTCATCATTCTCCAGTGCGGTGCCGACAGTCTGGCGGGTGACCCCCTGACGCACCTCCGGTTTTCGGAGGAAGCCCATGCCACTGCGGCCTCGAGCCTGTGCCAGCTGGCGGATTTGCACAGCGAGGGGCGCATCGTGGCCACCGGCGGGGGCGGCTACAGCAGGCGCAATCTCGCCCGCGCCTGGACCCGGGTCGTACAGTCGCTGGCGGCGTCCCGCTGAGCGCTGCGTTACAATCCCGGACTTTCCAAAGACTTCCATCCCCTGTATTCGCCGGCCTTGCCGGCCAGCCCGAGGAGACCCCGCCGCATGTACGCAGAGACGCCGACGATCGAGGAATACGACAAAGAGCTGTTCAAAGCTCTCATCGGCGAGGCACGACGGCAGGAAGAGCACATCGAGCTCATTGCATCCGAAAACTACGTCAGCCCGAGGGTCCTGGAGGCGCAGGGCTCCGTGCTGACGAACAAATACGCGGAAGGATATCCGGGCAAGCGATATTACGGCGGCTGCGAATTTGTCGACATTGCCGAGAGACTGGCGATAGAGCGCGCCTGCCGGCTTTTTGGCGCTCATTATGCGAACGTCCAGCCCCATTCAGGCTCGCAGGCCAACACCGCCGCCTGTCTTGCATTGCTCGATCCAGGCGACGTCATTCTCGGCATGAGCCTGTCCGATGGCGGGCACCTGACCCATGGCTCCAGGGTCAATTTCTCCGGCAAGCTGTTCAACGCTGTTCAGTACGGCGTTGTTCGTGAGACCGGGCTGCTGGATTACGCGCAGCTTGAAGCTCTCGCGGACGAGCACAAGCCGCGCATGATCATCGCCGGCTTTTCAGCTTATTCCCGCGTGCTCGACTGGCAGCGCTTCCGGGACATTGCGGACAAGGTCGGCGCATGGCTCATGGTGGACATGGCCCACGTCGCGGGGCTGGTCGCGGCAGGGCTTTATCCGAACCCCGTGCCGATCGCGGACGTCGTCACCACGACCACGCACAAGACTCTCCGCGGCCCCCGCGGCGGCCTCATTCTCGCGCGAAAAAACGACGAGCTCACACGAAAGTTCAATTCCCTGGTGTTTCCCGGCATCCAGGGCGGTCCCTTGATGCACGTTATTGCCGCCAAGGCCGTTGCGCTTCTCGAGGCCATGCAGCCCGATTTCAAGAATTACCAGCGCAAGATCGTCGACAACGCGCGAGCGATGTCGGGGGTGTTCACCGACCGGGGCTACCAGGTCGTGTCCGGCGGCACGGACAATCATCTTCTTTTGCTGAGCCTCATCGACAAGGAGATCACCGGCAAGGACGCTGATGCGGCGCTCGGCCGCGCCAATATCACTGTGAACAAGAATGCAGTGCCGGGCGATCCGCGGTCGCCTTTTGTGACCAGCGGATTGCGCCTCGGGACGCCGGCGATTACGACACGGGGCTTCGGCGTGGAAGAAACGAAGAGGCTTACCGGCTGGATCTGCGACATACTCGACGATCTCGGGAACGAGGTGTTGTCGAAAAGGGTGCGGGGGCAGGTTCTCGAGATGTGCCAACGTTTTCCGGTGTACGTCTGATGTGCGTTTTCGCGCCTCCGCTGGAACGCTGCAGCGTTCATGAATGACGCTCGGTAGCGCCAGGCGGAGGCCATGTACTGTCCTTTCTGCAGTCACGAAGAAACGAAGGTAATCGACTCGCGCCTGGCCGGTGAGGGCCGGCAGGTCAGGCGGCGGCGTCAGTGCCTGGACTGCAACGAGCGCTTTACGACTTTCGAATCGGCCGAGCTGGTGATGCCGCGGCTGATCAAGACCGACAGCAGCCGCCAGCCCTTCGACGAAACCAAATTGAGAAACAGCATGGTCCGTGCGCTGGAAAAACGCCCGGTGCCGGCGGACGAGTTCGAGCAGGCGATCGGACGGCTGGTGCACAAATTGCGCACGATGGGCGAGCGCGAAGTGCCGTCTCGGCTGGTCGGTGAGCTGGTGATGGAGGAACTGCGCGGCCTGGACGAGGTAGCGTACGTGCGCTTTGCGTCGGTTTACAGAAGCTTTCAGGATGTGACCGAATTTCAGGACGAAATAAAACGCCTGCAGGAGATTTCCAGCAGCACGGCCAACCGCGAGCAGATGTCGCTGCTCCCGGATCTCATCGATAAAAAAGACTGAGACGCAAGTGGACCGATTTTCCCCCGCCGATTGCCGTTACATGGCGCGCGCCCTGCAGCTTGCCCGGCGCGGCATGACAACGGCGCATCCGAATCCGCGCGTCGGCTGCGTGTTGGTGCAGGGCGACCGGATCGTGGGTGAAGGCTGGCATCGCTATGCGGGCGAGGCCCATGCGGAAGTGAACGCGCTGGCGGCGGCTGGAACCCGGGCCGTCGGTGCGACGGCTTACGTGACCCTCGAACCCTGCTCCCATACCGGGCGCACGGGGCCCTGCACGGAAGCGCTCATCCGCGGCCGAATCGCTGAAGTAATCTTTGCCCTGGAAGACCCGTCGCCGGAAGCCTCCGGCCGCGCGCGGGAGCTCCTGGAAGAGGCGGGGGTTCGGGTGTCCAGCGGGCTCATGGAGACCGCGGCCGGCAAGCTGAACGAGGGCTTTATCATGCGCCTCCGGCGGCAGCGGCCGTTCGTGCGGGTGAAGGTCGCGGCGAGCCTGGATGGCGCCACCGCCATGCGAAACGGGGAAAGCCGCTGGATAACGGGGGATGCCGCGCGGCGGGACGTACAGCGGCTTCGGGCCACCTGCGGCGCAATTATGACCGGCATCGGGACGGTTGTGGCCGATGATCCGCTGCTCACGGTGCGCCAGCCAGAAATGAGGAACCAGCCGCTTCGTGCCGTGATCGACTCGCGGCTGCGCACCCCGGCCAATGCGAAGCTGCTGGAGCAGCCGGGCGAGACAGTTTTATTCTGCATCGCCGATGGCGGCGAGAGGCAAAAAGCGCTTGAAAGCGCCGGCGCCATGGTGCGGCGCGTCGCAGCGGCGCAGGGAAGGGTGGACCTTCCGGCCGTGCTCGAGGAGCTGGCCAGGCTTCAGGTGAATGATCTTCTGGTGGAAGCCGGGCCGGTGCTCGCCGGCGCGCTCCTGGCGGGTAACCTGGTTGACGAGCTTGTCATTTATCAGGCGCCGCATACCATGGGCGGGGAAACGCTGCGCATGTTCGACACCCCGGAGTGGACCCGGCTGATACATCGGAGACGGCTGCACATTACCGATACACGCCGTGTGGGCAAGGATTTGCGCATCCTCGCCCGGCCGTTGGCGCCCGAAGAGCCGCATTGAGAAGAGAATGTTTACCGGAATCATAAAAGCTGTTGGCACGGTCGATCGCCTCCGGCGGCAAGGCAGCGATATGCGGCTGTCGATACGCTGCACGGACCTGCCCTGGCGGGACTACGAGATCGGTGACAGCATTTCCGTCAACGGCACCTGCCTTACGGCCGTTGAACTGCGCGATGCCGGATTCGATGCGGAAGTATCGTCCGAGACCATGGCGGTCACCGCCATGCGCGAGCTGCAGGCGGGCAGCCGCGTCAATATAGAGCCGTCGCTGACGCTCGCCGACCGGCTGGGCGGCCACCTGGTCAGCGGGCACGTGGACTGTGTCGGCAGGGTGGTGGAGCGCCGCGACGAGGCAGGGTCGCTGGTCTTGCGCATTGTGATCCCGCCGCAATATCGGCGTTACATTGTGCGAAAAGGCTCCATATGCATCGACGGCGTGAGCCTTACCATCAACGAGGTATTAGCGGATTCGTTTACAGTGAATATCATTCCGCATACCGCAAAGGCCACCATCGCGAGCGGTTATGCAAGCGGTTGCAGGGTCAATATCGAGGTCGATCTGATCGCGCGGTACCTGGAAAGGCTGCTGCAGCGGGATGCAGGGGACGCGGCTGCCGCGGATACGAACAACAACACTTGCGAAACCATTTCGCGGGATTTTCTGAGAGCGTACGGTTATGCCTGACAACACCACGATACATCCGTCTGCGACGTCGACGACCTTCAGCAGCATTGAAGAGATCATTGCCGACGTCCGCGAAGGCAAGATGGTCATCATGGTCGATGACGAGAATCGCGAAAACGAGGGCGATCTTTTGATGGCCGCGGAGAAGGTCCGGGCCCAGGACATCAACTACATGGCCCGCTACGGCCGTGGCCTTATCTGCCTGACGATGACCAGGGAGCGCTGCGCGCAGTTGCGCCTGCCGCTCATGGTGGACGACACCGACAGCCGCCATGCAACGAATTTCACCATCTCGATTGAAGCCGCTGAAGGCATCACTACCGGGATATCCGCACACGACCGCGCAAGAACGGTGCAGGTTGCGGTGGCGCCGGATGCGCGCCCGGAGCACCTGAGCCAGCCGGGCCATATCTTCCCTGTCATGGCCCAGCCCGGCGGCGTCCTCACCCGCGCCGGCCACACCGAAGCCGGCTGCGATCTCGCCCGACTTGCCGGGTTCGAGCCGGCTGCCACGATTGTCGAGATCCTCAACGAGGACGGCAGCATGGCGCGCCGCCCGGACCTCGAGGCATTTGCGCGGCAGCATGACGTCAAGATCGGCACTATTGCCGATCTCATTCGCTATCGCCTTGAAAAAGAGCGCTACGTCGACCGTATCGCGGAGAGGACCGTGCAAACCGCCCACGGTGAGTTCCGGCTCTACTGCTACGACGATCACGTTAACCGCACCGTTCATATCGCTCTCAGCAAAGGGGACATCGGCAAAGGCTCAATACCCCTCGTTCGCGTCCACATCCAGGACACCCTGGGCGATATCCTGGGTGTACAAAGCCCCACGCTCGGCTGGCCCCTCGACAGCGCCATCGAGCGCATCGCCCGCGAGGACGTCGGAATTGTCGTCGTGCTCAGGGAGCAGGAATCCTCGCGTGAACTGATGGAAGCGGTCGAGTCGCTTTCGCAGGCACGCGACGACCTCGGTGAACGCCGGCGCGGGGAAGCCGTCGTCAAAACCTACGGCGTCGGTGCGCAAATCCTGCGCGACCTCGGTGTGCAGCGAATGCGCGTCCTCTCCGCGCCCAAACAGATGCACGGCATCTCCGGCTTCGACCTCGAGATCACGGAGTACGTCGAAAAGTAGGGACGATACCGGCGGAATTGCTGATCGGATATTGCCTGGAAAATGGTAAAGACGGAATTGATGCTTTGGCGGCTTGCTTCCCGGCCCGTTCGATGTGCGCCAGTCCTTGAGCGGCGGCTTCCCGGCATCTACTATGCGACGGACTCGAAGGACCGGTAGCGAAAGCATGGACAAAATCAAAACGATAGAAGGTGAGCTGCTGGCTCGGGATGCGCGTTTTACGATCGTCGCGTCGCGCTTTAACGACTTTATCGTCGAGTCGCTGATCAAGGCAGCCGTTTCATGCCTGCGGCGGCACGGAGCGGCTGATGCCGATATGGAGCTCGTTCGCGTGCCGGGCGCCTACGAATTGCCCCTGGCCGTCGAGAAAATTGCCTCCTCACGGCGGAGCGACGGTATCATTGTCCTGGGCGCCGTTATCCGCGGTTCGACCCCGCATTTCGATTTCGTTGCCGGCGAATGCATCCGCGGCGTCTCTGCGGCGGCCCGTGCATACGGTATCCCGATCGGGCTTGGCGTGCTGACGGTGGACAACATCGAGCAGGCCATCGAACGCGCCGGGACGAAGGCAGGCAACAAGGGCGAGGAAGCGACCCTCGCGGTCATCGAGATGATCAACCTGCTGCGCCGGCTCGGCTAACCCCGACCATGATGTCAGACCCCCTGGAACAGTGTTATGAGCAAAAGCGGATCGCCGGGTCCACGCAGCCGCGCACGGGAACTGGTCGTTCAGGCGCTGTACCAGATGCAGATCGCCGAGCACGACAAGCGAGAGCTTTTTGCGCAATTTCGTGAACGCCCCGATTACCTGCGAGTTGACCAGGCCTTTTTCGACGAAGCGCTGGGCGGGATATTCGATAACCGCGCTCTGCTCGAGGAGCACGCCGCGAAATTTCTCGATCGGCCGCTCGCACAGCTTGATCCGGTGGAGCGGGGAGTGTTGCTGCTGGGGTTCTACGAGCTCGAGTGGCGGCGGGAAATTCCCTACCGCGTCGTAATCAACGAGGCGGTCAACCTCAGCAAGCGATTCGGCTCGGTCGACGGGCATAAGTTCGTCAACGCCGTACTCGACCGCGCCGCCGGTGAAGGACGGCAGGGCGAGCGCAGCGCTCCCGACTCCGATCTCGCCTGACGGGATTCGGCGACCGTGGACGAATTCGAACTGATCCGCCGATTCTTTCGGACCGGTGAGCAGGCGGCCGGCGTATCAGTCGGCATTGGTGACGACGGTGCGGTGGTCACGCCTGCAGCACAGCGCGATCTCGTTGTGGTTGTGGATACGCTCGTGGAAGGCGTCCACTATCCGGAGCAAACCCCGGCGGAGCACATCGGCTTCCGCGCGCTGGCAGTCAACCTGTCGGACATTGCGGCGATGGCCGCAAAGCCCAGATGGATGACGCTCGCGCTTACGCTTTCCGAGGCGCGCGAGGAATGGTTAACGAATTTCTCGGCCGGTCTGTTCGCCGCGGCGCGGCTGCACGGCGTCTCCCTGATTGGGGGTGATACCACTCGCGGCGACCAGACGGTGATCAGCGTGCAGGTCATCGGCGAAGTGCACCCCGGCACGGCGCTGACCCGCGCCGGCGCGGGAGCGGGCGACGCGATTTTCATAAGCGGAACCGTGGGCGATGCCGCCGGCGGGCTGTCTTTGCTGCAGCAGAAAAGCGGCCCGAATCGCGCATCCGATACGGATGCCGCTCTCCTGAGCCTGCGCTTTTACCGGCCGACTGCGCGGGTCGACCTGGGTCTTGCGATAGGTGGCATCGCCACCGCCGCCATCGACCTGTCAGACGGTTTGGGCACCGATCTCGACAAGCTGCTGCAGGCCAGCGGGGTTGCAGCGACGATTGAGCGGGAGCGCCTGCCGCTTTCGGAATCGCTCATGCGCACATTCGGCCAGGAGCAGGCGCTGGCGTTTGCCATGGACGGCGGCGACGACTACGAGTTGTGCTTCACCGTGACAGCCGCGGATACGAAGCGCGTCGAAGTCATTGCGCAGCGTCTCGACCTGCCCCTTACGCGGATCGGGGAGATCGAAGCGGGCTCGGGCCTCACCATCAAAAACGGTCAGCGCCGTCCGTGGCAAGGAGGCGGTTATCGCCATTTCTGACCGGGCCGTTTCCCGCCGCGGGCACTTGTTATGACGCCGCGCTCGTCCGGTGGAGTCAAAGGTCCGATCCTGAGTGGCGAACTGAGGCAAAAAGTACTTCGGGAGCCGGTTATGCTGCTGGCTTTCGGCTTCGGCACCGGGCTTTCACCCAGGGCGCCCGGCACGGCCGGAACGCTTCTTGCGCTGCCGCTGGCCTGGGCCACGTCGCGCTTGCCGATGGAACCGCAGTTGCTGATCGCGCTGGCCCTTTTCCTGGCCGGACTGTGGCTTTGCGGTGAGGCCGCGCGTCGGGCAGGTGTTCACGACCATCCCGGCATCGTCTGGGACGAGATCGTCGCCATGTACCTTCTGCTGGTGACGCTGCCGGCGTCAATTCCCTTATGGGCCGCGGCTTTCCTGCTGTTCAGGCTGTTTGATATCTGGAAACCCTGGCCGATTCGGGACCTGGATCACAGACTCGGCGGCGGCCTCGGAATTATGCTCGATGACCTCCTGGCTGCCCTGTATGCCGCGACAATTCTTGCTGTCGGCAGGTGGCTCACGTTCTAGATCAGGTTGCGATTGAATGGTCAGTAAGGTAAGCGAGCTCAAGCGATCGCCCGATGTCCCGGAGAAAATAGGCAAGTACGTCATCATCAACAAAGTCGGCAAGGGCAGCACCGGCGCCGTATACCTGTCGCACGATCCCTACTATCGGCGCGACGTGGCCATCAAGGTCTACAACATAGAAGAAGACGCGGACCAGGACCGGGCGCGCGTGTCGCGCAAAATGTTTTTCAACGAAGCGCACATGGTCGGCATGTTGCAGCATCCGAACATCATGCCGATTTACGATGCGGGCGAGGAAGACGGCAAGTACTACGTCGTCACCGAACACGTCCAGGGCGCCCGAACGCTGGCGGCCTACTGCCGACCGGACAATTTGCTGCGGGTGGACGATGTCGTCGAAATTATCTACAAATGTGCGAAAGCGCTCCATTATTCTCACAGCCGCGGCGTAATCCACCGCGATATCAAGCCCAGCAATATCATGCTGACGACGGACAACGACGTCAGGATCATCGACTTCGGCATCGCGATCTGCAACGACTCCGAAATCTCCCGCATAGAGGGCATTGCCGGTTCGCCCAGCTATATGTCGCCGGAGCAGGTACAGTCAGAAGAGCTAACGTCTCGTTCCGACATCTATTCCCTCGGCGCTGTCCTTTATGAATTGCTGACAGGTTTTCGTCCGTTTCGCGCCGATAATCTGTCGAAGCTTTTGCACCAGATCGTTTACGCGACGCCGCCGCCGATTCATACCTATCGGGACGACCTGCCCGAGGAACTGGAAAACGTCGTTGCGATGTGCATGCAAAAGGATCCGCTCAAGCGCTGCGCCAACGGCGCTGCGATGGCAGCGGATCTGACGCGGGTTCACAAGGACCTTCGTGCGAAGTACGACAGCTTCGACAATCAGGAGCACTTCGACCTTCTGCGGACTCTCACCTTCTTTCACGAGTTTTCCCACGCGGAAATCTGGGAAGTCCTGCGCGCGAGCGACTGGCATGAGTACAAAGGCGGGGAAGACATCGTCAGGCAGGGGGAAATGGACGACCGCTTCTACATCATCGTGTCCGGACAGGCCGACGTCGAGGCTAACGGGAAGAAACTCGGCGTGCTGAGCAACGGCGACTGTTTCGGTGAAACGAGCTACGTTCGCGGCGCGAAGAGGACGGCATCGATCCGGGCGAACGGCAACGTGACCATTCTGCGCGTCAGTTCTACGCTCATGGAGCAGATGTCTTCTGCCTGCCAGTTGCGCTTCAACAAGGTTTTCCTGCGCGCTCTGATCACGCGCCTGCAGGGCGACGGGAGCCAGGAGAGCTAGAGTACCCCGTCGCAAATAATGAACCATTCTCGCGGCGCCGCATCAAGTCTGGCGG
>JBBDSK010000034.1:0-11038 GCA_040904985.1 Woeseia sp. | reverse complement strand
TCTCCAGCGGCCGCCGACCGAACAAGCGGAGAAACCTTATATTTCCGCCACTAATACTCCTTGCGTGGCGTAGCGAACGACCGCTACTTCGAAAGCGATTACGGATGGCGCAGCCGCGCGCCGCACGCTGACATTCAGCGCATCCGCGGTCGCGAGCGGATCGACCTGTGTTCGCGGTGCCCGGGAATCGACGGCGTCCGCAACTCTGTGAATGAGATCACTGTGCCCGGTCTTGCTGACCGATAGGATGACCATAATTGCCTCCGTTGCGCCGAGTTCGTGCGACGCGGCTGATACCCAGGAGTGGTGATGCACAACCTGCAGCGGCTGTTCGAATCTTCCCCGGACCTGATGTGCGTGGCGGACATGGACGGCTTTTTCAAGGAGATTAATCCCGCGTTCCGCAAACTGCTGGGATATTCCGATGGCGAACTGACTGAAGTGCCGTTCCTCGAGCTGGTGCATTCGGCCGATCGGGCGGCAACGCTGGCCGAAATGGAAAACCTGAAAACAGGCCAGGCGGTGCTGCGCTTCGAGAACCGCTATCGCTGCAAAGACGGTTCGTTCAAATGGCTGGCTTGGATGGCGACGCCGCAGGTCGACGAGGACCTGATCTATGCGGTAGCTCGGGACGTTACCGACAGCAAACAGTCGCTCGATGACTTGATGAGCAACCTGCCTGGCATGGTGTACCGCTGCCTGGATGATGCCAAGTGGACAATGAATTTCGTGAGTCGCGGCTGCGTCAACCTGACCGGTTACAAAGCGGAAGATTTTGTGGACAACAAGTCGATCTCCTACGATCAGATTGTTCATCCAGAAGACCGGGCCAGGCTGCACCGCGAGGTACAGTCGGCCATCGACGCAGGCGGCGAGTTTCAGCTTGAATACCGCATCATCACTGCGTCCGGAGAAGAAAAGACGGTCTGGGAGAAGGGCCGGGCGATCTATGATGGAGAAGGGGCGCCAGGTACGCTGCAGGGCTATATTTTCGATATCAGCGATCGTCGCAAGATGTGGAACGAACTGATCCAGCTACAGCGCATGGAGTCCCTGGGCCAGTTGACCGGAGGTGTCGCCCATGATTTCAACAATCTGCTGACCATCGTCACCGGCAACCTGCAGTTGCTTGAATCGCGCGTGGCGGGCAGTGATACGGTGGAACTGGTGAAAGATGCGCTGGATGCTGCCTGGCGGGGCGCCGAGCTGTGTCAGCGCCTGCTGGCATTCGGCCGGCGACAGATGCTGCAACCCGAGCTGACCGTCGTTAACGAACTGGTCAGTCGGCTCGGCAAACTGGTCAGACTGTCAGTCAGCGAGCGCATCGATATTGATTTTTCGCTCGCCGATGATCTACCGGAGGTGCTGATCGATCAGGGGCAGCTCGAGAACGCCATTCTCAACCTGGCGTTCAATGCCCGGGATGCGATGCCGGAGGGTGGAACGCTTTACATCCGCACCGATCGCTTCAGCGCTGGTACGGCGTACGCGGAGCTGCACCCCGACGTCACCGTGGGCGACTACGTACTGATCGAAATTGGCGATACCGGGACCGGGATGCCGCCGGACGTACTCGAGCGCGCATTCGAACCGTTTTTCACTACCAAGGAACAGGGCAAGGGTACCGGTCTCGGGTTAAGCATGGTGTACGGTCTCCTGAAACAATCCGGGGGTCACGTACGAATCTACAGCGAAGTGGGCCATGGGACCTCGGTCAAGTTGTATGTTCTGGTGCCACCGGCGTCGACGATGGACTCGAATGACACCATGGAATCGATGGTGTCGGAAGGCACTGCAGCAGGCAGCGAGCGCATCCTGGTGGTTGAAGACGACGAGGGAGTAAGAAGGCTGGTGGTCACGATGCTCACCGAACTCGGCTACGAGATCGTGGCAGCCGACGATGCTGCGGCAGCGCTCAAATGCCTCGAGCAGGGCGACTTCGATCTTCTGTTTACCGACGTCATCATGCCGGGTGGCATGGACGGGGTCGCTTTGGCCAGGGAGGCGGCTCGAAACCAGCCGGAGTTGAAAGTCTTGCTGACCTCCGGCTTCTCGAAGCATAGCATGACCGAGCTGGGCGCCTTCCCGCTGCTCAACAAGCCCTACTATGAAGCCCAGCTGGCGGCTGCGGTCAGGCAGGTGCTCGACTCATAGCCGCGAGACGTTCGCCCGTGCTTTTCCGGTCGACCGCCATTTTTTGCTGCACAGCGGTTCGATTTTATCAGCCGCGACTGCGGGGCTGATCAGAAATCCTTGCGCCCGTTCGCAGTCGAGGCCCGCCAGATACTTGAGTGCCGCCTGCGTTTCGACGCCCTCGGCGCAGATGGTCAGATTCAGCGCATGCGCCAGACCGATGGTGGCACGTACAATCGTCTGCGCTTCCTTGTCGTCGGGCAGGCCTGAGACAAAGGTTCGGTCAATCTTCATTTCGTCAAACGGCAATTGATAGAGCTGTTTCAGCGATGAGTAACCGGTGCCGAAATCGTCAATCGCGAGCTTGACGTCGTTCATCCGGAGTCTCAGGAATATGTCCATGGCTTGGGTTGGATTTGTCATGGCCGCCGACTCGGTCAGTTCGAGCGTCAGTTGCGAGCCCGGCACTTCATAGTGTCCCAACAGGCATTTCAGACGATCCGGAAAGTCCAGGTCCTTGAGAAACCGGCCCGACATATTGACCGATACGCCAAGCTCGAGTCCGCGTTGCCGCCATTCCGCGACCTGCCGAATACTGGACTCGAGCACAAAGTGCGTCAGCGGCGTGATCAGGTCGCTTTCCTCGGCGACCGACAGAAAGTCGCCGGGCAGCAGCAGGCCAAAAGCGGGATGATTCCACCGCACCAATGCCTCGGCACCATCCACGGTCCAGATACCTGAATCACATTTCACCTGCGGTTGAAAATGTACTACCAGCTCCGATCGGGAAAGGGCGTTCTCGAGGTCGCGGGCAGTAAACGCCTTCACCACGTCGATGACCTTGCGCAACTGCTCTTCGAGTGCGATCAGACTAATGGGTTTCTGCATCACGCCCAGCATTTTCAAACCGTGCGATTGCCCGAGATTCTGCGCCACCGAGAGCATGCGCTGGTCCACGCCACTGATGACGATGACGTGCGCGTCGCTGTCGATATCCTTCATCTTGCGCAACAACTCGACGCCGTCGCAATCGGGCATCACGAGATCCAGGATGACGGCGATCGGACGGAAGGATTGCAGCGTTTCGACGAAGGCTTCCGGAGAACTCAAGGTTCGCACCTGGAAGCCCAAGGGGCCTGCCGCCTTTTCCAGGAATGTACAGATTTCTGGTTCGTCATCGACGATCAGCAGTCGAGGCTCGCGCGAAGCCATCGCAGGCTCCTCAGTTTGGGCACCGGAGCCAGCTTTGGGGAATTTGGTCCAGAATGCCTCTTCCCAGTTCACATTTTGCACACATCGTACTCGCACGGACCTCGCGGGGTGACCGCCGAGGCCGTGCTCGATGGACGGCGGCTGCGTCGTCTCCTGCAGGGTTGCCAGATCGAATCCGCGCGAGTATTCTCTGGCTGACTGCTCTCAAATAAGAAAAAGCAAGGTGGATAATCCTTTTGGTTGCAGTACTTTCCCTCCCGATGCTTCATCGGTGCATCGATAGCGTGAACCGGTTCGCGGCAAGTGCGCCTGCGGATGGATAAGTTGAATTTTTCGCTTGGGCAGGGGGAACCTATGGGAGACCTTCGACGCGGAAGTATCGAAGATTTCGATGATGTGGCCGGAACAGACTCGGCCGCCCCGGAGCCGAAGCTCGCTTCGGCGGTGCTGAGACCTGGAAAGACCAGGGCTGCCCGGGGAGACATACTCGATGGCCTGAGAAACGCCGTGCTCGTGAGCGCGGCCATATGGGTCCTCCTTTTCCTGGCTGGACGTATATTCTTTCAGTAGCAACACTTCACCTGTGGCAACAGGCACGCGTGCCTCCGTCCTGTTTCATCGAATTTCATCGCCCAATTTCATCTCCCTCTTTCATCAGTATGGGCCCGCCGGTTTCGAACCTTTCAACTCGTGAGTCATGCGCGTTCTGATTAACCCGCTCGCTACTCGAGCTCCTTACGCCGCGCGCGAGGCTCTGGTGGTTTCGAAGGCACTGGCCGAGACGGCCCGCCGCGAGATCATGCAGTGGGAAGGGTACGAACCCACGCCCTTGCGATCGCTGGCACCCCTTGCGCGCAGGCTGCGTCTCGGAACTCTGTTGTACAAGGACGAGTCAGGCCGCCTGGGGCAGGGAAGCTTCAAGTCGCTGGGCGGCGCTTACGCTGCGGGAATGCGGCTGCGTGAACTGGAGAATCCTGCTCGTACGGTGTTGTGCTGCGCCACAGATGGCAATCACGGGCGTTCGGTTGCGTTCGCCGCCGAGCGCTTTGGCTGCTCCTGTGTCGTCTTCATGCATGCGGGGGCGCCGCCCGCGAAAGCGGCAGCAATCACGGCGCTGGGCGCCAGAGTGGTCCGAGTGACAGGTACCTACGATGACTCCGTCAGGGAGGCCCACGCTGCTGCGAAACGGGAAGGATGGCTTCTCGTTGCGGATACCAGTGACGACGAAAGCGACCCGACAACCAGGCTCGTCATGCAAGGGTATGGCGTAATGGTGCTGGAGATTCTGGAGCAACTCCCGGGCGCTCAACCGCCGACCCACGTGGTGGTACAAGGAGGTGTCGGAGGGCTTGCAGCGGCAGTCGCCGGTGTCTTCGCCGAGGTTTACGGTGAACGTCGCCCGCGAGTCATCGTTGTCGAGCCGGAGGCGTCTGCCTGTCTTCTGGAAAGCGCTTTGCATCGTGCCCTCCGGAAGGTTGAAGGCGATCTTGCAACCGCCATGGAGATGCTGTCGGCGGGAGAGGCTTCCCCGGTGGCCTGGCCGATACTGCAGCGACGCGCGGACGTATTCATAGCGATCGAAGATGCGGCCGCCATCGATGCCGCACGGATGCTGTCGGAAAGCTCGGGAGCATCCGCTGGACTGAACGTCGGGGTTACGGGCGCCGCCGGTGTCGCGGGACTGATGGAGCTGCTCAGGGAAGAGGACCTTGCTGCTACGCTCGAGCTGGGCCCTGACGCCCGGGTGCTTGTCTTCGGAACGGAAGAAGCACTACCGGGTCCGGATTGAGTGCATACAATGAGCGACGAGATGGAGAAGGACAAGGACAAAACGGACGAGCCTGAGGGCCCCCTGGATATGTTGAGGCGAAAGTACTCTTCCGGGGAAAGACTGCCCGGGAAACGCGATCAGCCATACTTGCTGGATACGGAAGATGAAGGCGTGCAAGCATGGGCGAATGTTCATGAGGGCAAAGGGCTTATCGATGTGAAAGTTTTTCCCTTCGAACGCGGCTCTCTCCCGGCGAATTTCCTGACCTATGACATTCCGCCAGGCGCAAGCGAAGGCGTTCACACCCACCAACTGAACGATCCCGTAGAGGGATCCTTCGATGAATTTTATTACATCGTCTCGGGCGAAGGACAAATGGAGATCGGTGACGAAATCGTGCCGGTGAAGGCGGGCGATTACGTCTTTACACCGATAGGCGTCCCGCACGGGATCGAAAATACCTCATCGACAACGAACCTGAAGGTTTCGCTGACGTTCATATACCGTTGAGTTCCGCTACTCGCCCCGCTCCTCGCGCGTACCTCGATGCGGCTCAAAACTTTTGCCTGCTCCATCGGCAGGGCGGCACGCTTCTTGCTTTGTCCCGGTGGCGAGGCCGCCGTGACCGACGGGGCGGATCGGCGAAGAGTGAAAGCCCAAGGCGAGTGGGCAGGAGGACTCGTGACAGACAGTCTCAAAGACAGGATCGCGATCGTGACGGGCTCGATTCCGGTATCGGGCAGGCAGCAACGGCAGAGGCCGGCCGGCCAGGGCGCATGAGCCGGCACGCTGTCATTACCGGCGGCTCCGCAGGCGTTGGCCGCGCCACGGCGAATCGTTTTGCCGCTGACGGCTGGCGGGTGACCCTGCTGGCACGCGACCAAAGCCGTCTTGCCGCGGCCGTCGGCGACATCGAAGGCAACGGAGGCAGGGCGTCGGCCGTGCCGACTGACGTTTCCGACCCGGAGGCCGTGGAAGCGGCGGCCCGCCAGGCCGAGCAGTCGCAGGGCGAGATCGACGTCTGGGTAAACTCGGCGATGGTCACGGTCTTCGCCCCCGTCGCCGAAATAACGGCGGAAGAGTTCCGGCGGGTCACGGACGTCACCTACCTGGGCCAGGTCCATGGAACAATGAGCGCTTTGCGGCGCATGCGGCCGCGCAACCGCGGCACGATCATCAACGTCAGCTCCGCTCTCGCTTACCACGGCCTGCCGCTGCAAGCTGCCTATTGCGGCGCCAAGTTTGCGGCCCGGGGGTTTACCGAGTCGCTGCGTGGCGAATTGATGCACGATCGTTGTGCCGTGCGGCTCAGCCTGATCGTGCTGCCCGCGGTGAACACTCCGCAATTCGACTGGGCGCGGAACAAGATGCCATGTCGGCCCCGGCCGGTACCGCCGGTCTTCCAGCCCGAAACAGTGGCGTCCGCGATTGTTGGCGCCGCCGAGACCGCGCCGCGGGAGCTGGTGATCGGCACCTCATCGCTGAAGCTCCTGGCCGGGAGTGTGGCGGCGCCCGGCGTCGTAGACAGGATACTGGCGAAGCTGGCCTACGGCGGCCAGCAGGACCGGGAGCCGGCCGAGGACAGGGCGGACAATCTGTTTGAGCCGGTGCCGGGCAACTTCGGTGCTCATGGCCGTTTCGGCGAGGAGGCCCGACGGGTGGCTCCCGACATTTCCCTCGCCGCTGTCCGCGGTCTGGCCGCCTTTATCGGGGCAGCGCTGTTCGCGGGCGCGATCGCTTTGGGTGGGCGGCTGCCCCGAAGCTCTCCGCGGAGGGACTCGTAGAATGAGGAGGGACTCTGTTCGAAATGATCATCGTTATCATGGGTGTGAGCGGGTCCGGTAAAACGACGGTCGGGCGGGCATTGGCCAAAAGACTGGGCCTGGCATTCGAGGATGCGGACGATTTTCATTCCCGGAAGAACGTCAAAAAAATGAGCAAGGGCACGCCCCTTGACGATGCTGATCGCAGCGAGTGGCTTGGCGAGCTCGCGGCGCATCTTCCGACATGGAACAAGAAGGGTGGAGCCGTGCTTGCCTGCTCTGCCCTGAAAGAATCCTACCGCAACCGGTTGCAAGCGCAGTGCAGCGATGTGACGTGGGTATACCTTCAAGGAACGAGAGAACAAGTGAAAGAACGCCTGCAGGCCAGAACAGGACACTACTTCGATCCAAAGCTGCTGGAGTCGCAGTTCCGGACTCTTGAAGAGCCTGCCTCTGCTGTCACGATCAGCATCGATCAGCCTGTGACTGAAATCGTCGAAAAATTAGCGGCCATCTTCAGGTAACGGCATTTTTCGGGCCTCGAGGACACGCGTCAATCGCTCAGACGCGGCCGAACGATCTGGCACGACAGTTGCAACTATCCGGCCGTGGGTCGCGCGGACGGAGGTGCCGCCAGAGGAGAGGCCGTGGACTGGTTGCAAAACAATGCGCCGCTGGTGTCTGCTGCGGCATCTGTCGGTATGTTTGTCGTGTGGACTTTCTATGCGTGGCTGTTCTACGACGGCTTTCGCCGCCAGCGCGCCGCTCAATTGGTGATACACGAGGCGGGCGGGGGAAGGACGGGCTCTACCTGCCTGCTCGTCAACCTCGGGCAGGAGCCGGTCCACGTACTTTGCTCGATGGCCTTCCGCGACGGCGCGGGCGCACGTCTGCACGATACATCGGGAGGGGAAGACCTTCCTGCGATCGAGCAGGCGAAGCAGGGGCCGCTTCAGGTCGGCGCGTCCCTCACGCTCGGTTCGTTTGAAGGCATATGCCGGCAGCTCGACGACGTCGCCCGCCCGCCTGCACAGGATGACGGCGGCTACCTGGTCGAGGTATGCGTTGCGGCCGTACACGGCTATACCGAATGGCCTATCGGTGCGCGCCGTCGTTTCAGTGTGGACCTGTCGTCGTCGCGGGTCGTACCGACGTCTCACATGACAGAGCAGCTTCGGTCGCGCCGGAGTGCATCGGAGGTGCAGAGCTGGGTGGACGAATGTCACGACCGTCGCTGAGCGAACGGGCCCGCGGCCGCAGCCGGGATTCAGCGTGAGCAAGCGGATCGAGGAATATGGCTTCATTGGCAATATGCTGACCGGGGCGCTGGTAGCGACGGACGGTTCGATCGACTGGCTTTGTCTTCCCCGTTTCGATTCCGATGCCTGCTTCGCGGCTTTACTCGGAGCATCCGACCTCGGTTTCTGGCGAATATCCCCAGCCTGCAAGGTGCGAAAAATCAGCCGGCGCTACCTGCCGCACTCGCTGATCCTCGAAACGACCTTCGAGACCGAGCCTGGCTCGGTGACGGTCGTGGATTTCATGCCGTTGTCGGAGGACCCCGAATTAGTCGACGTGGTACGGATTGTCAGGGGCGTCTCCGGAAAAGTGCCGATGAGAATGGAGCTTGCGCTGCGATTCGGCTACGGCAAAGCGATTCCCTGGGTTCGGCATCGCGACTACGGCATCCATGCGGTGGCTGGTTCCGAAGCGGTGGAGCTGACGACGTCTGCGGTGTTGCGCGGCGAGGATTTTCGTACCGTCGCGGAATTCGAGGTGAGCGGCGGTGGCGCCGTTCCCTTCACCTTTGCCTATCACCCCCTGCACCGTGAGCCGCATTTTACCGGCGATGCCAGCGTAAGGCTCGAACAGACGGCGCTATGGTGGCGTGAATGGACGCGAGGCTGCCCGCTTTCGGAGTTCGAGAATCCGCGGTGGAAAGAAGCCGTTGAACGGTCGCTGATCACACTCAAGGCGCTTTCCTACGTACCGAGCGGGGGCATTGTGGCGGCGCCGACGACCTCGCTGCCGGAGGAGATCGGGGGGGAGCGGAACTGGGACTACCGGTACTGCTGGATTCGTGATGCGACTCTCACGCTATACGCGCTCACCAATGCAGGCTACTTCGAAGAGGCCGGAGCCTTCAGAGAGTGGATATTGCGCGCGGATGCAGGTTCGCCGGATCAGATGCAAGTCATGTACGGTGTCAGCGGCGAACGTCGGTTGACTGAAATCGAGCTGCCATGGCTGCCCGGCTACGAGAACAGTTCCCCGGTGCGCATCGGCAACGCCGCTTACGATCAGATGCAGGTGGATGTTTTCGGAGAGCTCATGGACGCGCTCCATACAACCCGCAAGTCGCGGCTTGGCCCGAGCGAGGAGGCCTGGCGGTTTCAACAGGCGGTTCTTTGCCGCCTGGAACGAGTGTGGAGAGAGCCGGATGAAGGCATCTGGGAAGTTCGAAGCGGGCGCAAGCATTTCGTCCATTCGAAGGTGATGGCCTGGGTCGCATTCGACAGGGCGATCAAGGGCGTGGAGCAATTCGGCTTTTGCGGCCCCGTCGAAAGATGGCGCGCCATTCGCGATGAAATTCATTCCGAGGTGCTGGAGCGCGGTTATGACGCGGACCGCAACACATTCGTTCAGCATTACGATGCCAGCTCGCTGGATGCGTCGCTCTTGCTGATCGCGGTCGTCGGATTCCTGCCCCCGGAAGATCCGCGCTTTCGCGGCACCGTGGAAGCGATCGAGCGCGAGCTCATGGAAGACGGGCTTGTGCTGCGCTACCGTACCGCCGAAACGGACGACGGTGTCGCTGGCGATGAAGGTACGTTTCTTGTGTGCAGCTTCTGGCTCGCCGATGCCTATCTTATGCTCGGCCGGCACGACGATGCGGAGGCGCTGTTCGACCGGCTTTTGTCTCTGCGCAACGACCTCGGGCTTCTTGCCGAGCAATACCACCCGCACTTGCAACGCCAGCTTGGCAACTTTCCGCAGGCGTTCTCGCATGTCGGCCTCATCAATACCGCGTTCAATCTCCGGCGCGACAGCGGTCCGGCCTACCAGCGAGCCGATCTCGGGGAGTCACCGCATGCGGACGAAGCGTCCTGGAGCGATTAGCAAGCCCTCCCCGCGGGGAGGGCTTGCCGTTGTCTCGCGCCCTTGTGAAGCGCGGTCAGCCGCGTTGCCTGTGCCTCCGGACTGCGAGCGATGACGAAAGGGCCAGAAGGAACAGCAGGCCCAGCGAGCCGCCTCCGCCACCGCCGCTCGGCGGCTGCGGCGGCGGGTTGGGCGCCGGATCCGAGGCGGCTTCCACGGTAATCGTGAACTCCTGCGCGCCCGTATCGCTGCCATCGGAAACCTCCAGCGCCACGCTGTGCTCGCCGACGTCGGCGTTTCCGGGCGTGCCGCTCAGTGTCGCCGTGCCGTCGCCGTTGTCGGTCAGGGTCAGCCAGCCGGGCAGGGTGGGCGCCGTCATTTCGAGCGCATCGCCGTCATCGTCCGTTGCGGTTATCTCGTAGCTGTATTCCTCGTCCTCCGTCGCATCAAGCACCGCGGTGCTTGTGAATTCGGGAGCGGTGTTACCGGACGAGGCCGCCGCGACCGTGATCGTGAAGGCCTGCATGGCATCGTCCGTACCGTCCGAAACCTCCAGCACGACGTCGTGCTCGCCCTCGGCGCCGGCGGCGGGCGAACCGGTAAGACTGGCGGTGCCATCGCCGTTGTCTTCGAAGGTCAGCCAGTCTGGCAGCGTCGGCGCAGTGATCGTCAGCGGGTCGCCATCATCATCCGTTGCGGCTATGTCGTACGCGTAAGCCGCGCCTTCGGACGCCTCGGTCACGGGGTCGCTCGTAAATGCCGGCGGGTTGTTCCCGGATGACGCATCCAACGCCGTGATGGTAAACAACTGCACTGCGATGTCAGTGCCGTCCGTAGCTTCGAGCCTTACGTCGTGTTCGCCGAGATCGTTCTCCGTCGGCGTGCCCGTGAGGACCGCCGTACCGTCACCGTTATCGGTAAAGGTCAGCCAGTCGGGCAAGGTGGGCGCCGTGATTACGAGGGGGTCGCCGTTAGGATCGGTCGCGGTAATGTCGTAGCGGTACTCGACACCTTCAGTCGCTGTTTCGATGGGCGTACTGGTGAAGGAGGGAGCCGTACC
>JBBDSK010000033.1:0-11188 GCA_040904985.1 Woeseia sp. | reverse complement strand
CTGGACGGCGTCGAACTGGTCGGCCTCCCGGCGAAAGCACTGAACCGGGTTCGCGCGACGCGCATAGCGATGGTGTTCCAGGATTCGCAGCAGGCGCTCAATCCGTATTTGAGCATTGGCGAGCAGTTGACTTGCGTGCTGAAAGGGCACCGCCTGGCGCGAGGCGCGGCAGCGGCCGCAAAGGCGCGGCAGTTGTTGCATCGCGTGGGCCTGCCTGATGCGGATCGACAGTACCGCTCTTATCCGCATCAGCTTTCGGGCGGCATGCGGCAGCGGGCGATGATTGCGCTGGCGCTTTCCTGCGGCCCCGGGATGATTATTGCGGACGAGCCGACGACCGCACTCGACGTCACGGTGCAGGCACAGATCCTCGCCCTGTTGCAGGAGCTCCGCCGGGAAGCCGGGATCGGCGTTTTGTTGATTACTCACGACCTCGGCGTTGTTGCCCAGAATTGCGATCGCATGCTCGTGATGCACGCCGGGCGAGTTGTGGAACAGGGCAGCACGGCGCAGGTGTTCGACCGGCCGCAGCGGGTGGAAACGCGGGCGATGTTGGCCGCCGTGCCGCGCCTCGATGCCCTGCCGCCGCCGCGGCCAGCCGAATCACCGGCCGTGCTGCGGGTCGAGAATCTGACGGTCAGCTTTCGCGACCGGCATGCGCGGCACGCACCTGCCGCCGCGGTGCGGGACCTGAGCTTTTCCCTGCAGCGCGGTGAAACGCTCGCGATCGTAGGCGAATCCGGCTCGGGCAAGACCACGGTTGCACGCGCTGTCCTTGGATTGATTGCAGCCGACAGCGGCGCCATCTATCTTGCCGGGAAACGCGCAGCGGCGAACCTGCATCTCCGCCCCGCAGCGCAGCGCCATGCGATGCAGCTGGTTTTTCAGGACCCCGTGGCCTCGCTCAACCCGTCGATGACTGTCGAGTCAACGCTTGCCGAAGCTTTCGCGCTGCGAACTCCGCGTCTTGCGCCGCCGGCGCGGCGCAAGAAGGTCATCGCTGCGCTTGCAAGAGTCGGACTTGACGAGGCGGTTCTTTGTCGCCGTCCCCATGAACTGTCAGGCGGACAGGCGCAGCGGGTCGCGATTGCCCGCGCCCTGGCCTTCGAGCCCGGCATATTGTTCTGCGACGAAGCCGTGGCCGCGATGGACGGTACCGTCAGGGCCGGGGTGATCAATCTCATTCAGGCGGAGCAAGGGAGAACCGGCTTGTCCGTGGTCTTCATCACTCACGACCTTGCCGTGGTGCGGCAGATCAGCCATCGGGTTCTGGTCATGTACAAGGGGCGTTTGTGCGAGCTTGCAGGTAACGACGCACTGTTCAGAAAACCGCAACACCCGTACACGCGCCTCCTGCTGGATTCCGTACCGTCGGCCGATCCCCGGCGAAGGCCGCAGTGCGTGTCCGCGATCGGCGAAATCCCCTCGGCCGATGCATCCGCCGCTGGTTGTGTCTTCCACCCCCGCTGCGGATTCGCCGTTCCCGCTTGTGCCGCGGACGTGCCGCACGCGCGTCTTCTGGACGGCAGCGCCGTAGCCTGCCATCGCGCTGAAGACATCGACCTGACCTGAGCAGTTCAAACGTCTCCTGTCAGCGTCCGCGCAGTGGAATCGGCATTGGTGCGCCGTTAACCGTCAGGAGTCCTTTTTCATACTCCGCCTGCAGGACGTAGGCATCGCCATCCCTTTTCAAAAAGCCCATGGCGACGAGGGCGCCAAACTGCGGATTGCCCGCCTGCACCACCTCGATCAGCGCAACGGGAATTCGAAGATCGGCCGAGGCCGTCAAAGCCAGCAGCATCGCCGGCACTGAAAAGCGGCCGTCCGCGGCCGTTTCCGGCAGCGTGACCAGCATGCGCGTCGTCAGGTCCCCTTGCGGCAGGGCGAAGTCCAGACGGTTTATCCTCAGCTCGCCGCCGAACGCCAGTAGCCGCTGCAAATCCGTGTTGACCTGCGGATAAAGCGCGACATTCGCGCCGTTTCGACCGGCGGCATCCTGAAGTGCCGTAATAATGGTTCGAAGCGAAGAACCGTCAAGACCACTGACGGCGACGTCCACGTTGATCTCTGCGTCTCCAAACCCCGGCACCGCGATGCCGGCGACCTTCAGCGTGGAATTCGCATTGACGCGATCGCCGTCGACTTCGCTTCTGGCGTCGAGTACCAGGTCTTCGAATCGCGCTTTGGCGCCGTTGTCGGGGGATTGCCCCTGGCGCAGCATCAGCGACTCGATATCCAGTTCGATCGAGCCGACCGTGAAACCGAATCCACCCGGCGCCACGTCGCCACTGGATCGCATCGATCCCACCTCCGCGAAGTCGCCGCCGGAGACGAACGACATTCCCTCCACCGTCCCCTGCCATTGCACCCGGCCGCTCGACGGGTTCGCGGTAACGGCGATGTCGGCGGCACCCCACTCCGCCTTTTGCCCGTCGTTGTCAAACGTACCAGGTCCCGCCAGGTAGCGTGACGCGGTTTCCCCGAACAGGCCGACGCGGCTGTAAACGTTGCCCGGTATGTCGACGATATTGCCGTCACCAGGATCGAGCTGCAGGGTGGAATGCGTGCTGGCAAGAGCAGGAAGGAGCGAACCCGATTGGCGGGCCATGGAGGTGAGCGGTACCAGACCGTGATCGATCCGGGTATCGATAATCAACGCCGGATGCTCGTTATCGCGATTACCCTCCGCCTGCCCGGCAAAGTCGAGAACGGCAGAACGCAGCTCGCCTCTCTCCAGCTCGATGCGGTGACGGCCCTCTGCCGTAAACCAGCCCCGCCGGAAGCTTTCCTCGACGACGCGCACATCCTCGCCCTCGCTTTCGACCCAGCGAAGGCTCATCTTCAGATTCTCTTCGGCAAGTCGTCCCACGATCCCGGGCGAGATCAGAATAATGAGCGCGAGCGCCACCAGAACCACAACAAACACTCGTTTCAAAAACACATCTCCTCTGCACGCGCAGGTGGACCGGGAACGGGTAGTTTGAGGCCGGACAAGGGCGAGGACCGAGCTTCCCACTCTACAGAAGCGCCGCCAAGTCGCAACGCGTATTCGTGCAACACGCTTGCGGCCGCGGGGACTCTTTCTTCCCCGTTTGCTAGAAATAACACGTCGGTGTCTCTACCATATCCCGCTCAACCGCTGTCCGGAAGCTGTTCCGGCTCCTCGAAACCCGAAGAAATCAACGTGAAAAGACTCATTTCAAAAGTCGTCGCGGCGGTGCTGGTATGCATGATACTGGCGCCGGGTGCGCAGAATGCACTGGCCGAGGGCGATGTCCGGCGCGGCGAATTGCTTGGATATACCTGCCTCGGATGTCACGGCATCCGCGGTTACCGCAACGCGTATCCGTCGTACCGGGTGCCCAAGCTCGGCGGCCAGAAACCGGAGGCCCTCGTGAATTCCTTGCGCGCGTATCGCGACGAGGATCGGGAGCACCACACGATGCGCGCACAGGCCGCGGTACTGAGCGACCAGGATATCGAGGACATCGTGGCCTGGATCGCGGCGCAGGGGCCGAAGGCTGTCGATGACGTGGATGAGCAGGCGGCGGAGTCGCTGGAAGCGGTCCGTGCCTGCGTCGCCTGCCACGGAACGCAGGGCAAGGACGTCTCACCGGCGCCGCCGGTATTGTCGGGACAGCATGCGAGTTATCTCGGGCAGGCGCTGCTCCAGTATCGGGAGGGCGAGCGCGGGCGCAACACAGTGATGACGGCTTTCAGCGCGGGCCTCACCGATGCCGACATCGAACGATTGGCCGCTTTTTATGCGGCGCAGGATGGCTTATACACGCTCGGCGAGAAAGGACAGTGAGCGTTTCGCGGCCGCTCGCAAATGCTATGGCGACCGTGCCTCGCAGGACTGGAGCTCGCAATGGTGGATCACGCACGCAGGACTGATCTCGGCTACGGCATCTGGGCCGTCGATACGGAGTACGTACGGCCGCAGCTCGATGCGAGCCATCTTGTCATCGAGAACGGACGCGCCGCCTTCGTTGATACAGGCGTGAACAAAAGCGTGCCGCTTCTTCTCGAAGCGCTTCAGTCGCAGGATATCGACGCAGCCGAGGTCGATTACGTTTTCCTCACCCATGTGCACCTCGATCACGCAGGCGGCGCAGGACAGCTCATGCAGCGGCTGCCTAATGCCCGCGCTGTGCTGCACCCGCGCGGCGCCCCGCACATGGCGGACCCGACGAAGCTGGTCAGGGGGTCCGAGGCTGTCTACGGCAGGGACCAGGTGCGGGAGATGTACGGAGATATCGCGCCGATTCCCGAAGACCGGATTGTGGTGGTGACGGATGACGACGAGTTGACCCTGGCAGGTCGTCCGTTGCGATGTATTTTCACGGAAGGGCATGCGCGGCATCACTATTGCCTTTTCGACCCGGCCTCGGAGGGCGTTTTTACGGGCGACAGCTTCGGCATTTCTTACCGTGAATTCGACACCGCCGCGGGCGAATTCATCTTTCCGACCACAACGCCGGTGCACTTCGATCCCGTCGAGGCGCACAAGGCGCTCGACCGCATCATGGGCCTCGGTCCCTCCCGGCTCTACCTCACGCACTACAGTCTCGTCACGAGCCTGACGCGTCTTGCCAGCGACATGCATCGCAGAATCGACGATTTCGTCGCCATCGCCGAGCGCCACGCAGAAGAGCCGGACCGCACATCCGCAATGCGGGCAGGTATGTACCACTATCTCGTGGCACGGCTGGAGGAGCACGGTTTCCGCGGCGATGAACGACGGCTCCACGCGCTGCTCGATGTCGACGTCGCGCTCAACACGATGGGGCTCGAGCACTGGCTGGATCATCGCAGCCCCGCATAAGGAGGAAGCATGCAGACGTTTCGGGCGTATCGAATCGATCAAAGGGATGGCCGGATAGAGGCTGGCTTTACCACGCTGGGCCTGGACGACCTCTCGGCCGGAAATGTCGTGATCCGCGTCAGCCACTCGACCGTCAACTACAAGGACGCACTGGCTGCGACGGGAAAGGGCAAGATTCTGCGCCGCTACCCGCTGGTCGGCGGCATAGATCTGGCAGGGACCGTCGTAAGCTCGGAGGACGATCGTTTCCAGCCCGGTGCGAGCGTGCTCGTCAACGGCTGCGGGCTTAGCGAAACCCGTGATGGCGGGTATGCCGAGTACGCGCGCGTCGACGGTGACGCTGTCGTGCCGATTCCGGACGGCATGGGCCCGTTGCAGGCCATGCAAATCGGCACCGCAGGTTATACCGCGGCGCTGGCCATTCACCGCATGGAACAGAACGGCCAGAGCCCGGATGGCGGCCCGGTAGTGGTAACCGGCGCGACCGGAGGCGTCGGGAGTATCGCCATCGACCTGCTCGATGGCCGCGGCTATGAAACCATTGCCGTTACCGGCAAGGCCGACAAGGCGGACTACCTGAAGAGCATCGGTGCGCGCCGGGTGTTGCTCCGCCGCGAGCTCGATTTGGGCAAGCGCCCGATGGAAAAGGCACAGTGGGGTGGCGGCATCGATAACCTCGGCGGCGAGCTGCTGACCTGGCTCACGCGCACGGTCGGCTACGGCGGCAACATTGCGTGCATCGGCCTCGCGGCGAGTATGGAGCTGCATACCACCGTGCTGCCTTTCATCCTGCGGGCGGTGTGCCTGCTGGGTATCAACTCGGTGGACACTCCGCGAGATCTGCGGCTGCAGGTATGGCAGCGGCTGGGCAACGACCTGCGGCCACGCCACCTGGACACCATCGGCAGCCGGACCGTATCGTTCGATCGTTTGCCGGAATGCTTTCAGCCGTATCTCGACGGCAGCGTCACGGGCCGGACCGTCGTCGAAATTGCGCGGTGAGGCTTTTTATAGCCCGATGAGGCTATTTGGGAAACACTGCCCCGGTGGTTTAGAATTCCCGGCCCCTCGCCACAGCAGGTTTGCGTTTCCTTGCTGGCGCCGTGGTTCCCGGTCGGGCTTCCTGTTTAATCGAGATTAGAACTTACTTCTGGAATCTGGAGACACACATGGCATCGAGCGCCGGCGGGCGATTCTGGCAAGCCCTTGACGAGGAAAGGCCGTTACAGGTCGTCGGTGCGATCAACGCCTATGCCGCCTTGCTTGCCGAGCGGGCTGGATTCCGAGCGATTTATCTCTCCGGAGCGGGTGTCGCCAACCATTCCTTCGGTTTGCCCGATCTGGCGATGACCACCCTCAATGACGTCTGCGAAGACATCCGCCGCGTCACCTATGCGACGGAACTTCCGCTGCTCGTGGATGCGGACACTGGCTGGGGCAGCGCGTTCATGATCGGTCGCACAGTGCGCGAGATCGCCCGGGCCGGAGCCGCGGCCTGCCATATTGAAGACCAGGTATCGGTCAAGCGCTGCGGACACCGTCCCGGCAAGGCGCTGGTCGACGCTTCGGAAATGGTTGACCGCCTGAAGGCGGCGGTGGACGCGCGTACGGACGCGGAATTCGCCATCATGGCGCGCACCGATGCCCATGCAGTGGAAGGCCAGCAGGCGGCGCTGGAACGGGCGGCGCAGTACGTGGAGGCCGGGGCGGACATGATTTTTGCCGAGGCGCTTACCAGCCTCGACGAGTACCGGGAGTTCACCGCCGCAATAGCCGTACCGGTTCTTGCAAACCTTACCGAGTTCGGCCAGACGCCGCTTTTTACGACCGGCGAACTGTCGGACGCCGGCGTTCGGCTCGCCCTTTATCCACTGTCCGCTTCGCGCGCGATGGCGGCCGCAGCCGACGAGGTTTACCGCGGTATTCGCCGGGAGGGCACTCAGAAGGGGTATGTGGAAAGAATGCAGATCCGTGCCGATCTTTACGATGTTCTCGACTACCACGCGTACGAGCAAAAGCTCGACGCGCTGTTCGACGAGTCGGCGCCGGGCGGCGGAAAAAAGCAAGCGGCAATCAAGCAGAGATCTGGAGAGAAGACATGACGGCAAAGAAAAAGACCGGAGGCCTTGCAGGTGTTTCCGCCGGAGAGACAGCCCTTTGCACCGTCGGCAAGGAAGGTGCCGGCCTTACTTACCGCGGCTACGATATTTACGACCTGGCGGACAATGCCGCTTTCGAGGAAGTGGCTTACCTTCTGATGCACGGCAAACTGCCGAACCGGCAGGAACTGGCGTCCTACATCAAGCGCCTGAAGTCCTTGCGCGCTTTGCCGGAATACCTGCGCCAGGTTCTGGAAATGCTTCCCGCGGACAGTCATCCGATGGACGTTTTGCGCAGCGGGGTCTCCGTGCTCGGCAACTTCGAGCCTGAGGGGGACTTCTCGAACCAGAGCGGGGTTGCCGATCGGCTCCTGGCATGTCTACCCTCGATTCTTCTGTACTGGCACCGTTTTCACGCGGACGGCACACGCATAGAGACCGAGACCGATGACGACAGCGTGGCGGGACATTTCCTCAACATGCTGCATGACAAGCCCCCCTCGGCCCTGCACCGGCGCACTCTGGACACCACGCTGATCCTGTACGCCGAGCACGAATTCAATGCCTCGACCTTTGCTGCCCGTGTCATCACCGGGACACTTTCCGATTTTCACTCGGCGGTTACCGGCGCCATTGGCGCCTTGCGCGGTCCGCTGCACGGGGGGGCGAACGAGGCTGCGATGGAACTCATCCAGAAATTCAATTCCCCTGACGAGGCGTCGAGCGGTGTGCGCGACATGCTGGCTCGCAAGCAAAAGATCATGGGCTTCGGCCATCGCGTCTACACGACCTCGGATCCGCGCAATGCGGTAAACAAGAAAATGTCGAAGACCCTTTCCGAAGAGACGGGCGACAAGCGACTTTATGCTGTCTCGGAAGCGATCGAAAAAGTAATGTGGGACGAGAAAAAACTGTTCGCCAACGCCGACTTTTTCGCGGCCAGCGTTTACCATTTTCTCGGGGTACCTACTTACCTGTTCACGCCCATTTTCGTGTGCTCCAGGATCACTGGCTGGGCCGCACACATCATGGAGCAGCGCGCCGACAACAAGCTGATCCGGCCTGCGGCCGACTATGTCGGTCCGCCATTGCAGAAGTGGACACCGATCGACGAGCGTCCCTGACGCTCCGGGCGCCTGCCCGCTTCTGTTGCCGCAAACCGACGTATGCACAGACTGGAGAAACAATGTCCGTAGCGGATATGCGTTCGGCCAAACGCGCCGAACCCGACGAAGTACTATTCGGCATTGCCGAGTACGCCTGCAATAAAGAGATCGACTCGCCGCTCGCCTACGAGACGGCTCACTACGGTCTTATGGATGCGCTGGCGTGCGCCTTTCAGGCGCTGGACTACCCCGCCTGTACCAGGCTTCTCGGTCCGGTAGTGCCCGGAGCCACGCTGGCCGGCGGCGCGCGCGTGCCGGGAACTTCTTACGAGCTCGACCCCGTGCTGGGGGCGTTCAACATAGGAACGATGATTCGCTGGCTCGACTTCAACGATACCTGGCTGGCGGCCGAGTGGGGACACCCATCGGACAACCTGGGTGCGATACTGGCGACGGCGGATTACCTGAGTCGCCAACGGCGTATGCAACGCGAGGAACCGCTGCTCATGCAGGACGTGCTGACGGCGATGATCAAGGCGCACGAGATCCAGGGCGTGATCGCGCTCGAGAACAGCTTCAACAGGGTAGGGCTTGACCATGTCCTGCTGGTGCGCATCGCGTCGACGGCGGTTGTGACACACATGCTGGGCGGCACGGCGGCGCAAGTGATGAATGCGGTGTCGAACGCGTGGATCGACGGCGGCGCGCTCCGGACTTACCGTCACGCGCCGAATACCGGTTCTCGCAAAAGCTGGGCGGCGGGAGATGCCACCAGCCGAGCCGTCCGGCTGGCTCTCGTCGCGATGCGGGATGAAATGGGCTATCCGTCGGCATTGTCGGCGAAGACCTGGGGCTTTTACGACGTTCTGTTCAAGGGCAGGCCCTTTTCATTACCTCGCGCCTATGGCAGCTATGTAATGGAGAATATTCTTTTCAAGATTTCCTATCCCGCAGAGTTTCACGCTCAGACGGCGGTCGAAGCGGCAATGACGCTGCACGACAGGGTGAAGGACAGGCTGTCGGATATCGAGCGTATCGTCATCGAGACGCAGGAGCCGGCGATCCGCATCATCGACAAGACGGGGCCGCTCGACAATCCGGCCGACCGCGATCACTGCCTGCAGTACATGACGGCGATCCCGCTCGTTTTCGGCAGGCTGACGGCCGCCGATTACGAGGACGCTGTGGCGAGCGACCCGCGCGTGGACCTGTTGCGGGCGCGGATGGAAGTACGCGAAAACAAAGACTTCACGACGGACTATTACGATCCGGACAAGCGTTTCATCGGCAATTCGGTGCAGGTTTTTTTCAGTGATGGAACGAGCACGGAAAGGGTGCAGGCAGACTATCCGATAGGCCACCGGTTGCGGCGCGAGGAAGGAATTCCGCTACTGCGGCAGAAGTTCGAGACAAGCGTCTCGGCAAAACTGAAACCAAACCAGTGGCAGATGCTCGAAACGCTATGCGACGACAGGGAAGCGCTGAAAGCCATACCGGTCGACGACTTCATGGCGCTGCTGGTGGCCTGAGCCGCGGGAGCCGCCGGCTCCTGCATGGCAAAAGGTTCCCCGCAATATGAACGCTCAACAGGCGGCCAGGGCGATCGACGAGGGGGTGCGGGCGCTGGGGCAGCAGCTGCCGCCCGGCGCGAGCGCGAAGATGGCGTCTTTGCTTATGGAGCTGAGGCGCTGGAACGAGCGCTTCAATCTGACCTCCATCGACAGCGCGGAGGCGATGGTTGCGGGGCACGTTCTCGACAGTCTTGCCGTGCGGCCGTTTCTCAACGGGACGAGCCTGCTCGACATCGGCACGGGCGCAGGCTTTCCGGGACTTCCGCTTGCCCTCGCGGAGCCTTCATTGCGCGTCGAGCTGCTGGACAGCAATGGCAAAAAAATTGCATTCGTCAGGCATTTAATTGCCCGGCTCGAGGTCGGTAACGCGGCCGCTGTAAAAGCGCGAGTGGAACACTATGCACCCGGCACGGGCTTTGATACCGTGGTTGCCCGGGCGTTTGCCGCAATTCCAGAGATGGTCAAGCTCGCCGCGCCCCTGGTGGGCGCCGGTGGCGTATTGCTGGCGCTCAAGGGAAAATACCCGCAAGAAGAACTGCGGCAACTGTCGAGCATGAACGACCTGTCCAATTTGTGGGACTACAATGTGACCGAAATTACGGTGCCAGGACTCGACTCGCACGCAAGGCATATCGTCAGCCTTCGCCGGCGGGGGACAGGCCTGTGATTCGCGGCGAGCCGCAGACATGGCTGACCAGGTGGCAGGTCGCATGACCAAGGTCATTGCGGTTGCGAACCAGAAGGGCGGCGTCGGCAAGACAACGACTTGCGTCAACCTCGCCGCTTCCCTTGCGGCAACGCATCGGCGCGTACTGCTGGTCGACATGGACCCGCAGGGCAACGCGACGATGGGTTGCGGCATCGACAAGATGAATCTCGAACGCTCCGCCTGTGACGTCCTGCTGGGGGAGGAGACGGCGGCCGATACCATTGTTTCGGCGCCGGAGGGCAATTTCTCCGTCCTGCCGGGGAACGAGGATCTGACTTTGGCGGAAGTCCGGCTGTTGCAGGACATCGGCCGCGAAATGCGACTGCGCAAGGCACTGGCGCCGGTGCGCGGTCTCTACGACTTCATCTTCATCGACTGCCCGCCCTCGATCAACATGCTCACCGTGAACGCGCTGACCGCCGCGGACGGCGTACTGATCCCGATGCAGTGCGAATACTACGCGCTGGAGGGCCTCAGCGCTCTTCTGAACACGATCGAACAGGTGCGCAGCTCGGTAAACCCGGAGCTCGAAGTGTTCGGCCTTCTGCGGACGATGGTCGACCCGCGCATCAATCTCTCGAACGAAGTGTCGGAACAGCTTGTCGCGCATTTCAATGACAAGGTCTTCCGCACCGTGGTGCCGCGAAACGTGCGTCTCGCGGAAGCACCGAGCTTTGGCAGGCCGGTTCTGTATCATGACCGGACGTCACGCGGCGCAATGGCGTATCTCGCCCTGGCCGGCGAGGTTTTGCGCCGAGAGGATGAACGAGCCGCGCCGGTTACCGATTGATTCGCTACGGGTCATGCCGAGGCATGCTTCGTCGCAGGTCGGAAGTGGCCGCTGGCGGTAAAGAGAAGAAGCTTCAGGCAACGAA
>JBBDSK010000032.1:0-11237 GCA_040904985.1 Woeseia sp. | reverse complement strand
CCGCAGGGCTGCCAGGGGAAGCGCTCGAGGCGTGGTTCGCGCAGACCCTGCGCGATGGTTTCGCGCTCGAGGTTACCGGCATCTACAAGCCTTTCAAGGAAATTGCATCCGGAACGCTCAAAAGCCTCTTCGCAGCGCGGGCATTCTCGGTCGATCCGGAGACGATGGAAAGTATTCTCGGCGGTTTCTCCGAACTCGCTCCACATCCGGACGCCGCGACTGCATTTAACAAGCTGCACGAGGCGGATATCCGAATCGTCACACTCACGAACGGGAGCGCCACCGTTACGCAGAAGCTGCTGCAGAACGCAGGGCTCGAAAAGTTTGTAGAGCGCACTATCTCGATCGACGAGATTCGCCAATGGAAGCCGCGGCGCGATGTTTATCTCCATGCCGCCAGTTGTGCGTCCGTGGAGCCTGAACGGCTTGCTCTGGTGGCGACGCATCCCTGGGATATCCATGGGGCCGCACGGGCGGGCCTGATCACCGGTTTCGTCGCTCGCGGCAAACCGTTCCCAACGGTGATGGCGCAGCCGGATTGCATCGGCGACACCCTGGCGGACGTCGCCGCCAAGCTGCTTAACCTGAGCTAGCGTCGGGCACATGCCAGTGATCCGCGCGGGCGTTTCCTTGCATACAACTACGTGAATGAGGGCAGTTATGCCATTCCAACTCGTTATCCGCATCGTCCTGATAACTCTTGTGACGCTCCTGCTGTCGGGCTGCGGGATGGCTCGATTGATGGAGGGCATGGTGCAAACGAACGAGCCGAACGAGCGAATGCTCGGTCAGCTCTTCGCTGTCGGTGGAGGCGGGAAGGCTGACATCGGAGACGACGGCATTGCGCGCATCGCCGTGGAGCACCACCCGGAGGAGACCGTCTGGCGGCCCGCGGTCATCCTGATGGACCGTCCGGGCGACCTCGAAATCCTGTTCCGCAACCGAAATCCTCAAAACCACCTGATGATAGTAGCGTCGAGCGACGGCGGCATGAGAGCCCTGGATCTGCCGCCATTGCAAACCGGTCGAGCCCGCGTGCACTTCGGCACACCGGGCATGTACATGTTCGCCGATGCCATGGGCAATCACATGGGGAGAGGGATGATGGGAATGGTGGTAGTGGGCGGCGAAGTGCCGGACGAGGCCAGGCTGGACCGCCCGCCACAGCCCCGGCCTTGAGTGAGCACAGATTGAGCATCAGGAATCGATTGGCACTGAAGATATGAGGAGCCGCCAATGAACCGCACAATCAACTGCACCCGTTTGTTCAGCTTTCTCTTGCCCGTGCTGGTGGCCGCCTGCGCCGATGCACCTGAGACCGGCCCTGAGACGCAGCAGGCTATGCCGATCGCGAGCCTGAATGCCGCCTCCCCCGGTCAGGCACCGCCCGTCGCGCAGGCCGTCACTTCCGAGCGGCTCGTGCGAGCGCGCTCCGAGCCACACAACTGGCTCACTTACTACGGCGCCTATGACGGTCAGCGTTTCAGCTCTCTCGATGAGATCCGGACCGGCAATGTGAAAAATCTAAAGGTCGCGTGGACCTTTCAACACGCCCCGATGACGCTCATGGCTGCGCATCCGACCTATGGCTTCGAAGCCACACCGATCGTTATCGATGGTGTGATGTTCATATCGGGTTGGAACGGGTACGTGTGGGCACTCGACGCCACTAACGGGAAACTGCTTTGGGAATACCAGCATGCGGTCCCTCTCGACACTCCCTTGTGCTGTGGCAACATCAACCGGGGTGTTGCCGTAGCGAGGGGAAAGGTGTTCTACGCCACGCCTGACGCGCATCTGATTGCGCTCGATGCGATGAGCGGTGATGTCGCCTGGGAGAAAGTATTCGGAGACATCCGGGCCGGCGAAACCGCGACGGTTGCCCCCCTCGTCGTCAAGAATCTCGTGCTCGTAGGCGCCTCCGGGGGAGAGTTCGGCGTCCGCGGGCACATCGATGCCTTCGATGTGGACACGGGCAAGCGGGTATGGCGGCACTACACCATTCCGCGCCCGGAGGAGCCCGGCGGCGAGACCTGGGGCAACAGCGAAGCCTGGCAGCGAGGCGGCGGGACGACCTGGATCACGGGGACGTATGATCCCGAGCTGGATCTCGTCTACTGGGGCACGGGTAACCCGGGCCCGGATTTCCGTGGAAATCTCCGTCCGGGCGCGAATCTCTTCACCAATTCGGTGCTTGCACTCGACCCGGACGACGGTACGCGGCGCTGGCACTATCAGTGGACGCCGCACGATCTCTGGGACTACGACGGCGTCGGCGAAAACATCCTCTTCGACCGCGATGGCAGAAAGCTTCTCGCGCATTTCGACAAAAACGGGCATCTGTTCATCCTCGATCGCACGAACGGCGAGTTCGTCCGCGCTGTGAAATTCACCGAAACCACATGGGGCGACATCGATCCGAACACGGGTGCGATGACGGTGCATCTCAGGCCCACGCCTGAAGGCACGGAGATCAAACCGGGACCGTCGGGCGGCAAGGAAGGCTTTCCGCATGCCGCGTACAGTCCGAAGTCAGGCTTTCTATACGTGCCGGTGATCGAAAACACGGCAACGTTTAAAACCGGCCCTGCCGACTTCAAGGAAGGACAGCCCTGGTGGGGCGGTGATGTGGAAACGCTGGACCACCCGCAATCCGGGGCGCTGAAAGCCTTCGATCCGGCAACGGGACGCGAAGTGTGGGCGTCGAGCAGCGAATATCCAATGGCCGGTTCGGTGCTCGCCACGGCCGGTGACCTCGTCTTTTCCGGTCAGCTTGACGGCCACTTCGCTGCGTGGGATGCACGCACCGGCGAGCAGCTGTGGCGCTTCCAGACAGGCAGCGGCATTCACAGCAGCCCGATTACCTACAGCGTCGACGGCAGACAATACGTTGCGATTCCCTCCGGCTGGGGCGGCTGGATCGCGGGCATCGCACCAAAGATGATGGGTGCTCCGCGCGGGGCTGCGCTGTTTGTTTTTTCGTTGCCTTGAGCCGGGACCCGTCACTGCGGACCCCGGGATGCCACACGGCTCGTCCTGCGTCGAAGACGCGACGACAAGATCGAGCGGGCACGTCATCAGGGACGTGTAGACAATATTTTTCGACCGTAACGCTCCCTCCCCGGGACCCTGATCTTGTACGCCGGCCGCACCAGGCAGCCGGCACACCCTGTACCCGCGTCAAGTATTTCGTTTTTGCGGCGCTGAACCTGGCGCGCGTAATAACGCGGCGCAGACCCCGGTCTGATTGACAGGAGACTTTTACCACCACTGGAAGGAGATTCATCATGTCAGACAAACCGTCATTACGATCCAGCCTGGTTGCCGGCCGCATAGCTGCGGCTCTCGGTATCGCAACCGCAGCCGTCTCGGCTGGCGCCCAGGACCGGGGACAAGAGATGGAGAAATGTTACGGCGTCGCCCTCGCCGGCGAGAACGACTGCGCGGCCGGCCCCGGTACAAGCTGCGCCGGTACGTCAACGATCGATTACCAGTCCAACGCCTGGAAAATGGTGCCTGCCGGAACTTGCGCCGACATCGAGACGCCGCAGGGCAGCGGGGCGCTCGAGTCGTCGGACAGAAATATTCCGCAGAATTGATCTGTCTGAACGGTGCCGCCAGATAGTATCAAGCGACGCACTTCTTCCGGCTTTGGCCCGATGGCTACGAAACCTCCGCGCATGCAGGGTACCTACGATTTCATCGACCGCACGCTCCGGCTCGAGCCCCCGGGTTTCATCGGCCTCAACTTCGGTTACCGCACGCCGCTGTCCGTTCTCCTCGCGCAGGAGGGTTACGGCGCCGTGCTGGGACTCTGTTGTCAGCTAACCTGACCGCCGCTACAGGGCGCTTTCGCAATACTTTTCCAACACCTTCAGCAGGAGATAATGTGTTCCTTGGCTGCTTGATCCTCGTAACAACGCTCGAGATAGTGAACGTGCCCGTCGATGCGTTGGAAGGCTGGACGGAATCGGAGTATCGCCGTGTTCCCCCAAACGAGGTAAGCGTGCAAGACGGTGCCCTGCACATCGCCATCGGCCGTTCCTCGAGCCCACTCGTTTACAAGTTGGAAACGCCGAAACGGGTGAAAGCGTTTACGGTCACGGCAACCTGGAACGGTGAGCTCGATATCCCAGCTGATGCCGTTCAGGGGAGCGAAAATTCCGACGACTTCGTGCTGAAGGTCGGGCTGGTCGAAGCCGGCGATAGAACGCTTAATTGGTTCCAGCGCCGTGTGGCGGCTGACTGGATACTGGAACTCCACGAGCTGGCGCCCGAGGGCAATGGCGTGAGGCGCATCAATTTCTATTCGACGACACAGCAAGCCGATCAGGTTGGGACGAGTCGCCATCATCCGCTCAGCGATTTGCTTTATGAGGAACGGGTACTGTACCTGCCGGAGCCGGGCCGGTTCCAGCTCTCCAGGAGGTTCGAAGAACCAATCGAAACGCTGGGTCTGTGGATTTCCTCGGATGGAGACGATACCGGATCGGAATTCACACTGGCCATCGAACAGATCGAACTGGAGGTCGTTCAATAGCGGCGGGTCCCGCCGAAGTTCATCACGGAGTCCGGTTCGGCTGTTTCAGTGCATGGCGACGGCTACCGACGTGGAGCTGCCGGAGACGTTCCTTAAGTAGACTCTGTCGGACGGCTTCGCTCCTTGCAATGCACATGCCACCACCGGTTCAGTAGCCCCGCCCCGCCGCTGTAATGATTCCGGGGCAGTCCCGGTCCAATGTATTGACATTGGAAATTGACGTGGTCCGGGTCGCAGACGGAGGCACCAGCCGTGATGAAAAATACCGCTCTTGCTGCAATTGTACTGATCGGCTCGCCTGTCGCCTGGTCCAATCCAGGATCGGCAAGTGACGTTTCCACACTGTGGAGCCATTCTGTTCGCGTGGCGCAAGCTGCTCCAGCCCGGAGCACGGTCCCCGCAGCCGAAGAGGACGAATTTCTTTCGCTGCTCGAGAAAAATATCGTCTCGGGCGGTCCCCCAAAAGACGGCATTCCGGCGGTCGACGATCCTCAATACACTTCCGCAGGGGAAGCCGACCAATGGCTCGTCCCCGAGGATATTGTTTTCGGGATCGATTACGAAGGATTCGTTGCTGCTTATCCTCAGCGGATACTCGTCTGGCACGAGATCGCGAACGAGTTAGTCGACGGCGAACAACTCTCCATCACATATTGCCCGCTGACCGGCACCGCCATCGGCTTCAAGGGCAACCTTGCCCGCGAAACGCCGTCAACGTTCGGCGTCTCCGGAAGGCTGGTGAATTCGAACCTGATCATGTATGACCGCGCCACGGATTCCCTCTGGCCGCAGATCCCGGGCAAAGCAATCGCCGGTTCTCTCAGAGCGACCAGGCTCGACGAATTCCCTGTCGCATGGACCACATGGGAGCAGTGGAAGGAGAAGCACCCGAACACCAGGGTCCTTTCACAACAGACCGGCTTTCTCCGAAACTACAGCAGCAATCGCGACCCTTACGGATCTTATCTCGAGAACGACAAAGGCTACTACGAGTCGGAGCGGCTGTTGTTCCCCCCGATTACAGAAGACAGGCAATTGCATCCGAAGGCGGTCGTTGTCGGCTTCAGGGACCGCTCCGGCAATGCGGCTGCTATCGCCAAAGACCGTCTGCGCCAGGAGAAACAGATAGAGGTGCAACTTGGCGGCAGAACGGTCGTCGTCACCTACGATCCGGAGCTGGACTTCCATTCTGCCGCCTTCAAAGACACGGCGGAATGGATCAACGCCTTCGACGCCATGTGGTTTGCCTGGAAGGCCTTTTACCCGGATACGCAATTGCTGCAGTGATCATGAAACTGGAGTTGCTGGTTTCGATACTGCGCGAGAGGCGATTTTTGGTCACTGCGATCCTGTCGCTGTTGGTATACCTCGTTCTTTATCTCGCTGCCATGCAGTATCTGACCGTCGCCCAGGGCGGTACGGGGCCCTTCATCAGCTTGCAGATCGTCCCCGATTGGCAAGCCCTTGTCTTCCGGCAGCGCGCCCCGTTCCTTTTCGAGCCAGTCGCAGCACTTCGGTTCGGCCCACTCCTGCTGTTCGTGTCGATTCCAAACCTCGCGCTCGGGTTCGTGCTCGGCTTGCTCGTCGGCGCGAATTTTGCCGTCAGTTATTACGGCTTTCGCACCCTCGGGATGCGCGGCGCACGCGGCGTACACGCCCTTATCGGAACGATCCCGGCGCTGATCAGCGGTGCGGCCTGCTGTGTGCCGACCCTGATCCTGGTGATCGGCCTGCAGTTGACGGCCACGCTCGCAGCGGTCTGGTCGATGTTAGTGCCGATCAGCGCAGCGTTGCTCGTAATAAGCCTGTGGTGGTCGCTGCATCGGATGGCGGCGGAACCCGTGTGCGATATCGCGTCGCGGCCAGTGAACGCCCGGGCGAGAAGAAGCGAGCCGTGAGCTTCGTACAGAAGTTGCCGCACCCGGATCTGGCGTACCCGCGCCGTAAGGACCATCACGAGGCGAAATAGCCTACTCCCGGGGCCGCCATTTCTGAATGCGGTTGTTGAGGAAATCCGCGACGAATACCGTGCCGTCGTCGGCCACGGCGACCGCCATGGCGTGGCCGAACTGGCCGGGGCCATCACCGGTCGCACCGAACGCCGTGAGGAACGTGCCGTCCGGCGCGAATTTCTGCACCCGGTCATTGTAGAAGTCGGCGACGAAGACGTTGCCGTCAGGTCCGGTGGCGACGCTGGTGGTGACGGCAAACCAGCGGTTGAATGGACCGGAAATGTCGATCGCAAATGGACCGCCCCACTTCCTGTGGAATCCGTCATCTGGCGCGAACGCCTGAATCCGGTCGGCATAGCCGTCGGCGATGAAGATCGAGCCGTCCGAGCCGGTCTCAGCGTCCGTCGGATAGGTGAATTCGCCGGCGAAACGTCCGGGCTTCCCGGTCGCGCCCCACTGGGCGACGAAGCTGCCGTCCGGCTTCAGGTGCTGGACCCGGTGGTTGTAAAAGTCTGCAACGAACAGGTCGCCATTGCCGGCAACGGCCACGCCGCCCGGCGCACTGAACTGGCCAGGGCCATTCCCGGCCTTGCCGATCGTGCGTCTGGGCGTGCCGTCGAGGCCGAAGACCTGAATGCGATCGTTGAAGTATTCAGGCACATAAAGCTCGCCCTCATGGATCGTGAGGTTCATCGGCCGGCCGAGTTCCCCGGGCCGATCACCTGCCCGGCCGAACTGGCGCTTGAAATTACCGGCGCGGTCGAATACCTGGATGCGGCCGTTGCGCGAGTCGGCGACGAACACTTCGCCGTCGGCGATGGCAATGCCCGTCGGGTCGTGAAATTCTCCCGGACCCGCGCCCTTTTCGCCCCACGCTTTGACGAACTGGTACGCCGGTTCTTGCGGCGACGGCACGAATGCCGCCCAGCCGATCGCCAGGAGAACCGCAAGGCTCAACACTGTGCCACCGGCCCATTTGAAAAGCCTCCTGCGCTTTACCATCGAGCTGCTCCTGACTCGCGAGCCATCAAGCGCCCGTCGCGCGAGTACGAAGCGCACCGAAGAAACGCCCTGCCTTGAAGGTCGCAGGGATCGTGCGCGGTCAAAGCGTCAGCGCTGCAACAATGCTCCATCATTCAAAACTTGACGCGAAAGCCGGCGCGCACGGCAAAATCGTCCTCGAGAGCCATCCCGTTGAGGTCCTGCCCGACCGGCACTTGCACGATTGCTTCCACTATCCACCGCCTGGTCACGTACTGCACGCCCGGCGAGAGAAAAAACGTCGTGCCGCCCGAGTCGGCATCTTCCGTTCCGGCAATCTCGTTCTCGCTCTGTCGGATAACATTGCCTTCGAGAACGCCATAGACGAAAGCCGGCATACCGGAACCCAGCTCGCGTGGCCAGAGACGGTATTGCAGCGAAGCGTCCAGCCGCGCCACGTTACCGAATTCGAAGCCATTGGCTTCGTTATTGATCTGGTAACTCGCTTGCGCGTCGACCTGATAGTCGTGTGTCTGCCAGGTGACAACTACACCACCCAAAGGATCCGTGGACCCCGAACCGAGCTGCAAAGGGGCAGGCAAGGTGCCAAGGCTATCGGTGTCATCGTCATCACCCGCAGGAAGCTCGAGGCCCAGGAAAGTCGCGATGCGGAAAGTGCGGCCCGGCGCGTCCTTTTGATATGCCGTGTAGCGCGCGAAGAACTGCGCATCCGCGACGCCGGTCGTGTCGCGTGTGATTCTGTCGCCGGTCGGCGTCGTCAGCTCAAGCTCCTTGTCGAGATACGGCAGGAGGCCGAAGACGGCGAGACGACCGGTGACGCCGAAGCCCAGCACCGAGACGGCACCGAGGACGGTGAGCTCCCGGTCGGCCGGGCCCGGATCGTCGGTGGCCCTGAGGTACAGAAGCTGCTCGCGAAACACGAACTCGTCCTCGGCGACAGGCAATGCCGTGTTGAAAGTCTGCGGTGCGGCAGGCAGGCCCTCGACCCGGAGCCCGAGCAGGACCAGCAGCCCCCAGGCGACTTCGCGTCTCATTCGGTTCGCTCTCGCCGCCTGAAGTCTCGCATCGTGAAACCGGCCCGGTCGACCGCACGCTCAGCATCGGCCTCATCGAGCGTCGCGCCGGGCTCCATGGTGATCGTGACAGTGCCGCTTTTTACATCCGTCGCGACCGCCTCTACGCCTTCGATGCCGCCAAGCTGCTTCTCGATGCCGTAGGCGCAGAACGGGCACGCGAGGCCGTCCGCCTGCAGCTCGTACACGGCTGGCTCGTCGGCCGCCGCCGGCCAGGCGAGCGCGATCAGCACTGCGGCAGCGAATGCGGGCAAAGCCGCTGCCGCCCGCTCAATGGTTGTCATACCAAATCCTCCTGTTCTCAGGCCGCGGCCGCGAGTTCCCGGCAAGCCTCCGCGCAGTTCCGGCATGCCTCCGCGCAGCAGCGACAGATGTCGGAGTCAAAGCGGTCGCATTCGGTTGCGCATGCGTCGCAGGCGTCCGCGCAAAGTGCGCAGAGGGCAGGTGAAAATCGGGAGTCCCGCGCCAGAAGCTGCATATCCAGCGCGCACAGGTCCGCGCAGTCGATGCAGAGCCGCAGACATTCGGCCATTTCCTTATCGCCGATATATTCGCCGACGCAGATCTCGCAGGCGGTCGCACATTCCGAACAGGCCTCGATACAAACCTTGCGTGCTTGTTCCATGGTGTCCTCCTCAACTGAATGGTTTAAGTCTCACGCTGTGCTGGCTTCCATACGGTAGTACTTGGAGTGCACTCGATGTCAACACCCAATGCGGCCTGCGCGAAGATGACACCCAAGCATTCCGCATTCAATTGTGCTGCTCACCCGGCTGCCTTCAGGTCGACGACGGCACCGATGAAGGCCGCATGCACGAACGCCTGCGGCATATTGCCCAGCATTCGCCCACTGCGCCGCGCGCGCACCAGCTCGCCGCGCATGATCCAGTACTGAGCGACCCAGAAAGTGCCGGCGAGGAAGGCCCCTTCCCGGCGGGAATCGCTGCACTCGAGACGCCGCCAGTAAAGCAGGCCTTTCCGGGACCAGTTCTGCTCGAGCGCCGCAATTGTGGCCAGCATTTCCGGCGTGTCGGCATCGGTGTAGGCCCAAACCGGGAACAGCGCGGCGGACACATCAACGTCCTCGCCGCCCGCAAAGACGGCGTAAGCACCGCTCGAGTTCAGACAGTTGGCGGAGACATAGTCGCGGACATCTCGCACCGCGGCACGCCAGCGCGCGGCCTGTTCCGCCTCGCGCGAGCGCTGATCACGATCGGCGGCGAAACGCTTTAAGCGCTTCGGGCATGGCCAGGGCGAAGGTCGCGAGGTGCGTGACCGCGTCCACGACGCAGTAGGGGCACCACGCGCGGTCCACCTTCGGCATCTGGTGGAACAGGTATTTCCCGGCGACACCCGCCTGCGCCGCGCTGGCAATCGCCAGCGCGAGCGGTATCCACGGGCGTGACCGCGCGCGATTGGAGTCTCCCGCTGCCGCCAGTGCGATGTTCGTCGAATGGGCGACCAGATTGATGGTGCCATCCGGTGCACCGTAGCCGAAAGCGGCATCGGAAAAGTTCACCTTCTTCGTCTTCATGGGCAGGCCGAGGACGCGGACGCGCGGCTCGGGAAGCCGGCGCACCATCCCCATTTGCAGCAGCGATACCAGGCCCATGCTCGCGAGTCCGATCAGATTGGCCGCCACGATCGCTTTCCGCCGCCGCATATCGCGGCTGTCGGTCTCCTGGATCTCGCGCCTCAGCTCCTGCGGGTCGTCGATGTCCGTCGCGGCTTCAAGCATGAAGCGTTTCATTGGTGATCTCCTTTGCGTAATGAATCAGGTCCGGTCCTGCCGGTGCCGATGAGTCCCGGATGGCCATGCCCCGGCCGCTAAGAACCGGCCCCGGTTCATGTGATCAGGCTGCCATAGGCCCAGCCGAGCAATGCACCGAAGAACATGTGCAGCATCAGGCTCATGGCCGGGGCGATGAGCCCGATCTTCATGCCGAAGAAACCTTTGCCGGCCATCGGCATCATGGCGATCATGGCCAACAGCCAGCCAATCGCCCCAAGCACGACGCCGGTGCCGAGATACGCGTCCGTTTGCAGCATGGCGAGAAGCACGACGAAGGCACCGCCATACAACAGCGTGCCCACCATGAAGTGGACCAGCCACGCTGCCGCGCGCGATGAGTTCATCATGTCTGCCATCATGGCGTTCATGTCCATTAGCGGCATGAGCTTCCTGGCCTGCTGCATCAGCATGAGGGCCGACAGAACAACCGTGGCGATGAACCCGGCCTCGAACCCGATCCAGATGTTGGTCAATGCCCCGCCTCATGCTGATGTTCCCACTCATCGCCACCCGGCCGTCCTGATGACTGTGACGACTGCAAACAAGGCAACGCCGGCCTCATCAGCACGCGAGTAGCACTCTACTGTCAGCAAGGTTTATGCCAGCGGCGCGCCGTTCCGGCGCAATTGGAGGTCCGTTGTATCGCAGCGTCGACCGCCGGTTGGTGACGGTAATGCCTGCAAGATTGGTAATTCTTACCAGCGACCGCGGGGGCTCGGAATCCGGTTGCAACGCAATTTCTTTCCGCATAGACCGTCGAACGAGCAAGAGGGCTTTCATATGAACCGACGCTGGATCATTCCCGCTGCAGGCATCGCGGCGTTCGCGGGTGTCCTGTGGCTCGAGCGGCGCCGGCCGCTGCGCCCGCGGGTCGAGCC
>JBBDSK010000031.1:0-11303 GCA_040904985.1 Woeseia sp. | reverse complement strand
ACTGACGATACGGACATGCCGAGAAATCTGCGCAGGCAGGACATTACCTTCGAGGGCAAGGACCAGGCGCTGCGGGACGACGTCCGCATGCTCGGCGCGCTTGTCGGAGAACTGCTGAAGGAACAGGGCGGCGAGGAACTTTTTTCCTTCGTCGAGGCGGCGCGCCTGCGGGCGATACGCCGGCGTGAAGGCAACGAAAAGCCGGGCGAGGAACTGGCAAGCCTGGTGAGCGACCTGCATCTCGACCTTGCACTCGAGGTAATCCGCGCCTTCTCCACCTATTTCCAGATGGTAAACATCGCGGAAAAGGTGCATCGCATACGCCGCCGACGGGAGTACCTGCAACGGGAGGGGCAGTATCAGCCGGGGGGGCTCGAGGAAACCCTCGTCAAGCTCAAGGCGGCCAGATTCGACTTGCCCGCACTGCAGAAACTGCTGGCTTCATTGCGGGTCGAGCCAGTGTTCACCGCGCATCCGACGGAACCCACCCGCCGCACCATTCTGCGCAAGGAACAGAACATCGTGCGTCACCTGGTCGACATGCTGAACCCGACGATGACCGCACAGGAAAAACACGTTGCCATCGAGAACATCAAGCTCGAAGCCACAACCGGATGGCAAACCGCGGAACATCCGTCGGAACAGATGACGGTCGCGGACGAGCTGGAACACGTGCTGTTTTTCGTCACGGATGTTCTTTACCGGGCGATTCCGCCGTTTTACGAGGACCTCGAGAACGCGATGCTGCGCATCTACGGTGAGGAAGCACGCGCCGTGGAAGTGCCCGTTATGGTGAGCTTCGCGTCCTGGGTCGGCGGCGACATGGATGGCAATCCGAACGTCAACGCCAAAACGATCCGCGCAACCATGTCGCGGCAGCGGTCTCTTATTCTCGATCTCTACTACCGCGAATGCGCGAAACTGTCTTCGAAGCTTAGCCAGGGCAACAGCCGCATCGGCGTCGACAAGGCGATATTCGACAAAATCGACGAATACGTACCGTTGTTCCAGCAGGCGTATCACTCCGTGCCGGCGCGGCACCGGGACATGCCCTACCGTGTGCTGCTGCGGCTGGTGCAGCAAAGGCTGCAGGCCACCTACGACGACGATGCCTATCCTTACGAGTCGGCTGGCGAGTTTGCCGCCGACATCGAAATCATTGCCGCCAGCCTGGAAAGAAACCGGGGACAGTATGCGGGCTTGTTCGCCGTCCGGCGCCTGCAAAGACGTATAGCCAGCTTCGGCTTTCACCTCGTAACGCTCGATGTGCGCCAGGATGCAATGGTGCACCGGCAGGTGGTGGGCGAGTGCCTCGGCGACGATCAGTGGCTGGAGCGCAGCCCGGAATACAGGGCGGAAAGAATTTCCGAGGCGATCCGGCAGAAAGATGCGCCGGTGATCGAGCAGAGCACCAAAGCCCGCAAGACGCTTGCCGTATTCCAGGCGATTTCCTTTTGCCGGCGCAAGTATGGGTCAGCCGCCATCGGCCCGTTCATCATCAGCATGGCGCAAGGCGTCGACGATATTCTTTCGATCATTCTGCTTGCGGAGTGGAGCGAGTTGCACAACCGTCGAGGCGAGGTGCCGATCGATATCGCCCCGCTGTTCGAGACGGTAGACGACTTGCAGCGGGGCCCGGAAATACTGCGGACGCTACTGGCGCACGACATCTATCGCCACCACCTCGAGCAGCGCGGCAGCCAGCAGACCGTGATGATCGGCTATTCAGACAGCAACAAGAACGACGGCCTTGCGTCGGCGCGCTGGGCGCTGCAAGAGGCGCAGATCGAGCTTGTGCGCGCAGTGACCGGCCAGGGCGTGGAGCTTCACCTGTTCCACGGGCGCGGCGGCACCATCAGCCGCGGCGGCGGCAAGACGCATGCGGCGGTCCTCGGGGCACCGCCGGGAACCGTCAACGGCTACCTCCGGGTGACGGAGCAGGGCGAAATCATCAACGAGAAGTACGGCCTGCGCGGCATTGCCCTGCGTACGCTGGAGCAGGCTGCAGGCTCGGTGGCGCTGGCCACGGCAATGCCGCAGCACCGCGGCAGCGATATGCCCGAATGGCACGCCATGATGCAGGTGGTGGCGGATACAAGCCGTGACCATTACCGCAAGCTGGTGTTCGATACGCCCCGGTTCTACGAATACTTCAGGCGCGCGACGCCGATCGATCTCATCGAACGCATGCAGATAGGCTCGCGCCCGCCGTCGCGGCGCGGAGGCAAGGGGGTCGAAAATCTGCGAGCCATTCCCTGGGTTTTTGCCTGGACGCAAAGCCGCCATATCCTGCCGGGCTGGTTCGGCGTCGGCAGCGGCCTCGCCGCGGCCATTGAAAAGTTCGATAACGCCGCCTTTCGCGACATGTTTCGCGAGTGGTACTTCATGAGAGCGTTGACCGCGGATGTCGAGATGGTGCTGGCAAAGGCGGATCTCGGCATCGCCCGGGCCTATTCCGAGCTGGCCGGCGACCTGCACGAGGAGTTTTTCCCGCTGATCGAACGCGAATTCGAACTGACGCGTGACCTGGTCCTGGAGTATTCCGATCACGACGCGCTGCTGGCCGGCGATATCACGCTGCAACGCGCAATCATGCTGCGCAATCCCTACGTCGACCCGATGAGCCTTTTGCAGGTGGAACTTCTGGCGCGCTGGCGCAAGTCTGGCTACGAGGACGGAGACCTGTTCGAAGCGCTGCTCGCCAGCGTCAATGGAATCGCGCAGGGATTGCAGAATACGGGCTGAGCCGCCTGCGGGCTTTTCTACGTCCGGCAATGGCTCGCTTTTCAATTTGATGCTCGGGAGTCTCCACGGTGGGAACAACGAAGAACAGCCACGCGAGAGCCGTATTTCTCGATTTTGCAACCCTGGGTCCTTCGGGTCCCGGTCAGCTGGATGCGTCGGCATTGCTGAAAGTACTCCCCGCTCTCGAGTTCATTGACTCGACGCCGGGTAACGAGATCGCAGAAAGGCTCAATGATGCCGAATTCGTCCTCACGAACAAGGCTCGCCTCGGCGCACCGGTTTTGGCGGGCGCCACGAAACTTCGCTACATCGGCCTGACCGCCACGGGCACCGATAACGTCGATCTCGATGCGGCGAGGAAAAGACAGATCGCCGTGACGAACATTCGTGCCTATTGCACCCGTTCGGTTGTAGAACACGTGTTCGCCGTGCTTCTGAACCTCACTCACAGCATAAGGCAGTATCGGCAGGCGGTGGCCGCCGGTGACTGGCGCAGGTCGCAGGACTTTTGCCTGCTCGAATACCCGATACGCGAACTTTCCGCGATGACGCTCGGCGTTGTCGGTTACGGGGAGCTGGGGAGCGCTGTCGCGAAGATGGGCGAAGCATTCGGCATGCGGACCCTCATCGGCAGGCGGCGCGGTGCAGCGGCCAGTAACGACGGCCGCGTCGATTTCCAGGAACTGCTGGAGCGCTCCGACGTAGTGTCGCTGCACTGTCCCCTGAGGGAGGAAACCACAAACCTCCTGTCGGCGGCGGAATTTGGCTCCATGCGCCGCCAGTCCATACTGATCAACACGGCCCGCGGCGGCCTCGTCGATTCGCAGGCGCTCGTCGATGCACTGCGAGACGGTAAAATCGCAGGCGCCGCCATTGACGTCTTGCGCGAGGAACCGCCGGTCAATGGCGACCCGCTGCTCGACTACGAGGGCGCCAACCTCATCCTCACGCCGCATATCGCCTGGGGAACGATCGAGGCGCGCCAGAATGCGCTCGATGAACTGGCAGGCAACGTTGCGGCCTTTCTGGAGGGCGAAGAAAGAAACAGGGTCGTTTGAGTGCTTTTATAAAGGCTTGTCAAAGGACGGGCATGGACAAGGGATATTCCGGTAATCTGGGTTTGCTCGCGCGCGCCGGCTACGCCGCGCGCGGCGTCGTTTATGTCATCGTGGGATCCATGGCCGCACTCGCGGCGCTCGGCCCGGGTGGCGAGACTCCCGACAGCGAGGGTGCGCTGGTGCAAGTGCTGGGTGCCCCGTTCGGAAAATTTCTGCTCGTGACGATTGCGGCCGGGCTGCTCTGCTACGCGTGCTGGCGCGCCGTGCAGGCGCTTCTCGATGCCGACAGCCACGGCACTGACGCCAAAGGCCTCGCCATTCGCAGCGGGCTACTGGTAAGCGCCATTACGCACCTCGGCCTTACCTTCGTCGCATTGGGCCTTGTCTTCGGCTTGGGGAGCGGCGGCTCCGGCAGCTCCAGTCAGGAATGGACGGCAAGGCTCATGAGCGAGTCCTATGGATCATGGCTCGTCGCCGCGGTCGGCCTCGTGGTGATGGCTACGGGCATTGCGCACGGCATCAAGGCGTGGCGAGCGGATTTCGCCAGGCGCTTTTCGATGAGCGGCGACGAGCGCAGCCTGATGCTGCCGATCAGCCGCTTCGGACTGTTCGCGCGCGGCGCCGTATTTCTGATCATTGGCGGGTTTTTCGCCGTTGCCGCGATACAACAGGATCCCAATGAGGCGCGCGGTCTGAGCGGCGCGCTGCAAGCGCTGCACAGCCAGCCTTATGGGTGGATTCTTCTGGGCATCGTATCGCTCGGACTGCTGGCCTTCGGCCTTTACAGCATTATCGAGTCGATCTACAGAAGAATCGGCATGCCCTGACGACTCGCGGCGCCTGTGTCATGCGCCGACGATCTGCCTCGCCCATTGAATGACGCCGCGCACGCGCGGAGCGCTGAGGTCATAAGCCCGGTCGAAGTCCATCCAGCGGCTCTCGTGATGTTCCGCGCGTCCGAGTTCCGGCACGATGCCCATCACCACCTTCTCCTCGCCGGTTCTTGCCAGGTAGTAACGGGCGACCTTGCCGCGGCTATACGGCCCTGTTTCCATGTACCGGTGGCCCCAGTCGAAGAAAGGCTGGCGAATACCCGTTTCTTCCCGCAGCTCCCGGGCCGCGGCTTCGAGTGCCGATTCGCCTTGTTCGCGCAGACCCTTCGGAAAATCCCAGTTGCGGTAAGCGCGCAGCATCAGGGTGACCCAGCCGTCGGCGGTTTCGCGGACGGGAACGACGCCGCAGGACAGAATGTTGGGCGCCTCGTTCACGTTTACGGCGCACTCATGCCGCTCTCAATACATCCGCCGGCGGCGCATTGATGGCCCCGCGCGCCGCGATGTAGCCGCTGACGCAGACGAGGATGATGCCCCCGCCCAGGCCGGCGATCCACAGTTTCGGATCGAAGCGGTAGGCGAGATCGAACAACTGGCTGGCAATGATGGCTGCGAGGATGCTGGCACCTGCCGATGCCAGAAGTCCGGCTGCAAAACCCAGCGCCGCGAACTCCGTGAGTACCCCCGACAAAACGGTGCGCCGCCGCACGCCCAGCGCCCGTAGCATCGCGCTCTCGAAGCGCCGCTCATCGATGGTCGACTGCACCGCTGCGAAAAGAACAGCGATGCCGGCCGCCAGTGTAAAGACAAACACCGCCTGCACGGCGAGGCTTGCCTTCGTGATGATACTTTGCACCTGCTCGAGTATCGCTCCCAGGTCGATAACCGACACGCTCGGGTGTGCGCGCACAAGGCTGACCAGCGTTCCCTGACGGCTGTCCTCGACGTGCAGGCTGGCGACATAGGTCGCCGGAAAATCGCCAAGCGACCCGGGTGACAACACCATGAAGAAATTCGGCTGGAAAGAATCCCAGTTCACTTTGCGAAAGCTGCTGACGGTCGCCTCGACCTCCTGGCCCGCCACCAGGAACCGCAGCCGGTCACCCAGTGAAAGGCCCATCTCTGTCGCGGCTTCCTCCTCCACGGAGACGAGAGGTTTGCCGTTGTAAGCCGATCCCCACCATTCGCCGGCGACGATCTCGTTGCTCGAGCTCAGGTTGGCGGACCAGGTGAGGTTCGCCTCCCTGTTCGCCATGCGCTCGCCCTGGTCCACCGGGTACTGCCGCGATTCGACGGACTGCCCGTTTATCTCAATCATGCGCGCGCGCACAAGCGGCACGAATTCCGGCGCGGCGACGCCTGCGCTCTGGAACAGTCCGGCGATCGAAGCCCGCTCCTGCGGCTGGATATTGATCAGAAAGTGGTTCGGCGCATCGTCGTCCAGGCTTTGTTGCCAGCTGTCGAGCAGGTCCGTCCGCACGAACGACAGCAGCAGCAGCACGGTCAGGCCGAGGCCGAATGCAACCACCTGCACCGTACTGTCGCGGCCGCGGCGCGCCACGTTCGCCAGCCCGTAGCGCCAGGCAATGCCGACGCCGCTGCGCGATCGTCCTATCAGCATTACCAGCAGCCGCCCCGCCACATAAAGCGCGGCGGCCACAATCAGCATGCCGCCCAGCACGATGGCCAGCATGCGCGCATCCGGAATCGCCTGGTAAAGGAGAACCGCCACCGCAACAAGAGACGTCCCGGCCACGAAGAGGCGCGAAGGCGCCGGCGGCATGGCGTCGTGCCGCAAGACGCGCAACGGTGGCGTGTTGCGCAGCTGGATGATCGAAGGCAGGGCAAAGCCGACCAGAAGTATCAGCGCCGCACCGCTCGCCAGGCCTACAGGACCCCAGCCGGCCCCCGGCAGGTCGCCCTGTATCATGTCGGCGAGTACCCGTGTCAGGATTTCCTCGGCGGCGAAGCCCACCGTGCTGCCGACGATCACACCTGCGATTCCCAACATGACCAGTTGCACCGACGCGGTGGAAATCACGAAACGCTGGCTGGCGCCGAGACTCTTCATCAAGGCGACCGTGTCCATCCGCCGGTGGGCAAATCGCCGCGCCGACATCGCAATGGCAACGGCGGAGAGCAGCAGGCTTATTACCGCGGTGAGCGACAGGAAACGCTGCGCCCTGTCCGCCGCGTTGCCCGCACGCTCACTGCTGTCCTCGCGGTTCCGAACCCGCACCTCTTCCGGCAGTCTTCGCTCGACGTCGGCATAAAAATCATCGACAGCGGACTCCTCGCCGGCCACCAGCAGCGCATAGCCGACGCGGCTGCCCTCGGTAATGAGGCCGGTTCGGGGAAGGTCCGCTATGTTGACCAGCAGAGAGGGAGCGAGCGAGGCAAAACCGATGGACTGATCCGGACGGTAGGCAAGCACTGCATCGACCGTGACGTCCGCCTCGCCGAGAGACACGGTGTCTCCCACCTCCACGCCGAGCCGCGCCATGAGGGCAGCATCGGCCCACACGCGGCCGGGCGGCGGTATGGCGTCAACCACCCTCTCCGGCCCGAACAGTTCATCCGCCACACGCACGGCACCGCGCAGCGGATAGCCGTCGCTGACACCCTTGATCGTTGCCAGTGCGTTCGCCTCCCCGGCAAACACGACGCTCGGAAAGGTTTGAGTCTCTGCCGTGTCGAGACCGTAACGATCAGCCGCCTCACGCCATTCGCCCGGAATCTCCTGCGGCGAACGCAGACGCATATCGGCGGCAAGCACTTCGTTTGCCTGGCGCGCAACGGCGCGGCCGATTCTGTCGGTCAGGAAGCCGACCGCGGTCAGTGCGGCTACGGCAAGCGCAACGGCCGACAACAGAACAAGAACCTCTCCCGAGCGCAGCTCGCGGCCGAAGCTGCGCAGCGCGTAGGTAATTGCGTTCACGCGGCAGCAGCCCTCGTGTCGGCGATGAGACGACCGGAATCCAGTCCAATCTCGCGCCCGCAGCGTTCCGCGAGGCTCTTGTCGTGGGTAACCAGTACCAGGGTGGTCGAGGAGTTGCTGTTGAGATCGAACATCAGCTGCATCACGAGGCCCCCGGTGCGGCTGTCGAGATTTCCGGTCGGCTCATCCGCAAAGAGCACCGCCGGCTCCGTGGCGAAGGCGCGCGCGATCGCCACGCGCTGCTTCTCGCCACCGGACAGTTGGGAAGGATAATGCCGGGCGCGCTGGGACAGCCCGACTTCCCGCATGATGTTCACCGCCCTTTTCCGGGCTTCGGCGACGCCGGCCAGTTCGAGCGGCAGCATGACGTTCTCCAGCGCATTGAGGGAGGGAACGAGGTGAAAGGACTGAAAGACAAAGCCGACGCTCGACGCGCGGACTGCAGCGCGCCCGTCCTCGTCGAGCTGCGTCAGGTCGGAACCATTGAGCCAGACGCGCCCCTCGCTCGGCAGATCGAGGCCCGCGAGCAGGGCGAGCAGGGTGGACTTGCCGGCACCGGAAGCGCCGACGACGGCCACGGACTCGCCTGCGGTTATGCTGAAACTCACACCCGAAAGAATGGTCAGATCGCCCTCGGGGCTGCTAACCTGTTTTCCCAGCTTGTCGGCGACAAGTACCGTATTTTTTTTTCCGTCCGGCGTATCTGACATGCGAAAGCTATTGACCTTGTTGTTGTTTCTGAGCGCCTGGCCTGCGGGCGGTGCGGATTCGCCCACCGTTCTGGTACTCGGCGACAGCCTCAGCGCGGGTTACGGTATTGACGTTGACCAGTCGTGGACCGCTTTGTTGCAGTCACGATTGCAATCGCAAGGGTACGAACATCGCGTGGTCAACGCCAGTATCAGCGGAGAGACCACGGAGGGAGGTGCTTCCCGCATAGAGGCCGCACTCGAGAACTTCAAGCCGGACGTGGTGGTTGTGGCGCTCGGCGGGAATGATGGTTTGCGCGGTTTTCCGCCCGAGCGCATAAAGCAGAATCTGCGCAGCATAATCGAGAGCGCAACATCGGGGGAAGCGGCCGTGGTGCTGCTGGGCATCCGTATTCCGAGCAATTACGGCTCACGCTATACTCGCGCATTCGAAAGCGTTTACAGCGAACTTGCGCGAGAACTGGAGCTGCCCTGGATCGAGTTTTTCATGGAGGGAGTCGCACTCAATGAAGACCTCATGCAGGACGATGGCATACATCCTAACGAGCAGGCCCAGCCCGTATTGCTGGACAATGCCTGGCCGGTAATCCGGCAGGCGCTGCAGGCGCACGCAGCCGGCTGAATGATTGAATCGGTGCGCCTGGCAGGCAGCGAAAAAACATTGCAACGAAAAATCGTGCCCCGGTTATGTCGACCACAACAAGCCACGCCGGGAATAACAACATTACGAGGAAAACTGTTGCCGTGAAGAAACCCTGGCTGTCCGCCTATGCAGAGGGCGTTCCGGAAGAAGTGCCGGAACCTCCGCACAAGTCCGTTCGCGACATGATCGAGTTCGCTTTCCGCGAGTATCCCTCGCGGCCCGCGTTCACGAACATGGGAACGACCCTTACCTACCGGGAACTCGACGCGCTGTCGATGCAGCTGGCCTGCTACCTGCAACAAGACCTCGAACTCGCGAAAGGGGAGCGAGTCGCCATCATGCTGCCGAACGTACTGCAGTACGCGGTCGCGCTATGTGCGGTATTTCGCGCCGGCCTCGTGGCGGTTAATGTAAACCCTCTTTATACGGGCCGTGAACTGCAGCATCAGCTGGAGGATTCCGGGAGCGGCTGCATCATCATACTCGACAATTTCGCTCACACGCTTGAAAGGGTGATTTCGAAAACGGCCGTCCGGCACGTCATTACCACCCAGGTCGGGGATCTGCTCGGCAAACCCAAAGGCTGGCTGGTCAACGCCGTGCTGAAACACGTCAGGAAGATGGTGCCGCGGTATTCCCTGAAAGACAGAGTACGCTTGCCGGCCGCACTCAAAGCGGGCAAGGGCAAGGCGCTGGCGCCAGTGGAGCTGGGGCGTCGCGACATCGCCTTCCTGCAGTACACCGGCGGGACTACCGGCCTTGCAAGAGGCGCAATGCTGAGCCATCGGAACATGGTGTACAACGTCGCGCAGTCGAAAGCGTGGCAGGCGAACGCGTTCGAGGATGCCGACCGGGTGATCGCCATTACGGCTCTTCCGCTTTACCACATTTTTTCGCTGCAAAGTAATGCCCTCGGCATGATTGCGCAGGGGGCCGAAAGCGTTCTGATCACCAATCCCAGGGATTTTCCAGCGTTCGTGAAGGAACTGAAGCGGCACCGCTTTTGCTATTTCACGGGCGTAAACACCCTTTTCGCGGCACTTCTGAACACGCCCGGTTTTGCGGATGTCGATTTCAGTTCGCTGCGCCTGACGATCGGCGGTGGAATGGCCGTGCAGAAAGCGGTTGCAAAAAAGTGGGAGAAGGTCACCGGCAATCCGATCATCCAGGCTTATGGACTTACGGAGACTTCGCCGGCAGCGATTGTAAACCCGCTCGGCATCAAAGATTTCACCGGATCGATAGGGGTGCCCATTTCCTCTACGGAAGTCCGCATTTGCGACGATGACGGGCGTGACGTGGCGCCTGGCGAAGTCGGAGAGATCTGCATTCGCGGTCCTCAGGTTATGGAAGGCTACTGGCGCCAACCGGAGGAGACAGCCAAGGTCATGCTGCCGGACGGTTGGCTGCGTACCGGCGACATCGGCCGCATGGACGAGCAGGGTTTCGTCTACATCGAAGACAGGAAGAAAGACATGATCCTCGTATCGGGCTTCAACGTTTACCCGAACGAGATTGAAAGCGTCGTTGTTGAACTGGACGGCGTGCTTGAAGCCGCGGCCGTCGGCCAGCCTGACGAAAGATCCGGCGAGGCTGTGAAACTGTTTGTGGTGCGGCGCGATGAGTCGCTGACCGAAGAGAAAATCATCGAACATTGCCGCGAACATCTGACCGGTTACAAAATTCCACGCGAGGTGGAGTTCCGGCACGAGTTGCCGAAGACCAACGTCGGCAAGGTTTTGCGGCGGGCCTTACGCGAAGAACAATCTCAGGTTTCGTGATATTGCGTACTGAGCCGATGCACCGCCTCGACGAGCACCGCAACCTTGTCCGGGTCAATGTCGGGAGTAATGCCGTGCCCGAGGTTGAAAACGTGGCCGGGCCCTTTGCCGTAGCTGCAGAGAACACGCGCGGCGCCTTCCTCGATTTCCTCCGCTGAGGATCGCAGCGCCGCCGGGTCGAGATTGCCCTGCAGCGCGACCCTGTCGCCGGTCAGCCGACGCGCCTCGTCGAGGTCCGTATTCCAGTCGACACCCAGAGCGTCGCAGCCTGTTTCGGACATATCCTCAAGGAGCGGTCCTGCTCCCTTGGTAAAAAGAATAACGGGTATTCTCTGGCCGTCCTTGCGGCGAGCCAGGCCGTCCACGATTTTCTGCATGCTGGCAAGCGAAAAACGGCGATAGTGCTCCGGCGAAAGTGCGCCGCCCCAGGTATCGAAAATCATTACGGCCTGCGCGCCCGCATCGATCTGTGCATTGAGGTATTCGGTCGTCGCCGTGGCGAGCAGGTTCAGCAGCCGCTCCATCGAAGCCGGTTGTTCGGCCATCAGACCTTTGGCTTTCCTGAACTCACGGCTCGATCCGCCTTCGATCATGT
>JBBDSK010000030.1:0-11392 GCA_040904985.1 Woeseia sp. | reverse complement strand
GGGCTTCCGGCAATTTTTGTTGCGGGGACTGGAAAGCGCGAGCGGTGAGTGGAATTTGGTGACGATGAGCTGGAACATCAAGCGGATGTTCGCTTTGCAAGCGGCTTGAAGCCGCTGCGCTGGCGCTCGTCCCGATTTTCCTGGAGTCCATTAACATGGCTGACCGTGCTGCACCGCTTCCTGGCCTATTGATCGCAAACTCAAGTCCGACGGGCTGCTAGGAAGAGCCCATGTCTATGAAGAGCCCATGGCATCCAGCGTCGTTTGCGATACGCCGGGAGGCTCCTGCAACACAACCTCCGGCTCGTGGACGTAGTGGCCTTGCATGAAGTGGATGCCGAGCTGAAACAGCACTGCCATTGCATTGGCATTCTCGACTCGCTCGGCGATTGTCCGGATGCCCCGTTCCTCTGCGGCTTCCGTTACGAGCCGGACGCTTTCCTGCATTGCGGTGTCGGTTGGCAGCGTATGCATCAACTCCCCGTCGATCTTGACGAAATCCGGTTTCAGGATGTCCAGTATCTGGAAACGGTTCTTGTCGACGCCGTAGTGCTGGAGTGCGAATAAGACGCCCAGCTCGCGGAACTGCTCCACAACCTGCTTCGTCGGCTTGATGTACTTGGCGGCTTCTTCCTCCGGTATCTGGATGCAGATCCGGCGTGGCTCCAGCTTCCGGTTGCGAAACTCCTGCCTCATCCATTCGACCAGTGTCGTATCCTGCAAGGATTGGCGCGAAAGCCGCACGAAAACGCCACTGGCCTTGTTCTCCAGGCAAAAGTCCATGGCCGCGCCGATGATCCAGCGATCGATCGTCTTCATCAGGTTGTTGCGCTCGGCGGCTGGCAGGAAGTCGGACGGGAGAAGCGTGTTCCCCTGTTCGTCGACCATACGCACAAGCAGGTCGTACATGGCTTCCGTCTCGCTGCGCAGGCCCGCGATGGGAAGCTGTGCCAGCCTGAAGCGATTCTCCATCAGTGCGGCCTTGATGAGCCGCACCCAGATTTCATCGTATCTTCGGAGGCGCGTGTCGGCCTCCGTGGACTCATTCAGAAATACGCAATTGCCGCCTTTTTTCTTTGCATTCAGCTGCGCCCCCACGACAGCGACCACAAGCTCCTCCAGGCTGGAGTAAATTCCGCTTACCGCGCAGATACCCACCGTGCAGGTGAGATTCACAGTACGCTCCCCGACGTCGAAGTCGAACTCCCGAACGTGGTCCACGAGCTGCTGGCTCCAGGCCTGGGCGTCGCGCTCCGTTCCGCGTTCCAGCAACACCATAATCGATGTTCCCTCGAAGCGTCCGGCAATGTCCCGCGGGTGCATGCGCTTGCGCACCTCCTCCGCGAGCTGCGACAGGACTTCCTCGGTGGGCAGGATGCCGACGACCTTCCGCACTTCTGCGAAATGGTCCGGCTTGATCAATGCGAGTACGTGCAGTCCTGACTTCGGCTTGTCGGAAATGCGTTTCGTGAGCCGCTCCACGAACTCTGCTCGATGAAAGAACAGGGTCGTCGGGTCGCGCTTCAGTGCCTCGTGGGCGAGCTTTACCGGCTCTTCCTCTACAGGTGGAGGCGGGGCGATCTTGATCTGCACGTGGGGGCTGCCGTCGAAGTCTGTGAGCTGGAACTCGAGATCAAGCACCAGCGTTTCCTGTTCCCCCGCTTTCGCTTTGGCGCGCAGTTTCTCACCGCTTTCCCATTTTCCCTTCGTCGTCGCCACGATCGCGCCCTTGATGGCGGCCTGGCTTCCGGTGTCGAAGTTGTCCATCAAGGGAAGCCCCGTCACGTCGTCCTTGTCGACGACACGAAAAATCCTGAGCCAGGCGGCGTTGACGTGTGTAACGATGCCCTCCTGCACGTAGGCGATCGCCGTCGAGGAGTCCTGCATGTAATCGTTGAGCTGGCGCCGGTACTCGGTGGCGGAGCTGATGGTGGAGTTCAAAGCGCGCTCCAGGCGGAAAGCCCGCATTTCTCTCGTGACGACGGCTTGCAGGCGCTCCTTTCTTTCGATGGACACCAGGTCGCAGGCTCCCTGCGCCATGGCATCCTGGATTTTCCCTTCGTCGACAGAGCTGCCGATCGCGATGACGGGTACTTCCGGCAAGAAAGCGTCTTTTTGTTCGATGACCTGGCGGATCGTGTCGGAATAGCGGTCACAGTTGACGACGACCATCTCTATTGCGCGGGATTCGAGAGTCCCGTCCAGCGCGTTTGGCGTGGCCACCCAGTGGCAATGTGCGGCGTGTCCCGCGTCGCGGAGCGTTCTGTTGACGAGATCGACGTCGTCCTGATTGCTGCTTAAAACGGCAATTGAAATGCTCTGTCGGTCGTTCAAGCTGATTGTCCCCGGACTGTGGCGTGTGCGGCTATCGCGGCGAGCTGCCAATGTTCTGTGAACATGGCGCGAGGGTGTATGGCCGCAGTCTACCGAAGGCCTCAGGTCGCGTCGCGACCGGCGGGTAAAACCGTGACGGAAATCTAATTGTAGCGGGATCGCGCCTCCGTTCGCCGCCTGTCGCAGCCGGGACACGCGCGGCACCGGCTCTTCGCGCTCGAAAATGAGGACTGAGGGGGCCCGCCCGAGTATCATAGCCCGTTTCTGCGCAGGCAGCGGCGGCGTTCATGCCGCAAAAAATCTTTATTATCAATCGGTTCCGGCAGTCTGCCGGTGTGGAAGGGGTATGGCGAACTACACGACGAACGAGTTTCGATCCGGGCTCAGGATCATCATGGACGGCGATCCCTGCGTGATTGTCGAAAACGAATTCGTCAAGCCGGGAAAGGGTCAGGCCTTCAACCGGGTGCGAATCAAGAACCTGAAGACCGGGCGAACGGTTGACAGAACCTTCAAGTCCGGCGAAAGCCTGGCGGCTGCCGACGTGGTCGATACGGAGATGCAGTATCTGTACGCTGACGGCGAATTCTGGCACTTCATGGTGCCCGATACCTTCGAACAATACGCAGCCGACGAGAAGGCCGTCGGTGACGCAAAGGAGTGGCTGAAGGAACAGGACGTATGCCAGATTACGCTTTGGAACAACGTGCCCCTTCTGGTAGCGCCGCCGAACTTCGTCGAGCTGGAAATCGTCGAGACCGACCCTGGCATACGAGGCGATACGGCAAGCGGCGGCGTTAAGCCGGCGACGCTGTCCACCGGAGCGGTAGTCCGGGTACCGCTTTTCGTCGAGCAGGGCGAGATTGTCCGCGTCGATACGCGGAATGGCGAATACGTGTCACGGGTCAAATAAAAAGCGCCGCGTCTCCCGCTTTTGCGTAAAGTGTTTCGCTGAAGGTCCTGCATAAAGACTCGATCCCGTCCTGGTCTCGTTGCGAAAATCGGCGGGCCGTCGGGCTGTCGATGTCGAGCACGCCGACCAGCTTGCCGCCCGGCACGAGCGGCACGACAATTTCCGCTCTGGATGCGGGATCGCAGGCGATATGACCGGCGAACGCGTCCACGTCGTCGATGCGAAGAGTCTCGCGCCTTGCCGCGGCCGTGCCGCAAACGCCCTTGCCGAGCGGCAGGCGCACGCAGGCCGGCTTGCCCTGGAACGGCCCGAGCACCAGTTCGTTGCCGCGAACGACGTAAACGCCCAGCCAGTTGATGTCGGGCATCGCGTTGTAAAGCAGGGCGACGAAATTGGCGGTGTTGGCGAGCGGGTCGGGCTCATCCGCGAGTAGTGCGGCAAGCTGTCTGTTCAACAGGGCGAAATCGAGTTGATCCGGTGCGGGCATCGCGTCTTTTCTCCGGGATACGGTACGGCCACCGCCGGGAGGTGGCCGTGCAAATCCTCCCCAATATTACCCGACGGTGTCGGCCGCTGCGCGACCGCCGTCTCCGTCTGCAAAAGATTGCACGCGCCGTATGTCGTCAGCCATCTCGTTAATCATCAACAGCCGGTCGAACCCGACGGCGACGCCGGCGCAGTCGGGGAGCCCTTCTTCGAGCGCCGCGAGAAGACGCCGGTCGAGCGGCCGGACCCGCTGCGACCGCTGGCGGCGAATCTCCTGATCACGTGCGAAACGCCGCGATTGCTCCTCCGCGGACTGCAGTTCGACAAAGCCGTTTGCAAGCTCCAGATCGCCGAAGAAGATTTCGAAACGGTCGGCCACTGAAGAATCGTCTTCACAAAGCCTGGCGAGTGCTGCCTGGGCTGCCGGGTAGTGATAAAGAACGGTGAGCCGTCCGTCGGCAAAATGCGGGGTGACTCGAGTAGACAGGAGCAGATCGAGCCAGGCGTCGCGATCGTCGCCGAGGGAATCGATCAATTGCCTGTCGGGTTCCGCGGCCCGGACCAATTGGTCGAGACTGGCGCTGCCCGGATCGATGCCGGTGTGTTGGCGAAGCATCTCCGCGTACTCCACAAACAAAGGTGAGGAGCGAAGAAAGCGCGGATCGAGCAGCAGCGTGATGAAATTCGAAGCCTCCCGCATGATTTGCTGCAAGTCGTAGTCTCGCCTGTACCACTCGACGAGCGTAAACTCCGGCTGGTGCCGTCGCCCGCATTCGCCGTCACGGAACGCCTTGCAAATCTGAAAGATGTCCGGGTAGCCAGCGGCGAGAAGCCGCTTCATGAAGTATTCCGGCGATGTCTGCAGAAAATACGGCCTCTGCGCATCCAGCTGCAGTTCCGCCCGGATACTCTCGATGTGCGGATCGGTTACCGTCGTCTGCGACAGGAGAGGGGTCTCCACTTCCAGCACGCCCCGCGAGGCAAAAAACTCGCGGGCCCGGCCGAGCATCTGCGCCCGGTGCCGTGCCGTAGCGAGCGGCGCCGTCGGTCGCCAGTTATGAGCCTGCATGGACAGTCACCCTGCCGATCGGCTCGCCCACCTGCAGCGTCTTTCCGCTTACAAGACCGTCACGCCAGGTGCAGCGGCCCGGCGGCAGCAAAAGGATCACCGTGGAGCCCATGTTGAACCAGCCGACCAGCTGGCCTTTACGAACGTCCAGGGAGGTTGATGCCGGATCGAGAGCGAGGTCCGCGACCACACCCGTCTTGCGAGGGCGAATCCTCCCGGTCCACGGCGTGCTTACGCTACCCACATTCAACGCGCCGACGAAGATCAGCGCCACGGGTCCTGCAGCACTGCGAAACTGGCAGACAAGACGCTCGTTGCGGGTGAATAGCTGCGGCAGCAAATCCACCGTGCTGCGGTTTACACTGAAGAGGTGGCCCGGCACGTAACGGGCCGCCACCAGCTCGCCGGCAAGGGGGCTATGGACACGATGGTAGTTGTAAGGCGCAAGATACATCGTGGCAAAGCTGCCGTTGCGGTAACACGCCGCCTCGTGCAGGTCCGTGGCAAGAAGATCCTCCAGACTGTAATAAAGGCCCTTTGCCTGAAAAAGCCTGTCGCTCTCGATTTGCCCGGCAGCGCTCATGATGCCATCGACCGGGGAGACGATACTGTCTGCCGAGGCGTCGATTGGCCGTGCATCCCCGGCGAGTTCCCGGGTGAAAAAATCGTTGAAGTCCACGAAACCGTCGGGAACCGGCCGTTCTACTTCCGTAACATCGACCTCGTATACGCTGACGAATGTGCGGATCAGAAAGTTTTTGACGGGAGCCAACCGTATCCCGGCAAGCGACCCGACCAGTGACATCAGAAGGTGCTGCGGCAACAGGCGTTGCAACAGCAGGAACGCCTGCGATGCGATGGTGCGAATCAGCGTGGTCTCCAAATCGTTGGCCTGGCCGCGTCTGGCGCTCAGCGCGCTTGCACCGGCGCGCGCACAGAGAGCATGGCCTGCGTGTCCGAATCGCCAAGCGTGTAAAAAAAGTCGAGAGTAACCGCATCGCCGGTTCGAAGGTCATCCAGCGGGCCCAGCAGCATGAGATGCATCCCGCCTGGCGTAAATTCGATCTCCGAGCGTTCCGCAATGCTGAGGCAATCGACAGGCAGCATATGCACAACACCGCCTTCGACCACTGTCGTGTGCATTTAAACCGCGGTGAAATAGGGGCTCTCGATACGCTGCAAGGCCATCGTGGCGGGCGCGCCGTTCTGCAACACGAAGTACGCAACGCCGGCGGGTTGCCCGGGCAGCGGCGCGAACATCGTAACCTCGGCTACTGTCAGCACGGGGGGCTCTTCGGTGCCGCAGGCCCCGAGAAACAGGACGAGCGGCAGGACAGCGGCTCCCGGCCGGATCACCGGGAAGCCATCAACAAAGGAACGTCGTGCGCAATCGAATCGATTTTATGCGGCGAGCTGAAAAGCGCCGTGAGTTCGGCGTCGGGTCCGACGACGAGCACGGCCGTGGAATGGCTCACGCTGTAGTCATCGCCTCCGGCCGGCACCTTTTCAAAAAAAATGCCGAGTGCCCCGGTGAGCTTTTTTACTTCTTCCATGCTGCCGGTGGCCGCGCTGATGCCCTTTTCTTCTCCGAAGTAGCCGACGTAACGGCGCAGCTGTTCCGGTGTGTCGCGTTCGGGGTCGACGCTGACCAGCACGATGTCGGGCAGCGCCCCCGCTTGCCCGCCCTGTCTCTCGGCAATCTGCTGCCGCGCACTCACCAGTAGCTGCAAAGTGGCCGGGCAAATGTCGGGACAATGCGTAAAGCCGAAAAACAACAGGCTGGTCCTGTGGCGGAAATTCTGCCGCGTAAACGCTCGGCCTTCCTGGTCCGTAAGAGAGAACTCGGGAAGCGGCAGAGGCTCGGGAAGCACGGTCGCATGAACAGGCGTGCCGCCCGAACCGCCGGAGCAGCCGCCCAGAACAGGAACGGTCAATGCCATTACAATAGCAATGAGAGGGAGATTGTGTCGGAAGGGCGGCATGGGCTGTTATTTTAGCGCGCTTTCAAAGGGGAGCGAAAAACGTCTTATATGTTGACGGTGGCCGAATTCATCGAGCGTGCGGCCGCACGGCTGGACGCTGCGGGCCTGGCCTTCGGCCACGGCACGAACAACGCGACGGACGAGGCGGCGTGGTTGCTGTTCTCCGTGCTCGGCCTGAATCATGAGGACGCCGGCACAAACTATGCGCGTCCGGTCAGCGCCGGCGAACAGCAGAACCTCGAGCAACTCCTCGAGCGGCGCATCCAGGAGCGCATACCGGTTGCTTACCTGCTCAACGAGGCCTGGTTCGCGGGGTTGCCGTTTTACGTGGATGAGCGGGTGCTGATACCGCGCTCGCCCATTGCGGAACTGCTGCGGAAGCAGTTTCATCCGTGGCTCGAGGAGGGCAGGGTGTCGCGAGCGCTCGATCTCGGCACCGGAAGCGGATGCATTGCGATTGCCCTGGCACGGGCCTTTCCCGGCGCCAGGGTCGATGCCGTCGACATCTCCGGGGACGCTCTGGCCGTGGCGGCGATGAACGTCGAGCGATACGAGCTTCAGGATCGGGTCCGCCTGATCCGGTCGGATTTTTTTGACGAGCTCAGGAAAAGCGCCGCGGCTCCCTACGATCTGATCGTCGGCAATCCTCCCTACGTCGATGCCGCTGAAATGGCGGAGCTGCCTCCGGAATACACCCGGGAACCGGCACTTGGGCTCGCTGCCGGTGACGACGGTCTGGATTCAGTGTTGTCGATCCTGCATGATGCGTCCGCTTTCCTCTCGGATGGCGGGCTTCTCGTCGTCGAAGTGGGCATGAGCGAGGCGGCGCTGCAAAACCGGTTTCCTGCCGTGCCTTTTCTCTGGCTCGAATTCGACAGCGGCGGCAGTGGCGTTTTTTTGCTGAACCGGGAGCAACTTGTACAGCATGAGGGGGAATTTCGTGCCGCGGAGAACGAGAGACGACATGTTCGGGAATCATCCTGATGTCCGGTAACACTTTTGGGCTTCTTTTCTGTGTCACCACCTTCGGCGAAAGCCACGGACCCGCCATGGGCTGCATTGTCGATGGCTGCCCTCCCGGGATGGAGCTGGACGAAGGGGACATCCAGACGGACCTCGAGCGGCGCCGCCCCGGCACCTCGCGCCACACCACGCAGCGCAGCGAGGCGGACCGGGTAAAAATACTTTCCGGCGTTTTCGAGGGTCGAACCACCGGCACGCCGATCGGTCTGCTGATCGAAAACACGGACCAGCGGTCGCGCGATTACGGCGCCATCAAGGATAAATTCCGGCCCGGGCATGCCGATTACAGTTACCAGCAGAAGTACGGCATTCGTGACTACCGGGGTGGCGGACGTTCCTCGGCACGCGAGACCACCATGCGGGTGGCGGCAGGCGCCATTGCGCGCAAGTACCTTCGGCAGCGCCTGGGCATCGAGATCACAGGCTTTCTGGCGCAGCTGGGGGCCATCCAGCTGGAGGCAGTTGACCTGAACTTCGTCGATCAGAACCCGTTCTTCTGTGCTGACGAAGCTAAAATCGGCGAACTCGAGGCGTATATGGATGACCTGCGGGCGCGGGGAGACTCGATCGGGGCGAAGCTGAGCGTTCTCGCGAGCAACATCCCGCCGGGGCTCGGCGAGCCGGTTTTCGACAAGCTGGAGGCGGATCTCGCCAAGGGTCTCATGAGCATCAACGCCGTGAAGGGCGTGGAACTCGGGGCCGGTTTTGCCGCCGTCAGCCAGAAAGGCAGCGAACATCGCGACGAAATCGGACCTGACGGGTTTAATAAGAATGATGCCGGTGGCACACTTGGCGGCATATCGTCGGGTCAGGACATTCTCGCCAGCATCGCGCTCAAGCCGACGTCGAGCATCGCCGTTCCCGGCAAGACGATTGACAAGTCAGGCAAGAGTTCCGAGATTGTGACAACGGGCCGTCACGATCCTTGTGTCGGGCTTCGTGCGGTACCTATTGCCGAGGCCATGGTGGCGCTTGTTCTGATGGACCACTTCCTGAGAAATCGCGCACAGAATGCCGATGTCGATTCCGGGCTGCCGCGATTTTCCGGAACCGTCGACTGATCACGCGCTTTATGGCCCACCGTTGCCGAAAATCCATATGACGGGTTCCCGCCTTGCGCGACCGGGAACCGGAGAGAGGTTTCCCAGATCCTGATGACCGAGCGAATTGATATTGCCGTGGTGGGTGCCACGGGTGCCGTGGGCGAGACCATGCTGAACATACTCGCTGAGCGAAAATTTCCGGTGGGCGAGATACACGCCCTCGCCAGCGAACGGTCCGTGGGAAAGGAAGTTCAGTTCGGTTCGCGCCGCCTCAAGGTGTCGAACCTGGCGGAGTTCGACTTCTCGCGGGTAAAAATCGGGCTTTTTTCCGCCGGCGGCTCTGTTTCGGGCCAGTTTGCGCCGAAAGCGGCCGCAGCAGGCTGTATTGTCATCGACAACACCTCGAAGTTCCGCATGGAAACCGATGTGCCGCTGGTTGTGCCGGAAGTCAACCGGGAAAAAATTGCCGATTACAAAGCGACCGGTATTATCGCCAACCCCAACTGCTCCACGATCCAGATGGTCGTGGCGCTGAAACCCATATACGACGCTGTCGGCATCAAACGCATCAACGTCGCCACTTACCAGGCGGTCTCGGGAGCCGGCCGCAGCGCCCTCGAGGAGCTGGCGCGCCAGAGCGCAAGAATGCTGAACGGCCTGCCGCTGGAATTGAAGGGCGACGCAAAGCAGATCGCGTTCAACGCGGTGCCGCATATCGACGTATTCGAGGATAACGGCTACACGCGTGAAGAAATGAAAATGGTTCTCGAGACGCAGAAAATTCTCGGCGACGACTCGATCGCCGTCAATCCGACCGCGGTACGGATTCCGGTGTTTTATGGTCATTCCGAGGCGGTACACATCGAAACGGAAAAAAAGATTTCAGCAGCGGAAGTGTGTGATTTAATGCGAGAGGCAAAGGGTGTCGAGCTGATCGACGGGACGAAGTCGGGACAATATCCGACCGCGGTCACCGACGCTTCCGGCAAGGATGCTGTGTTCGTCGGTCGGGTGCGCGAGGACATCAGCCATCCACGGGGCATCAGTTTGTGGATTGTGTCCGATAATATTCGTAAGGGCGCCGCTCTAAATAGTGTCCAAATAGCTGAAATATTGGCCAAAAACCATTTATAAGCTATAGTTCACAGCACGGCGGACTGGCGTCTGCTATCAAGAATTCAACTGCCGGGTTTGGGCAATTCGCCAGGCAATTGGGGAGCTGGAGAAAATCATTATGTCGCTAAGACTCAACCGCGCATGGTTCATGCTCGGCTTATTCCTCGCAGGCGACGTCTGGGCGCTGGGTCTGGGGGACATTCGCCTGAGCTCGGCGCTGAATGAGCCGCTGCGCGCCGAAATCGGGCTGCTGTCCGCGACACCGGAAGAACTCGCGGGCCTCAAGGTGCAACTTGCGCCCGCGGCCACGTTCGAACGTTACGGCATTGATCGTCCGCATTTCCTGACCAGACTGGAATTTTCCGTCGTCGATGAGCCGCAGAGCGGCGCGGCCCGCGTAAGAATCCGCTCGTCGGTTCCGGTCACGGAACCTTTTGTCACGTTCCTGGTGGAAGCGTCATGGCCCAGCGGCCGGCTTCTTCGCGAGTACACCGTGCTGCTGGATCCTCCGACGTTTGCGCCGCCCCCTGCGGCGTCGTCGTCGCAGCCTGTCAGCGCGCCGCGGCGCGCCGCGCAACAGGATACCGGTCGCATCGAGCGACCCGCAAATCAGGCTCAGGCCCCGAGGACTGCACCGGGGGCGGGAAGCGCTCCTGCGACAACTTCGGGCGCCGAACTGTACGTACAGCGCGGCGATACGCTGTGGGACATCGCGTCGCGCGCCAGGCCGGACAATCGGGTCGGTATGAATCAGATGATGCTCGCCATCTACGAGGCCAATCCGCAGGCCTTCGGCGGCAACCTCAATCGGCTGAACGCCGGCGCGACGCTCAGGATTCCGAGCGAAGACGCGGTTTTTCGCATCAGCCGCAATGACGCGCTGAGCGAGGTTCAGCGCCAGAATGCCGCCTGGGGCGGCGTCGCCGCCAGCAGCAGGGCGCAACCGAGCCTGACACTCGTGCCGCCGGATGGAGAGCAGGCCGACTTCGACAGTGCCGCAGCCGGCGCTTCAGGAGGCGGCGCGAACACGGCCGCGACAGCGGCACGCATTCGCGATCTCGAGGCATTGATTGCAGAACAGAATTCACTGATCGAAATTCGCGACAACGAGCTGGCGCAACTCCGTGACGAACTGACACGGCTCCGGAGCGGTCAGGATGCCGCCGTGGCGCCGGCAGAGGCCGAGGCAGAAGACGCGGCGGCCGAGGAGCCGCCGGTGGCCGATATCGATGAGCTCTTTGTCGACGACAGCGAGGTAGCGGCGGACCCGGCTGCGGCCGGCATCGAGGAAACGGAGGAAGCGGCAGCCGAACCGGCCGCCGCAACGACTCAGCGAAGCTCGCCACAAGTTGTGGCCTCGCGGGACGAGCCCGGACTGGTGGACAGGATTTCCGGCGTGGTGACGGGCGCGCTGTCCGGTTTCTGG
>JBBDSK010000029.1:0-11427 GCA_040904985.1 Woeseia sp. | reverse complement strand
AGCGCGATCAGTTCCTCAATCACCTGGGCAGCCTCAATGGCCCGGTTCTGGTAGCGGCGGATCGTCTGCTCCAGCATGTCGGCGAATGACCGCGCCTGCACCACATTCTTGCGGCGGCGCGTCTTGAGTTCTCCCTTGAGCAATTTCTGCAACAACTCTACAGCGAGGTTGCGCTGTGGCATGCCGCGAACCTCAGCGAGAAAGTCGTCCGAGAGAATGGAGATATCCGGTTTCTCGAGCCCCGCCGCGGCGAAGATGTCAACCACGCCCTCGGGAGTGACTGCACGCGAGATGATCTGCCGCACCGCGTGCTCCAGTTCTTCCTCGGGGCGTGCATCGCCGGGCGCGCGCTTCGCCAGCACCGCCCGCACGGCCTGGAAGAAGGCGACGTCGTCGCGGATCTTCAGCGCTTGTTCGTGCGGCACGGCCAATGCAAAGGCCTGGGACAATTCTCGTACGGCGCGCACGCAGCGGTCCTTGCCGTCCTCCTGCGCGAGTATGTGCTCTTGCGCGGTGGGCAGGAGACCGAGCCGTTCGGCCGGTGTGCCCGAGGTCCACTTGGACCAGTCGAAGCCATGAAAGAGGCTGCTGCACACCTCATACTTCTCCAACATCACGGCCACGGCCTCGTCCTGGTCCAGCGCCGTGCAGCCCGTACCGCCGCTCTCCGTATAGGTCGCAAGCGCTGCCTTCAGCTCCTGGGCGAGACCTAGGTAGTCGACCACCAGGCCGCCCGGCTTGTCCTTAAACACCCGGTTCACGCGCGCGATCGCCTGCATCAGCCCGTGCCCGCGCATGGGCTTGTCGATGTACATGGTCGACAGGCTGGGTGCGTCGAAGCCCGTGAGCCACATGTCGCGAACAATCACCAGCTTGAAAGGATCGGCCGGATCTCGGAAACGGTTGGCCAGCACCTCGCGTCGCGGCTTGTTGCGGATATGCGGCTGCCAGTCGAGGGGGTCGGACGCCGAGCCGGTCATCACCACCTTGATCGCGCCGTCGTCATCATCGTTGTTCTCCCACTCGGGTTTCAGCGAAACGATCTCCTTGTAAAGATCGACACAAATGCGCCGGCTCATGCAGACAACCATGGCCTTGCCTTCCATGGCCTCACACCGCTTTTCGAAATGCCCGACGATGTCGTGCGCGACAATCTCCAGCCGCTTGTCGGATCCTACGACTGCTTCGAGCTGTGCCCATCGGGTCTTAAGCCTTTCCTTGCGGTCGACCTCCTCACCCTCGGTGGCTTCCTCGAACTCCGGATCGATACGCGGCCGCTCCGCCTCGTCGAGCGCAAGCTTGGCCAGCCTGCTCTCGTAGTAGATGGGTACAGTCGCACCATCCTCGACGGCCCGCTGGATATCGTAGACGCTGATGTAGTCGCCGAACACGGCGCGGGTGTTGGCGTCCTGTAGCTCGATGGGCGTGCCCGTGAAGCCGATGAAGGAAGCGTGCGGCAGCGCGTCGCGCATGTGGCGTGCGTAACCGTCGATGAAATCGTACTGGCTGCGGTGCGCCTCATCGGCTATCACAACGATATTGTGGCGCTCGGAGAGCGCAGGATACCGATCGCCCCGCTCCTCTGGGAAGAACTTGTGAATGGTGGTGAACACTACGCCGCCGGATTCGACCGCGAGCAGCTCGCGCAGATGCGCCCGTGAGTCCGCCTGCACTGGCGGCTGCCGTAATAGATCGCTGCAAAGCGAGAACGTGGCGAAGAGCTGATCGTCCAGATCGTTTCTGTCGGTCAGCACAACCAGCGTTGGGTTCTCCATGGCTGGCTCGCGAATGATGCGGCCCGAATAGAACGCCATGGTCAGGCTCTTGCCAGAGCCCTGCGTATGCCAGACCACGCCGACGCGCCGATCCCCAGGACTGCCGCCAGGCCGCGTGCCAACCTCATAGGTGGCGCGCTGCTCGGCCGCCTGCGGCAGTCTGGCAAGCTCCGCTGCGCGCAGGGTCTCATGCACGGCCGCCTGCACCGCATGGAACTGGTGATAACCCGCCATCTTTTTGACGATACGCCCGCTGCCGTCGTCCTCGAACACAATGAAGTCGCGTAGCAGATCAAGAATGCGAGACGGCGCCAGCAGTCCCTCCGTCACCACCTGCAGCTCAGGCATGTGGGTGTCGGCGAGCGCCTCGCCGGAGATCGTGCGCCACGGCTTGAACCACTCGCGACCAGCGGTAAGCGTGCCGACGCGCGCTTCGATACCGTCCGAGATCAGGAGCAGTGCGTTTGACGCAAAAAGGGTGGGGACTTCCGATTTGTAGGTCTGGAGCTGCTGGTACGCGCTCCAGATCGTGGCGTTTTCGCTGGCCGCATTCTTCAGCTCCAGCACCCCCAGCGGTAGCCCGTTGACGAACAGCACGACATCCGGGCGCCGCGAGTGCTTGTTCTCCACCACACCGAACTGGTTGACGGCCAGCCAATCGTTGCTGGCCGGATCGTCGAAATCGATGATGCGCGCCTGCGCGCCACGGATACCTCCGTCGGCATCGCGATACTCCACATTCACGCCATCGACCAGGAAACGATGTGCCGCGCGGTTGCGCTGCACGAGATCGACCGCTTCGACTCGTATGAGCTTGCGGAACGCATCGTCCAGGGCCTCGCTCGGCAGATCCGGATTCAGTCTCGTGAGCGCGGCGCGCAGGCGCGCTGCGAGAACGACCTCGCCGAAGTCGGCCCGCTCCGCGGCCGATGTGGCGGGTGCGATATCCGGGCCATGCGCGACCTGCCAGCCGGCGCTGCCGAGCCACTCGAGCGCCGCCTCCTCAACGATGGACTCGGTGAAGGCAGTCATCAGGACGTCCTCCATAGCCTGGCGATCGGTACTGCGTGCAGCCGGTCACCGAAGTTGATGGTCGAGCTGCCGTCGTACAACACGACTCCGGCGGCAAAGCGCTTGCCCGCGGCATCGCGAAGCTTCCTGAGACCGCGAAGGTCCGAGGTGCTGACGCTGGACGCCGCTTTCACCTCTATTCCGGCGAGCGCAAGGCCGCGCTCAAGCACGATATCCACCTCATACCCGTCCCGATCCCGGAAGTGATGAAAGCCGGGCGGATCAGGATGCCAGCTTGCCTGCCGTCGCAGTTCCTGTAGCACGAAAGTTTCCAGCATCGAGCCGAACATGTCGCGGTCCGCATCGAGGCTTTTAGCGTCGACACCCAGCAGGGCGCAGGCCACGCCAGTATCCGCTATGTGCAGCTTGGGACGTTTGACCAGCCGGCTCAGCCGGTTGCTGTGCCAGGCCGGGAGCGCATCCAGCAGGAATACGCGTTCGAGCAGCGTGACGTAGTCGTTGATGGTCTGGCGCGTCATCTCGAATGGCGCCGCGAGATCAGCGACGTTGATGATCCGCGCCGTTTGCGTAGCGGCGACTGCCAATAGCCTGGGCATGGCGTCCAGCGAGTGAATCCGCGCGAGGTCGCGGACGTCTCTCTGGATCTGCGTTTCGACATAGTCGCGATACCAGGCGCGACGCCGCCCGGCACTGCGGCGTGCCAGTGCCGCCGGATAGCCGCCGGCGACGATTCGTCCGGCCAGCGCCGCGTCGAGGCGCTCGCCGATCGCTGCTGGAAATCGGCCGCGAAACAGCGCGTCGATGAAGTTTGGCCGGCGGTTTTCCAGCTCAGCTTGCGACAGGGGATGCAGCCTCAGGATTCCCATACGACCGGCCAGTGAATCGGACAAGCCGGGCACGAAGAGCACATTGGCCGATCCAGTCAGGATGAACCTTCCAGCGGTCCGGCGCTCATCGATTGAAGATTTCAGCGCCGCGAAGATTCGCGGCACGCGCTGCACCTCATCGAGAATCGCTTTCCCCGGCAGGCGCCGGGCGAAGCCGATGGGGTCACCATTGGCGGCCGCCACGGCGGCCTCATCGTCGAACGAGATGTATTGATAACCGCGCGGCTCGCCGACGCTGCGCGCCAGCGTCGTTTTGCCGCTCTGACGAGGCCCGTGTATAAGCACCGCCGGCGTGTGGCGAGGAAACGGGGGTGCTGGGTAGTGGCTCCGGACATGCCCGATAATAGGCCCCGGCTTCGGCTGAATGCAATTCCTGGTGTCGGCTAAACGCTAAAATATGGGTCGGCTGAATGCCAAAATGGAAATCGGCTGGACGCGCTGATTCGGCGCAGCACGCTCGTCCTGGACCCGCTTTATCGCGACTGTCCGCCAGCGAACGGCACGGTTCGGCAGCCGGCTGTCGCCGGTGTGATCGGACGATTTACTCAACAACTTGAGTAAGTTTGCTCAATGTCACGCAGCCGGCAGCGATACACTGGATCACGTTTCTCTGCCTGAGCCACTGATTGGTTCTTGGTGATTGAGGATTTGCCAATTATCATCTCGACAGAAGCTCCGTAACCCGGCATACCAATGACAACATACTCGAACAGCTCGACCGACGGCCTGCGAGAACAACCGGCTTATGGGCTGGCCGAAGCCTCGCGGTATCTCAAGCTGCCGGCCGCGACGCTGCGGACATGGCTGGTCGGCCGCGAGTATCCCAAAGGCAAAGGGACCGAGCACTGGAAGCCACTGATTCAGCCCGCGCAGAAGGACCCGGTACTCCTCTCTTTCTGGAACCTGGTGGAAGCCCACGTGCTGCGGGCGCTGCGCACCGAACACGGTACATCGATCAAAGCCTTGCGGGATGCGCTGGAATTCGCGGAACGTAAACTGCGTATCGAGCGCCTGCTGCTGCACCGCGACTTGAAGACCGCCGCCGGCCGGCTGTTTCTGGACCGGTACGGCCAGCTGATCGAGCTTTCAGCGTCAGGGCAGCTGGCCATGCGAAAAATGTTCGAGGAGCACCTCGATCGCGTCGAGTGGGACGAGTGGAGCTTCCCGATCAGGCTTTATCCGTTCGTGGCCGGTCAGGGCCGCAGTAAGCCCATCGCCATTGACCCAAAAATCGCCTTCGGGCGCCCGATCGTCCTCCGTACGGGTATCTCGACCGCCGCAATCGTGCAGCGGCTTGATGCCGGCGAATCGCCCGCTGATCTGGCTGACGACTACGAGCTAAATGAATCCGAGATCGAGGAGGCGGTTCTCTACGAGCGTGCGGCTTGAACCATGTCTATTTCACCGACCGCGACCTGGGAAAACGATTCCCGGCAACGCTGGCTGCCGCCGGTATTACCGTCGAGCGGCACGTCGATCTCTTCCCGCACAACGGCCCGGACGAGCAATGGCTGGAACACTGTGGCCGTAATCAGCGGATCGCACTAACCCACAACCTGCGCATACGATACACGCCGAACGAACTGGCCGCCGTCCGGGACCACGGCGTTGCCCTGATCATCGTGATAGGCAAAGTGCCCTTGCCACAACTGGCTGAAAACTTCGTCAATTCACTAGCGCGGATTGAAGACTTCATCAGTGTCCACGAACCGCCTTATATCGCCAAACTTTACCGGCCGTCGTCTGGGGAGTTGACTCGAAAGCCAAATCTGCCCGGTACAATCAGGCTGTGGTTTCCCGCTGCATAAATGACTGACTCGCTGAACTGGGGTATAGATAGATTACAGAAAGCCTTAAATAACGAACCTATTGTTTTTATTAATCATTCCGCATGCGCTGGAATGTTCGACTCCGCTGGAACAGTTCGGCCCCTTCAGGCTCAGTCAGCTTGCGGATGGCGTCATTGAGCGCTTTGACGGACCTGTCGGCAACGGGCGTATTCGGAGCAATTTCAAGGTCGTGCGCGACCTGCCAGCCGTTGGCTTCGAGCCAAGCCAGGTCTGCATCTCCGACCACGGTCACGGTCACGGTACAATTCACGTAGACCCTCTCCGCCGCTTGCGAATTCCAGCCACCCAATCCTCCAGCGCCTTGATGTCCGCCTTGAGTTCCGCTGGCACAGGCACCGGCGCACGGGCAGCGGCAGCTTTGTCGTGGCCGGGAAGCCATGTCGAACACTTCGTCATGGCAGTTTCGACGGCGCTGCAATCCGCGGCACTGATGTCGGCAATCTGCATAATCTGCTGCGTCTGGACGCCAGGCCTATAGCGTTCGACAACGCCGCCGAGTAGCACCTCTTCAAGCGCGCGTTCCCACGCTTCGCGCAGAAGCCCATAGAGATACTTGGCTTCCTTTTCGTAGGCGTCCTGATGACCATCGCGTGAAAGCTTGTCGGCGGACTGCCAGGAATTGTTGAGAAAGCCGATCTTCTTCTTCACGGACAGCGCAACCCACGGCAGCTCTTCCGCGCACACGCCCGCGCCTTTGGACTGATAGCGAACATGCTGGTCGAGCGGTTCGATTCCCATTTGCTCGGCGTACTGACGGAGGGAAAGTAGAAATACGACGTCGTGAGTGAAGACGATGACTTGCCGGTTCTTTGACTCTTGTACCAGCCGCCGCGCCACGTCATTGCGCCACTGAAAGTCCAGAGAGGACACAGGATCGTCGAACACGATGCCGGAGGGATCGTCGGCGGTGCTCAGTTCAGCGAAGAATGCGGCAATTGAGAGGCACCGCTGTTCACCTTCGCTGACAACCTTCGGCAGCTCGACGCCTGGCGCGCGCGTGAGAACCAGCTTGTGATAGAAGACGCCTTCGGCGCCGCCAAGCTCTTTAAGCTCAACTTCGACATGACGGAACGAAAGATTGACCAGCTCATCCCGAAAGCTCTTCTTGAGCTTCTCAGAAACAACGGCCTTGGTGACAGCCGTGCTCTTGGCCGTAATGGCTTGGGTCTTCGTATCGTCGATACACAAGCCATACGCAGCGTATTTCTTCCGGCGCTCGATGTCATCGAGAACCGTCTGCTGATGCCTGGCCAGCAGCTTCCGGGCGCGCAGCTCCTGGGCCTCGGCGGTCATCCGATTGCGTGCCTCGTCGTTCGCGCTGGTGCGCAGCGTCTTGATTCGCTCGTCGATCTGCACCAACAACCCCTCGGCTCCAGCGGTCACGGAGTCGAGGGCCGCACAATCGGCGGCTAGTTCCCTATCTTCCGTGAGGGCCGACAGTACGGCGATTCTGCGGCTCTCGTTCGATGCTAGCGCCGCGCTGATAGCATCCGCCATGGCCTCGTGCTCGATGCGGATCTCCTTGAGTGTCTCGTCAACCGCTTCGGTAGTCGTCTTGAGATCGGCAAACGCTTTTCGCCGACGTGTGAACGTGTCTCTGATCTGGCGGAGTTCGCGTTCGACCGTCGAAGCCACATAGTCCTCGAACTGCTTGAGCCGGTGGGCAGCAGCGTGGTCGAGGTCCTGCTGACAGAGCACGCATCGCGCCCCGTCTCCGACGACCGGAAACAGCTTGTCAGGATACGCCTGCTCATGCGAGAAGCGCCGCGCCGACTCCCAGAGCGTCGTCCACGCATCGGTCCCCGTTCCCTGCAAGACTTCTTGAGAAAAGGTAGCCTCTCGCAAGCGTTTGGCTTCTTCACTTTTGCGACGTCCCTCGGTCCGCGCCTCGAAGAGCGCCTTCAGGGCATCGTCCGCTAGGACCGCTTCGACCTCCTTGAGATGATGGACTAGCGTTTGAACCCGTCCGGCGCGCATGGTGAGCTGCCGGACCAGCTTCTCGGGGTCATTGGCCTGTAGGTCCAGCAGGGATTTTTCGAGAAGCGCAAGCCGAGCCTCTTCCTCCGGGGAGATTTGCGCGAGAGCTTGCACCGCCACCGACTTGGTCAGCGAACTGACATTCGCCAGAAACTTGGCTACGGCGGTGCCTTCCGGAATCGTTGCCTCCACGGCGGTTAACGCATTCGTGCCGAGTGCGCGCTGCTCGGATTCCAGCTTCGCGCGAACGGCTTTGCAAGCCTTTACAAGCTTGTCGAATAAGTCCAGACCGAACGGCCGGAACGCAACATCCGTCTTCTCGGTGAGATAGACGGCGGCGCATCGCGCGTCGAAAACGCTCACGCGCGAAATAGCCTCATCCTCGTTTCCGCCGACCCACTCGCGCGAATCAGGTGCCGTGCCGACCTTGTATTTGATAGCGACCACGGGCGCGAGCGGCGTCGCGCCGGAAACCACGTTGCCAAGGATTTTTTCTGGGCCGCGCGCCCGGCAGGCAATCTTGAGAATGCGGATGTAGCCAGTCTTTCCCGCGCCGTTGTCGCCGTAGACGACTGTGAGGCCAAGGCCAAATCTGAGAGTCTGATCCTCTGCCAGCGCATTCACACCGCGATGATGGAAGATCGAAACGAGCGATACGGGTGCGCCGGCTGTCTGGTCAGGTACATGCTCCTTAGCAAGCGGCACGGTGTCACGCTGTTCGGCCAGACCATGGCTGCTCTTGCAGATGTCGGCTAGGGCGCTGACGTCTTCGTCGGTGAGTTCGCCGTTGAGCGTGAGACGGCGCAGCGCATCGCGCTGCCATGCGGCTCGGTTCTTCGACCATTGGAGAATATCTTGCAGGACCGTCATGCTTGCACACGCTCCCGTGCGCCGTTGTTCCTCGCGCCAACGCGAATCTGCCCGGATATGAGGTTGGGTAGCAGCGTGTCGCGCAAAGCGGCGAGGGTACGGGCTTCGGTCTCGTTCTGTGCCATTTTTTCAAGTAGCGGAGCCGCGGCAAGAGAAAACCGTCTGAGCACCTCGTCATCAGGTCGCACAATTGGCGTGACTGCAACGACGTCTGGGCGAACAGCCGGGTACGCACCACCATCGGCGAGGTGTGCGAGTGCTTCAATGTTCTCAGCGGCCGTGGCTGCAAGGTAGACGCATTCGGCGTACTGAGGTGTCCTCGGACGGAGCACGGCAAACCCGGTGCTTCCTGTCAGTCCACTTTCTGAAATCAGAGCGTACGAGCCGTTTCCTGGACGCACGGTGCCGACGATCGTATCTCTCGGCCGAAGCAAGCGTCGCGCTCGACTCGGCGCGTCGGCCGCCGCATGGACGGTGACCGCCTCGATGCGGCCCCACTTTGTGTTGGATAGATCAACGTAGTTGATCTCAGGCGGGCGTGTTTGCTTCGTCCAGACTTCCGGATTCAGCGCCGACAGATCCGCGAGCGTCGCCACCTTCCACCCCTCAGGAATCTCCCCAAGCTCGGAGTCGACGAGGCGGGCGGGGAAGAGGTCGGCGATTTGCTTGGGGAGGCCGGGTTCGCGGCCTTCGATCTTGGCGCGGACGGGGTCGAAGTCCACGAACCACGACTTGAAGAGCGCACGCGCCATCGCCTCCAGCGTTTCGTTCATGCGACGGTTCAGCTCAATCTTGTCGTCCAGCGTGCCGAGGATGTGGGCGATGGCGCGTTGTTCAGCCAATTGAGGAAGTAGAATTTCGAAAGATTTGAGTTCGTCCGTGTTGAGACGACCCGTGCCGTGTCCGGCCAAATCGACTTGGGACAGAAGACGTTCTTTGTTGCCGAGAAGCAGATAGGGCAGATACTCAGACGCGACTAATGGTTTTGGTTGCAACGCCTTCACATCCTGATTGAAGGTCATTGGGCGCCGTACGACGCAAATCGGCAGGTCGTTGATGAGCGTCATCCCACGCGTGAGCAGAAGCACCGTTCCGGCGGGAACAAGCTTCGTGCCGTTGCCGATCGCTTCCTCTGAAACATGGTCCTCGGAGTCATCCAGGCGGAAGCGCTTCATGTCTTTCGCCGAAACCCACGGGACAGGGCCGGTCCAGAATTCTGGGCGAGACTTCGAAGGCGTGCCGCCGGAGAGGAAATCCGCTACTTCCCCCAGTGTCGTCTCGGCCCACTCACCCGCCATACCCAAGCTCCTTCAGATTGGCGGCGATAGCTGCATCCAGCTTCCCAGCCTCCGTCTGCTGCTCGCGCAGCATCGCGGAGAGCCGCTGGATCTTCTCCTCGAATGGCTCGCCGTCGTCTTCCAGTGCCTCGGCGCCGACGTAACGGCCGGGCGTAAGTACATAGCCGTGCTTGCGCACGCCCTCCAACGATGCACTCATGCAGAACCCGGGCACGTCCTCGTACTTGCCAGCTTCCTTCTCGCCGCGCCAGGCGTGGTAGGTGTTGGCGATGCGCGCGACGTCCTCATCGTTCAGTTCGCGGTGCGTACGATCCACGAGGGACCCCAGCTTGCGCGCATCGATGAAGAGCGTCTGGCCCCGGCGGTCGCGGAATTTTCCGTTCTTGCGGTCTCGGGCCAGAAACCACAGGCATGCCGGGATCTGCGTCGAGTAGAAGAGCTGGCCCGGCAGCGCCACCATGCAGTCGACGAGATCTGCCTCGATCAGGTTCTTGCGAATCTCCCCCTCGCCGGATTGGTTCGAGGACATGGAGCCGTTGGCCAACACGAAGCCGGCGACGCCCGCGGGCGCCAGGTGATGCACGATGTGCTGCACCCAAGCGAAGTTGGCGTTGCGGGCCGGCGGCGTGCCATATTGCCAGCGCTTGTCGTCCTTAAGGCGCTCGCCGCCCCAGTCGGAGATATTGAAAGGCGGATTGGCGAGAATGTAGTCGGCCTTCAGGTCCGGGTGTCGGTCGTTGTGGAACGTATCGCCGTGGCCGATCTGGCCGTCGATGCCACGGATGGCGAGATTCATCTTGGCGAGGCGCCAGGTCGTGTAGTTCGACTCCTGCCCAAAGATGCTGATGTCGGTGAGCCGGCCGCCGTGGGCGGCGATGAATTCCTCGGATTGCACGAACATGCCGGATGATCCGCAGCAGGGATCGTACACGCGGCCCTTGTACGGCTCGAGCATCTCCACGAGCAGCTTGACCACGCAGCGCGGTGTGTAAAACTCGCCGCCCTTCTTGCCCTCGGCGCTCGCGAACTGCGAGAGGAAGTACTCGTATACGCGGCCGAGCACGTCCTTGGCGCGCGCTTCCTCGTCGCCCACCTGGATGTTGCTGATCATGTCGATGAGCTGGCCGAGGCGCTGCTTGTCGAGCGCGGGGCGGGCGTAGTCTTTGGGCAGCACGCCCTTCAGCGTGGCGTTGTCGCGCTCGATGGCGGTCATGGCGTCGTCGACGAGCTGGCCGATGGTCGCCTGCCGGGCCTGGGCTTTGAGATGCGACCAGCGCGCCTCGGGCGGTACCCAGAAGATGTTGAGCGCGCGGTATTCGTCCGGGTCCTCGGGGTCGGCGCCCTGGTCGCGTTCGGCGTGGAGCCGGGCGTGCTGCTCCTCGAAGGCGTCGGAGATATATTTCAGAAAGATGAGGCCGAGGACGACGTGTTTGTACTCGCTCGCGTCCATGGAGCCCCGGAGTGCGTCGGCCATCAGCCAGAGTTGGGCTTCGTAGCCGACGTTGGCGGAGGTCTTCGTCTTCTTCGTTGTGCGCTTCTTTTTGACCATTGTTGTTGTCTTATCCCGTTTCCCAGAGACGCCGAATGGGTACGGCGTAAAGCGAGTCCCCGAAACTCGCGCTGATTTCACCGTCGTACAATATCACTCCGGCCGCAAACCGGTTCCGATCGGCTGATTGAAACCTTCTGGGTCGGCTGATTGCAGGTTGCTCAATCGTGGTGCGTACGACTCGGAAGT
>JBBDSK010000028.1:0-11484 GCA_040904985.1 Woeseia sp. | reverse complement strand
GTATGCTTCACGGAATAACCTTGTGGAGCGTTGGGACGGCGCTGATGCTTCTTCTCGGTGCGTGGGGCGTGGGCGGGTTGATTCAGACCGGTACTGCGGCGGTCGGCACGGTGATATCTGCCGGCACCAGCGTCGGAGCTGCGGGCGCGCAAGGTGCGCAGGCAGGAGCCGGCAAACTTGCGGATCTACCCTTGATGACCACCATCCAGGCGCGCATCAAGCGCGCAATTTCGAGCGCACTGGCCGAGGCGCAGCGCGGGCAGCGGCCCGCATCGGCGGACGGTACGCCGGCGGCATCGCAGCAGGAGATTCGCCGCGCCATTGAACAAATCGATGCCGATACTCTTTTTGCGGCGGCAGAACCGATCATCGCCGGGGAACCGGACCGGGCGAAAGACGTCCTGGCAATCAATACCAATCTCAGCGAACGCGAAATCAACACGATTGTCGACGGTGTATCGCAGGAGATGAGTCAGCAGATCGAGGAGGCCCAGCAGCAGGTCAAGGAGGCCGTGGAGGCGGCGTCTACTTATACGCAGGCGGTGATGTGGGTTGCGTTCTTCGCCAGCGTTCTCGGGCTGGTCGTCGCCATTGTCGGCGGCCGGATTGGCGCGGGAACAGTACGCAAGCTTTACGCCCGGGACGTCTCCAGACAAAAAACAATTTAGGATTCTGCGATGCCCATGAGGATTTCCGTTCGCTTTGCCGCCGCCGCGGCCGTGCCGGCTCGCGTGCACCGGACCGCGGCGAGGGATCATGGCTGACCAGGCGAACGGAGCACCTGACCGTTACGATGATCTCCGTGCGGTCGTTATTAACTGCACACTGAAGGCCTCGCCCGGGCCTTCGCACACCGATACACTGCTGCAGGTTCCAGAGCAAATCTTCCGCGCCCGGAAAGTCGCCGTGGAGCACGTTCGGGCCGTGGACCTCGATATCGCGCCCGGCGTGCAGCCGGACATGACCCGGCACGGCTTCGCCAGCGACGACTGGCCGGCGCTGTTTGAAAAGGTCCGGGCGGCCGACATCCTGATCATCGGCACACCGATCTGGCTCGGCGCCCGCTCGTCTGTCTGTTCCCGCGTCATTGAACGGCTGTACGCGATGAGCGCCATGCTCAATGACCGGGGACAATTCCTGTACTACGGCAAAGTCGGCGGCTGTATCGTTACCGGCAACGAAGACGGTGTCAAACACGTCGCGCGCGGTGTGCTCTACAGCTTGCAGCACCTCGGCTACACGATTCCGCCCCAGGCCGAAGCTGGCTGGATCGGCGAAGCGGGTCCAGGGCCGAGCTTCGGGGACGAGGGAGAAAACGGGGCCCGAATCGGCTTCGACAATGTGTTCACCCAGCGGAGCGCCACCTTTATGGCCTGGAACCTGCTGCATCTCGCACGAATGCTCAAGAGCGCGGGAGGCATCCCGACCTGGGGGAACCAGCAATCAGCATGGGACAAAGGCGAGCGTTTCGGTTACAAAGATCCTGAATGAGCCGTTTTTAAAGGCTTGCAGCAGCCTCTGCACGCTTCCCGTTCAGTGTCAGATTTTACCGTAGCGACCATAGGCACCGAGCGTCGACAGTGCGACCCGCACAGCCTGACTCAATACCTTCCTGCGATACATCTCTTACCGCCTTGGCCTCTGGAATTACTCCGGCGGACTTATTGCATACGCAGCCTTCGAGCCAGGCGACAGCGCTCGAATAGTATAAACCTCCTGCGCCAGGGCTGACTTTCGTAGCGTCAATCGAGGTAAAGAAGCCCCTCGCTCACGAGCACACTGTGCCCGCCGATCCAGACGTCGATGGCCGTACCTTCGCGGCGGGTCCGGGCGTCCAGTACGCTCGGGCGGCCCATCTCCACCCCCTGGGCTATTCGCCAGCGATGCTCCTGGCGTCCGGTGGTGTCGAGATGCGCCAGCATGGCGGCCAGGGCGCAGTTTGCGCTTCCGGTGGCCGGATCCTCGGGGACGCCGTCAAAGGGCGCGAACATGCGCGAGCGGATGTCGAAGTCGCCGGCTGTGCGGAGGTAAAGGTGCACGTCCGGAACGATTCCGGCGTCCCGCAGCCGCGCCAGTGCCGGGATGTCGGGGCGGGCTTTTCGCAGCACTTCGCGGCTGGCCGCTTCCACGAGCAGGAACGGCAGACCGACGCTTGCGACACGCGGCGGGTGGGTCCCGGTGACGATATCGTCTGCCTGCAAGGACAGAGCGGCGGCGGCGGCCGCGGGCTCGACCGGATCGCCCAGCGACAGGGACTGCGGTGCCTTCAACTCACACCAGAACCGGTCGCCGGGTTGGCGGCAGATCCGGACCGCCACCGGCCCGGCCGACTCCTCGAAAATAACACTCGCCTCGTTGCCGATTTCGCCGATGAGTCCATCCTGCGCCAGGGCGAAGGCCGTGCCGATGTTCGGGTGCCCGGCAAAGGGCACTTCGACTGTGGGCGTGAAAATCCGCACCTCGCGTTTGCACCGGGTACCCATGGGAAAAACGAAAGTGCTTTCCGAAAAATTGAACTCCCGCGCAATTTGCTGCATGCGGGCTGCATCCAGACCCGGTGCATCGGGCAGCACGGCCAACGGGTTGCCGCCAAAGCGCCGGTCGGTAAAGACATCACAGATGAAGTAGCGATATTGCATGCTCTTCCACTTAGCGAGTTGCTGGAAATTTCGACCCCATCGCAGAGCCCACACCTCAAGCCAGGCGCACCGCCGCGTCGTCGTCGATCACCGTCGTCCATTCGCGCACGCGCCATGCGGATACGAGCCCGTTCCTGACGTACGGATCGTTTCGCGCGAACTCTTCCGCTACGTCCGGGGAAGCTCCCCTGAACATCAGGACGGCACCGTCGACGGGATTCGCCAGAGCGCCCGCGAGCACCAGGTCGCCGCGCTCATGCGCCTGCCTCGCGTTAGCGAGATGCTGGTCACGAAACGCTGCGCGGCGCTCCACGTAATCGGGCGCTGCGTCGTAGAACAGCAAATAATGCATGGCAGCCTCCATTTGACAATCTCGGTTCGCCTTGCGAATCGCGACGGACGCTGCAGGCCGGCGTAGAAGATCCTGCCGGCGCCCGGAACTCGCTTCTGGCTTCCTCGATGATAGCCCGGCAGGAAAAAAACCTCTGTATCAGTGTCACCGCCCCGGTCACCGCGCTCGCGCGCGTCAGGGCAGCCACCTGAGATTTCGCCAGCATAATCACTACCGTTCACGCTGCAAGAACGCAGATCAGTCCGACTGAGAGTGCGCTCGGAAAACGTCTGGTGAGGTGTCAGTTTTCTTTACATATGGAGGCGAATTTCTGATCGCGCATTCGCTGAAGGTTACTATCCACAAATAAAATTACCATTATTTCAATTCGATAAATTCGCTTATGCCAATTTGGCACAGAAATTGCTTCATACGCAAAGCTTTTTTCTCCGCTTGCGCGCGACCGATCGTGTCGGAACCAAGAACAATAAGGAGAATAAAATGAACAGGAGACTGAAGAAATTTCTTGCCAGTGCCCTCGTTGCTGCGGGTCTCGTCGGGTCCGGAGGGGTGCAGGCTGCGCCATACCAGGTCGGCGACGTCTTTGCTGCGTTAGCTGGGGCGGTGCAACACTACGATTCCTCCGGCACGCTGCTAGACACGTACATCACCGGAGGCGGCAGCTTCAACACGGGCATGGCCTTCGACGCCACCGGCAACCTTTATGTGACTAACTTCGGCATCAATCAGGTCGCTCGACTCGCCGGCCCGGATGATCCTCACACGGAAACCCTGTTTGCGACGCAGTCCGGCAACCCGGAGATGATCGTGTTCGATGCCTCGGGCAATGCCTATGTAAGCAGCGCAAACTCGGGTTTGATCGCCAAGTACGGAGCCGCTGGTGGAGCTCCGCTGGACTCTGTCGACGTAGGCGCCCGTGCCGATTTCATCGATCTGGCGGCGGACCAGAACACGCTCTACTACACGACGGAGGGCAACTTCATCGGCACATACGATTTTGCCGGCGACACGGACCTCGGCAATTTCGCCTCGGGCTACACTTGCGACGGGGGCGGTAGTATCAATACTTTTGCCCTGCGCCTCCTTGACGATGGCGGAGTGCTCGCGGCTGTCAACAGCTGCGTCGCCCGGTTCGACTCGGCCGGCAACAAGATTCAGGAGTACGACGCCGCCGGCGTAAGCGGCTTTTTCGCCCTGAACCTGGATGCCGACGGCACTTCGGTGTGGTCCGGTAGCTTCAACACCGGCACGCTGTACAAGTTCGACATCGACAGCGGCGCCCTGTTGCAGACGATCAATACGAGCTCGTCCTCATTGTTCGGCGTGGCGGTCTTCGGTGAGGTTACTCAGGGTGCGCCGCCCGACGATGAGATGACGGTGCCGGAGCCAGGTACGCTGCTGCTCCTCGGTGCCACTATGTTCGGCTTCGGGCTGTCCCGGGGGCGCCGCCGACTCCTGAAGAGCTGAGAAGTAAGCGCCCGGCGTGGCGGCGCGCGTTGCCTCCGTGCCATGCACACTTGTCGACGGCGCCCTTTTGGGGCGCCGTAATCTTTTCTGCTCCCAGGTAATTTCGATCTGGTAGTTCCGGGCAGCAGCCAGTCAACGGGAAGCTTGACGATGATGCGATTTCTATTACAAGGTCTCAGTGCCATGTTGCTCACCTTCGGGGCGAGCGCGCAGGCGGCAGTCATCGACCTTTGGCCCCAAAACCTGCGGGAATTGCCCGCATGGCGGGCAGGTGCCCAGGCTGGTCCGGCCGATCGCAAGACCGCGGAAGCTGCAGAGCCGCTTGCGCGAGGCGATTTTGCCGCCGCCGAGAGCATTCTTGCCGAAGCGCGGCGGCTCGATCCCGGCTCGCCTGCGCCTCTGCTCGGTATGGCGGAGATGGAGATGCGACGCGATCAGCCGGATCTCGCTCGAAGGTGGCTCGATGAAGCGCTCGAGGTCGCGCCAGCCGACCCGCGCGTTTCAAGTGCTTTGGCGCGCTACTTCCGCTACCGGGGGAACAATGCCGATGCCGAGCGTTGGTTTCGGAATGCCATTAGTTTGGATCCAGGCTTGCCCGTGCTGGAATGTGACCTCGGTGACTTCGAACTCGAGGCGAAAGGCAGGCCGGATCTTGCCGCTAAAGCCTACAGCCGTGCGGTCCGTCTCAATCCGGCTTACCCGGGCGGTCATTACGGTCTCGGCCGCTCGCTTCTTTTGCAAAACCAGCTGCCTGAGGCAGAGGCATCGCTGCTCGAGGCTGCCGAGCTTGCGCCGGAGAATCCGTTGCCCCTGCAGACCTTGGGCGAGCTATATGGATACCAGAAGAGGTTCGATGAGGCCATCGAATCGTTCGCCCATGCTCTCGAGCTTGCGCCGGACTTTCTGCCAGCACTTGTTGCCCGGGGTGAGGCTTATTTGCTGATAGGCAAGTATGCCGAGGCGGTCGACGACTTCCGGGCTATCGTCGAGGCGGTACCACAGTCGGATGAAGCGCACTTTTCGGTCGGCCGTGCCTTCGAAGCGGCCGGCAATATCCAGGAAGCCAAGGAGGCCTACCGTCGAGCTGTGACAATCAACGCCGACAAGGCGGTGGCGCTCAACAATCTCGCATGGCTAATGGTGCAGACGCAGGACGAGGTGGACCAGGCTGTCCAGCATGCCGAACACGCCGTTCGGATAGCGCCGGAAGTAGCTGCCTTCCACGACACGCTCGGTGCCGCTTACCGTGCGCAAGGGAAAACCGAGGCTGCCCGCAACGCCTATCAGCGCGCACTCGCTCTCGACGCCAGTCTGCAGTCGAGTGCCGAAGCGCTGCGCGAGCTAACTACAGCCCGCTGATTTTGCTCGCGGCAGCACGTAGTCTCGACATCCCGGATCAACGGGATTCGTGTAATCGCTTTTGTTCTGGAAATGCCGGCGAACGCAGGCCGGCAGCAGCCGCAACCCGTCCCCCGAATGGTTGATCTGCCATGGTTAACGCGTAAATCGACCACTTGCAACGATGAGTATCCTTAAGCGCTGGCGCCCAAGATACGCCTCGCCCCTTCCAGCGCAATCTCTGGATCACTGCCGAATGATCGTCCCAACACACTGATCACTTCTTCCGCCGCGAACTGTCTTCCACGCCCACGCCCGCTGCGCTCTCTGACGACGGCAGCGTGCTCGAGGCGTCGCACGGCTTCGTTCGCTGCCTGAGTGGACACGTTTAATTCGGCAGCCAGTACCTTGACCGTCATGATTGGCATCTGCACCAATAGTTCCAGCGACCGGTGTGCAGTGGAATCGCGCCGAAACGCGCCACGCTCCTGCCAGATCGCCGGTAATGATTGCAATACGCGCTGGGTTTCCGACTCCTCGTCGTTGCTGACTATGATGGCCCGGCATACAAACTCGATTATCCGGCGATAGGAAAGCTGCTTCTGTGCCTCGGCCAGCGCAGCACCGTATTCATCTTTGTTGGCCTCGACATACGCGGACAGGTACAACGGCAGGATGCTGGCGGCTGCCAATTGGATGGCCCATAGCATACGGCCGACCCGCCCATTGCCGTCGCTGAATGGGTGTACTGCCTCGAAATGCGCGTGACCGATCGCCATTCGGATCGGCAGCGAGAGGCCCATGCCCGCATCGCCGAGGTCCGCGAAGGACTCGTCACGGATCCAGTCGAGTACATCATCGAGGCAGCGGTTTACGTGCGCGGGGGGCGCCGGGTTGTAGATCGAGTCTTCCTTGCGGCCGAAGCTGCCGATTTGAACCACATCGCCCGGCAGCCCGGGCGCGCGGAGTCGACCGGCGACTCCGCGAAAGTGGGGATCTTTCTGCATGAAGCGTTCGTGCAAGGCGCATAGCAGTTCGGGCGTCAGAGCAGCCAGGCCGTCTTTCGCGAGCGCACGAAAGGCATGCAGTAGTGCGTAGGCGTAGCCTCGCACCGATATGGACGCCGCGCGACCGGAGTCCGTTTCGACCGGCGACAGCACCTCATCAACGGTGGACCACGTCCCTTCCATACGCGAAGACGACACCGCTTCCCGGCTTATTAGCAGAAAAGCCGTAGTGCGCTCGAGTTCGGATGCCGATGTCATCTTGGTGCGGCTCTGCAACGTCAGGTTCGCATCCCGCATCAACTTGAGCTCGGGATGCTCCGACAAGCGGCGCGGCGGCGGCGGCGGCACGACAAACCAAACGTTCTCAAAGCCCGCTTTGTCGACCTTCTCGACGCCGAAACCGCGGCTGGTCGTGTACGGTTGTTGTAGCGTGCCGACTAGCTCCTGGCGTTTCATGGTCTCATTCCTTGATTAAGCACCCGGTAAAATCAAGGTTATTTCGTTAATCTTGATTTTACAAGCGCCTAATCAAGCTTTCTTGCCTGTCCGGCGTCGTGGCGATGACGCCCAAGCGGCCGCCGCATTGCCGGCAGCTCTCGATGTCAATGGCGAATTCCCGCTTAAGGCGTTGTGCCCAGGTCATAGCCCGTTGCCGATCGGTGGCCGATGCCTTGGCACACTCAGTGGCAGCGGCGGCGCGTGTCTTAGGCACACTCCGGGCCCGGTCGGGGCTCGCCGACGCGAACACGCCGTGGTTCCTGGTCAGGTACGTGCGGGGTTTTGGCACCAGCGCTGCGAGCCGCGCGATGAAGTCCTCGGGTTCGAAGATCACGTGTGTGGTGCCATCGCTATACGGCGTCTTCAGCGCATAGCGTACGTTCCCGCCCTGGGTCAGCGACAACCGCTCGGTGGCGACCGGCGGTCTCGAGACGTAGCGCGCCAGGCGTTCCACCTTGTCTCGTTGCGACGCCTTTGCCGCGATGCCCGCGGCGACCTCCGCAAGGTGCGGCCTCCGGCTGCTTGAACACACCCTCAGTCGTGCAACCGACGTTGCCGCCGCCGGTCGCCCGGAACAGGCCCTGTTCCTGCTCGTCGCTGGCGGTGCGTATCGACTGTCGGCCTGCTTTACAAATCGTGGTCGCTGATGCCGGCCGTTTGCACGCAGGCGCTCATGCCCGCGAAGCAAGTTTCTGATGTAACTGTAAAAAAAGGAGGTCCGGAAAAAAATGGCATGGAAGTTGCTGGGACTTGAGCAGGACCGATAACACTAACGCATTATGTAAAAGTTGCAGTAGTGCCAAAATAGCCGTGCGATACGGAATCAATCGGCACAAGCGACGCCTGCTGCTCTACCAGGGGGTCCGTCGATGTGTAACTCAGAAAGAACAAAAAGCATTCTCCTGCATGCCCTCGCAGTTCTTTTCATCCTCACGAGCGGCAGCTCACTCAGTTCCCTGGCCGTCGCCGAGGACGTGCAACGCGCATTGATTTCCGAGGACTTCGGCTATTTGAACCTGTCCGAGCGCGGCGGGCCTCCAACCGGGGACCGCGTGGATAACGACGGGCCGCCGCCGCTTCAGCCCGCGGAAATGACGGCGGTTTTTTCCAACTTCGAACTTAACGGAATCCCCTTCGGCACCTGGTCCGCATGTCGTGCAGGCGGCGGGTCCGTTGACTCCTGCTTGCAGGACCTGCTCGACCCCGAGGCAACCGGAGGTCTCCGCACGTTGCATCCCGGGGCCATCGGCGGCGACCTGTTGAGCTTCGACGTCACCATCACCAACACCTCGCAGGACGCCGTGCTGACAAGCTTCTCCTTTCAGTCGAAATTCTCCGAATCGCCGGCGCTGGGATCGAGAATCGGCGACAAGCTGTTCTCGGCGGAGCGCATCGGCGAAATCGTGACCGATGCCGCCGTACCGGCAAACGCGCTCATCGGTGTCAAGAAAAACGGCACGTCGAACGGCCTTTTCGGCGGCAAGGTCAAACTGATGTGCATCAATTCGTCGGACGATTACCCGTCCGACCTGAACCTGGGTACCGAGAACGAAACCCTGGAATGCAGCGGCGGCCGAACCTTTGACCGTGACAACAACGTGCCCGTGTTACAGGCGGCGGACGGGAGCATTATTGATGAAGGGAACGTTGCTTTGCCGAAAGGACTTCTTCCCGGCGAATCGATGACCATGCGCCTGTTGCTCGATGCCGGTACGGATGATGGGGCATTGCAGCGTGCGCACGGGCTCGCAGGGCCCGACGGTTTGATCGGTCCGCTCACCGGCTTGCTGGAAAACACCGGGGAACCGCGCGATCCGGACAAGGCTGTCGAATGCCTGGAGCTGACGCCGGGATCGGGCAATGTGCTCGACATCGTCAATTTCGGCGACGTGAAAATCGTGCGCGACAGCGCAGGCAATTGCGCGCCGTCTTTCGACCCGTTCGAAGAGAACCAGTTCCTGACGATACCGAGGCGAAGCTGGGGATTTACCGACATCCTCGATACCCGCGACGACTACCTTCCGGAGGAGCTGCCGACGGTACTGACGGGAAACACCGGCAAGTTCAGCATGCTGGACATGGATGACCTGAGGGTCGGCGAGCTCAACTTGTTCGAAATCCTGCGCGGATTCGGGGAGTTTGGCGAGACGCTGGACCCGAGCTGCTTTGAAGGCGGTTCACGAGCCGGGAGTTGTGGCGGCGCCGCCTACGTCCCGGTGGCGGAGTTTTATGCAATAGCCGACGGCCGCCTTGTCCGTCAGGAGATTGCCGGCAGCTACTTGCCGTCCGAGTACGGACCTGACGGGCCAAGCCTGACGGCGGACATAAACTCCAGCGCCTGCGGCGCCTGCAAGACTGAAGACCCCTTCGAAATACCCGGAGAGCCTAATGCGGGCCCGACGATTGGCGCGACGGCCACGGCGACCTTCTCTGACGTGGTCGTGATTGCCGACGACAAGGAAACCATAGCAAACGAAGCCGGCCAGGCAGGCGGCAACCTCGTGCGCTTTACAGTAACGATCGAGAATACGTCACCTGCCGGGTCGGACATTTACCTGACCTCGTTCAATTTCCAGACGAAGCAGCGCGGGCTGACGGACATCAACGATGCGCTGGACGGCACGTCGATCCAGGGACGTCAGGATCTTCGCACCGGGGCGGACGGTACACTGGCGATCTGCGGCAGCGATTCCGGCGAAACGAGGTGTTTCGACGAGGCGCTGGGGATCGGTCGTTTCCCGAACGTCATCGGCAACTCCCTGCTGGCGGCAACGGCGCTGTCGGGTCTCGAAACCGGGAAGTTGGAGGCAATCAAGAAGAACGGCCCTTACCAGCCGCTGACCGACGGCTTCGCAAACTTCATCTGCCTCAAGAGCGGGGCGCCCGCGGAAGACCAGGACGCCGACGAGACCTGTTCCGGCATTCCGTCGGACGGCGACACTTTGCTGGGTCTTGCGCCGGGGGAAAGCCAGTCAGTGCGCCTCGAGCTCGATTACGGCGACTTCCGCGGGCTTATTCTCAGGGTAGAGCCGGGAACGCTGGTCGATAACCAGGCTTTGCCGTTCGGCCTTATTCCCTTACGCGGCGACTTTGACTGCCGCGACCAGCGGCGGCTGCCGTATTGCCATCCGACGCTGGTGGGGGAGGACTGGTTTACCTCCCCCGCATCCCTGGAGGAGGTCGAGTTCGTCACGGTGCACCAGCCGGGCGATGCGCCAATCGTCATGAACTTCGAACAGAACCTCGGCTATATCCTGGCGATGGGCGGCTTCGTACCAACGGCGGAATTCTGGCGAAGCGGCAGTACGCAGGTACAGGTGGGTGGGCAGTACGAGTTGCTGCCCGGGGACGGCGGGCTCGATCCGGCGCCCGACCCGGAGCCTGAACCGGACCCCGATCCGGCGCCGGGGAACGAGTTGCCTGTCGCGCATATTGCGCCACCGGCCTGTGAAGGCCTGACCTGCACCTTCGATGGCAGCGGCTCGACCGATTCCGACGGGCACATCACAAGTTACGAGTGGCAGTTTCTCGACGGCGATTCCGAGGTGGGGGAGGCATCCGGTGCGATTGTCGAATTCACATTCCTCAGCGGGGGTACCTACATTGCTAGTGTTCTCGTTACCGATGACGCGGGTGGAACCGCCACGGCGGAGACGGATGTAACGGTGGAGGCGCCGCCGCCAACGGACGATCTCACGCTGACCGTGACCGCGTTCAAGGAACGCGGTCTGCAAAAAGCCCAACTCACGTGGTCAGGCACAAGCGGCGATGTGGTACAGGTTTCCCGCAGCGGTACCGGAGGATCGACGGAATTCAGCACAGCCAATGACGGCCATCACATCGACCACATCAATGGACGTGGCCGAGGCAATTACACCTACAGAATCTGTGATGCCGGCGGCGCCTGCACGAATGAAGCGCAAGCAATTTTTGATTGATCCGCCGAGGTTACGAGGCGCTGCGGCATCGCCTGGTTGACGCCGTTCGCCTCATGCCGGCCTCGTAAAAGTTGCACGAGGGCCGGAACCGCCAGGGCAAGGACAGCCTCCGGCGCGAGTCCCGCGAAGCAGCAGGCGGACAGCATCGCCACATGATGTTCTCGACGCGGAACGAGGTGGATTTCGGGCAATTCAGGTACTGACGGCGGCCACGCTGGCCGCCGGCACCTCGCGCTCATCGTGAA
>JBBDSK010000027.1:0-11535 GCA_040904985.1 Woeseia sp. | reverse complement strand
GGTGGGGGCGACCCTGCGCTCCTGCCGAAATCATCCGGCCGAGGAGGCTGAAATGCATCGACCTGTCGCATTGGCTGCCGCCGTTCTCACCGCGCTGGGCCTTCTTGCCGGCTGCTCGCAGACAACCGCGCCTCCGGAAACCGGAGGCAGCGACCCCCGTCCGATCTCCATCATGACCTTCAACGTCGAGAATCTCTTCGACAACCAAGACGATCCCGGCAAGGATGACAGAACCTATTTCCCGCTGGCGATGAAGCAGAACGCGGAGCATCGCGCGGCCTGCGCGGAAATCGAAGTCGAAGCCTGGCGCACGCAGTGCCTTGACTGGGACTGGAACGACGACGTTGTCGAACGCAAGCTTTCGGTGGTCGCGGCCGCCATCCTGCAAGTGAACGACGGCGCCGGGCCGGATATCGTGGCCCTGCAGGAAGTCGAGAACATCCACATTCTCGAGCGCCTGCGCAAGGAGTACCTCGCCGAGGCCGGCTATCGGGAGGGCATCCTCATCGACGGCAATGACTTGCGCGGCATCGACGTCGCCTTTCTCTCACGGCTGCCGCTGGTCGAGGCTCCGGCACTGCACCCGATCCCTTTCGAGGATGCCGACGACCGGCGGGTGGCGGACACTCGCGGCATACTCGAGGCAACGTTCCGGTTGCCGGACGGCTCCCTGCTGACCGGCTATGCGGTCCATTTCCCCGCGCCGTTCCATCCGACCGAAATGCGGATCAGTGCCTACGAGGCACTGAACGCGTTGAAAGCCTCCCTGCCCGCCGACCGCGCCGCCTTTGCGGCGGGCGACTTCAACACCACCTCGGCGGAGGACGCCGAACGCTCGATGCTGGAGCGGTTCGTGAAACCTCACTGGACGGTCGTGCACGAGCATTGCGCGGGATGCCGGGGCACCAGTTATTACGCGCGGGATGACAGCTGGTCCTTCCTGGACATGCTTCTCTGGTCGCCTGCCGAGCGTAGCGCGCACGCAACATGGCGGCTACGCGAAAATTCGGTGCGCATTGCAAACGGGACACGAGACCAGGTGCGCGACGACGGCACGCCGGCGCGCTTCGAGCTGCCCGAAGGCACCGGCGTGTCCGATCACTGGCCGCTCGTGTTCATCCTTGAAACCGAATAAAAACAACACCTTGTAACAGAGCGCTCGGGGCGACTTCCGCCGCGCCCGGGGGCGCAGGCGGGGCCGCGCCGAGTCTTGTTGCTGAAAAGCGGCGCAGTCGCCGAATGGTTTATTGCATGGGCAATTCAGCTGCGCTAGATTTGCCACACACAACGGACAGGGCGGTCCCGGAATGCGTTTTTGGGGTGGGGCTCGCTTGAAGAATCCAGACTCCGGCGAAATCATTTGCCAGGCACGTTACTGGCATTTCGCCTTTTATCACTCCCGGGGATCCACGATGAAAAACCAGATCGACGTACGCGCAGCGGCTGGACTGCTGCAGACTTTCGCCTGCGCAGTGATACTCGCAGTAGCGCTCGTAGCGGTACCTGTTGCGGCATTCGCACAGGAAACGGCTTCTTCCATTCGCGGCAAACTCGTCGATAGCGACGGACAGCCTGTCGCCGGCGCAACCGTAGTGGTCCGGGACACACGTACCGGGGTCGTGCATAACTACACCTCCAACAATAGTGGCACCTTTTTCGCCACCAACCTGCCCGTAGGCGGGCCGTACACGGTGACAGTGGAAGGGCGCCAACCGGTCGAGGTGCCGTCGATCGCACTGGGTGACACCTACAACATGACCATCGACGTCACAGAATCGATGGAAGAAATAACGGTCGTCGGCCAAGCGCTCGAGGGTGCTGATGTTGCTGCGGGACCGGCAGCGACCTTCTCCAGCTATGACATCCAGACGTCAGTGAACTTCAATCGCGACATCGTGGATGTTTACAGCATCGATCCCCGGATCAATCTCGACAACGAAGATGACGGTTTCGAAGTGAACTGCGGCGGCAAACATCCGCGATTCAACAGCGTAACGCTGGACGGCGTAAGCCAGAATGACCGCTTCGGCCTGAACTCGAACGGTTACTCTACGGCCGTCGGCATGCCGTTTCCGTTCGACGCTATCGAACAGGTGGCCGTTGAACTGGCGCCTTTCGACGTGACCTACGGCGGCTTTTCGGCCTGTAATATCAATGCCGTTACCAAGTCCGGCAGCAACGAATGGGAAGGCAAGGTTTTTTACGAGTACACCAACGACAGCCTGCGCGGTGACTCGATCGGCGGCACTGACGAAGATTTCAGCACGCCCTCATTCAATGAGACCAACATCGGCTTCTCGGTTGGCGGCCCGATCATCAAGGACAAGCTGTTTGTCTTTGCCGCTTACGAAGAGTCGGAACAACCGCGCTTTCTGGCTCGCGGCTTCGCCGGTTCCGGTAACGGCGCCGAGCGGGACTTTCTGAGCCAGGCTGAGTACGACCGCGTCGTCAGCATCGCAAACAACATTTACGGCTACGATCCAGGCGGTCAGCCCGGCGACGGCGTGCAGGAAGTCGAGAAGTACATGGCGCGGGTCGACTGGAGCATCAACGACCGGCACAACCTGGCGGTCATTTATAACTACTTCGACGGCTTCCAGGACCGCGACTCGGACGGCGACAACGATGAGTTCGAATTCGCCAATCACTTCTACGTGAAAGGCGCGGAATCCGAAACGGCAACGCTGAAGCTCTACTCTCAATGGACCGACGCTTTTTCAACGGAGCTTTTTTACAGCCAGAACGAGATGAACGACTCGCAAGTCACCGTCGGCCCGAAAGATTTCGGGGATCATCAGATCAATGATGGCTTCGACGGTACGATTTACCTCGGCGCCGACGATTCGCGCCAGGCAAACGCGCTGAACACGGAATCGGATTTCCTCAAGATCACCGGCCAGTACCTTCTCCAGGACCACCTCATCACGGTGGGTTACGAGCGCGAAGAACTGACGATCTTCAACAAGTTCGTTCAGCATTCGAACGGCGGCGAATACGACTACTTCGACGATTCCGTTAACAACCCGGCCTCCTGCGCCTTGCTGACTGCACAGCAGCGTTTCGACGATCCGCTCTGTGGTCTGTCCGGCATTGACAAGTTCGAACTGGGCCGTCCAAGCTTTATCTTCTACGGCAGCGGCGGCGGAACGAACAACCCGGATGACGCTGCGGCACTGTTCAGTAATACGCTCAACAGCCTCTACATCCAGGACGAGTTTTACTGGGACGATTACAACATCACCCTGGTCGGCGGACTTCGTTACGATTTCTTCGAAAGCAGCGACCGCCCGACTTTCAACCAGGCGTTCACGGACGCGAACGGCGTCCGCAACGATGCCAATATCGACGGCCTCAGCCTGCTGATGCCGCGGCTCGGCTTCACCTGGGACGCGCGTACTGACCTCACGGTTCGCGGCGGCGTGGGGCTTTACTCCGGCGGTAATCCGAATGTGTGGATTTCGAACGCGTGGAGCAACGACGGGCTGACGAACGTGCAGCTGCGCCTCGACAACCGCGATGGTTCACGCTCGGTTCTTGACGGCTCCATTCCGCTCACCGGCGACCGGCCCGGCTTCGACGTTCCACAGGAGCTGTTCGACGCCGTCGCAGCCGTCACTCCCGCCAATGCCGTGAACCGCGGTCTCGTCCTGATCGATCCCTCTTACAAACAGCCGCGCGAGTGGAAGTTTGCAATCGGGGCGACTTACGATCTGCCATGGTGGGATATCGTCACCGATGTCGATTATCTGCATACCGAGCAGCAGGACTCCGCCATTTACGTCGACTTGTCGCAATCGGTGGTGGGACAGACCATCATCGGGCAGCCGATTTACGACTTTACGAATGGCCAGGACAACCTGATGCTGACCAACGCGGTTGCTGACGGATCGTCCGACCTGTTCTCGATAACCTTGCGCAAGGACTTCGACTGGGGACTGGACCTCATGGCCGGCTACGCCTACACGGATGCAGAAGACGTCAGCCCGATGACATCGTCGGTCGCAGGTTCCAATTTCGACAACCTTGCGACGAACGACATCAACAATCCCGCGGCAGGGACATCCAACTATGTCGTGCCGCACCGGATGACGTTCCGGGCCAGTTACGCCACCGAGTTTTTCGGCGACTACACGACCCGCGCCACAATGTTCGCGTTCGCGAGCGAGGGGCAGCCGCAAAGCTACGTCATGGGATCAGGGGACCTTGAAGGCGACGGCTTTTTCGGCCGCCACCTGCTTTACGTGCCCACCGGCCCGAGCGATCCGAACGTAATCTTCGATAGCGGCTTCCAGTCGGCGGAGTTTTTCGATTGGGTCAATCGTGAAGGACTGAGTCCCGGCCTGCAGCCGAGGAATGCGCAGCATGGCGAGTGGAGCCGCCGCGTCGATTTCCGCATTGACCAGGAGTTCCCGACGTTCGCCGGCGACACGCGCGGACGTCTGTTCCTCAAGGTTTACAACCTCGGCAACCTGATCAACGACGACTGGGGCAAAGTCAACGACGCCCAGTTTTTCTCGGTGCAGGTAGTCAATTCCTCTGTTGATCCCGCGACCGGGCAGTACATTTTCGAGTCCTTCAGCGACCGGACGATCGACGATGTACTGGAGAACCGAACCTTGTGGTCGGTTCGCCTCGGCATCGAAATCGACTTTTGACGTAGTTCGAACCGTAAGAAAAAAGGGCGGCGCTGGCCGCCCTTTTTTTGGGGGCAGTGACTTCCGCAACGGTTGATACCTGCTGCCCAAGCCTGACGCACAGGAGTTGCATGCATGATAGTCTTGAGCCTGTGCCGCTTTACCGTTGAGCTGACTGTCCATGAAAAAAAGAATATCGATTGTTTCCGCGCTACTGGGTCTCGTTGCCTGCACGGCACCACCGCCGGTCGGGGAAACGGCAGCACACGATCTCGGAATCCTTTGGGTGCGCGACTCCGCCGAATACCAGGCACTGTCGCTACAGGCCTATACGACGGCATCCAGGGACCTCCCGGCCATGATCGATGACACCTCCTGGAGCGCGCTGCCGGACCAGGAGGATGCCGCCAGCCTGCCTCCCGCCATTATTTTCGACGTCGACGAAACGCTCGTGAGCAACGTGCAATTCCAGGTCGACCTCGAGCCGCCCTTTCGCAACAGCAAACTCGACGACTGGAATGCCGCGAACGAGGCGCTTCCCGTGCCGGGGGCAGCAAGTTTCGTGCAGTTGGCGCGCGAGTCCGGTGTATCGGTATTTTTCATCACGAACAGGCCCTGTGAGCGAAAGGAGGGGACAAGCGATCCCTGCCCGCAGAAAGCAGTGACGATCCAGGACTTGCGCGAAAGCGGCATCCCCGCCGATGAGCGAAACGTAATGCTGTCGCACGAACAGCCGGGCTGGACACGTGAGAAGAAAGTACGCCGCGACCTGATCGCGCGGGATTACCGGGTCATTATGCTGGTCGGCGATGATCTCGGCGATTTCATTCCCTGCGTCCGCACAAAACCCGTAGCGCCCTGCACGGAGGCCGCGACAATGGCAAGCCGGCAGCGCGACACGGAGAAGTACGCGAGCTTCTGGGGCAAAGGCTGGTACGTCCTACCGAATCCCATGCACGGCTCCTGGATCTCCGCCGACTAAAGCCTTTCCCCGAGGCAGCACCGCCTGGCGGGCTGATGGGCGAGCGCCTTCAAAAAAGGTTATTCTTAAAACAAAACAGTGTAATAAGAAAACACGATCCGGTGAATTAGAGATGGCAAAACTGAAATGCGGTCTGATCCAGATGGGCTTCAAGGCAGATGCCTCGATGGCTCCCGATGCCATACGCGACGTGATGCTCGAAGCGCACCTCCCGTACATGGAGCAGGCCGCAAAAAGCGGCGTGCAGGTTCTGTGCTTCCAGGAAGTTTTTACCCAGCCCTACTTCTGCCCCAGCCAGGACCGTAAATGGTACGCCGCGGCCGAGAAAATTCCCGACGGGCATACCACCCGACTGATGCAGGAGTTCGCCAAAAAGCACAACATGGTCGTCGTCGTGCCCATCTATGAGGAAGCGATGCCGGGTCTCTACTTCAATACCGCTGCGGTGATCGACGCGGACGGCAACTATCTCGGCAAGTACCGCAAGACCCACATCCCGCAGGTCGATCCCGGCTTTTACGAAAAGTTTTTCTTCAAGCCGGGCGATCTCGGCTATCCGGTGTTCGACACAGCCTACGTCAAGCTCGGTGTCTACATCTGCTACGACCGGCATTTTCCCGAGGGCTGGCGGGCGCTGGCACTGAACGGTGCCGAGTACATCGTCAATCCGTCCGCCACGGTGGCGGGACTCAGCAAGTATCTGTGGGAACTGGAACAGCCGGCATCCGCGGCGGCTAACGGTGTCTTTATCGGCGCCATCAACCGGATCGGCAAGGAAGAGCCCTGGGCGGACAAAATGGGCGAGTTCTACGGCTCCAGCTACATCGTCAACCCGCGAGGCGCCATCGAGGCACAGGCCAGCTACGGCGAAGACGAACTCCTGGTACACGAGATCGATCTCGAGATGATCCGCGAGGTGAGAAATACCTGGCAGTTCTTCCGCGACCGCCGGCCGGAAACCTACAAGCCTCTTACCGAGGGATGAGTCGATGTCCGGGCCCGGCTCGCCCGCATCGCGCACTCCTGCCGGTGCCGGTAACAGCGCTGTAAAAACGGTCAAGCGAGCGGATCCAGGCCAGCAGGCCACGGCACAACAAGAGCAACACGGGGTACAGGGGGCAATGGCGCAATCGGATGTGGTCGCCTCGGGCGAGTTCTTCGAACTGACGCCCGGCGGCGATCTTCTCGCGAGTCCCCGCTACAACGAGGACATCGCGCCGACCAGGATTCACCAGCGCACGTGGAACCGCTGGCACATCGCGGCCCTGTGGGTCGGAATGTCCATCTGCGTCCCCACCTACACCCTCGGGGGGGTCCTCACCGCCTACTTCGGCCTTTCGGTATCCGAGGCTCTCTGGACCATTCTTCTCGCGAACGTCATTATCCTGGTTCCGCTCACCCTCAATGCCTTCGCCGGCACCAGGTACGGCATTCCGTTCCCGGTCGTGCTGCGCTCTTCCTTCGGCATCATCGGCTCCAACGTCCCGGCGCTCATTCGCGCGCTGGTGGCCTGCGGCTGGTTCGGCATCCAGACCCTGTTCGGCGGTATCGCCGTGCACTTGCTGCTGTCCGCCCTGTTCGAGGGCTGGGCGGCGCTCGGCAGCCGGGGCGAGGTGTACGGCTTTTTCATATTCTGGGTGGCCAACCTGTGGGTGGTGATCCGCGGCGCGGAATCGATCAAGAGACTGGAGGCCCTCGCCGCGCCGTTGCTCCTCGCCGTCGCCGTGGGACTCGTGGTGTGGGCATGGCCCAAAGCCTCCGTCATCGAGCTGATGCAGGCGCCGCCGACACGGCCGGAAGGCTCAGCCTTCTTTCCGTATTTTTTCAGCGGCCTGACCGCCATGGTCGGGTTCTGGGCCACGCTGTCACTCAACATTCCCGACTTCAGCCGCTTTGCCGACTCGCAGAAAAGCCAGATCACGGGGCAGATCATCGGCCTGCCTCTCACCATGCTCCTCTTCGCCGGGCTCGGAGTCTTGCTGACCTCCGCCTCCCCCGAACTTGTCGGCACGACCGTCTCCGACCCGATCAACCTCATCGGCCGCATCGACAACACCTTCTGGGTGGTCGTCTCCATGTTCATGATCATTCTGGCGACGATCTCGACCAACACCGCGGCCAATATCGTCTCACCGACGAATGACTTCCAGAACGTCGCGCCGAAGTACATCAACCAGAGCAAGGGCGTCCTCCTGACCGGCCTTTTCGGCCTTCTTCTGATGGGCTGGGAGCTGTTCAAGAAAATGGGATGGCTGGAGTCCGACGTAAGCGTCGAGAGCCTGTACTCCAACTGGCTGCTGGGGTATTCGAGCCTTCTGGGGCCGATCGCGGGCATCATGATCGTCGACTATTTTCTGATCAAAAAGCAGCGCTACGCGCTTTCCGACCTTTACCGCAATGGCGGCGTCTATCCCGCCTGGAACGGGCCCGGATTTATCGCGTTTGCGATCCCGGTGGCCCTGACGCTGGTCGCCATCTCGACCGGAAAAATCGTCTGGTTTTACGATTACGGCTGGTTCACCGGTTCCGCCCTGGGCGGAATGATTTACTATCTACTGAGCCGAGGCAATGACAATGGGTGAACTGACATGACTACCCTGATTCGCGGAGGAACCGTCGTTACGGCAGACCGCAGCTATCGCGCGGATGTCCTGTGCGGCGAAGGCAAAATCCAGATGATCGGCAGCGGTCTCGATGCGCCGAAGGGCGCGACAACGGTCGACGCGGGCGGACAGTACGTTATGCCCGGCGGGATCGATCCCCACACGCACATGCAACTGCCGTTCATGGGCACGGTCGCGAGCGACGACTTCTATTCCGGTACCGCCGCGGGGCTTGCCGGTGGCAACACGATGATCATCGACTTCGTCATCCCGAACCCGCAACAGAACATTATGGAAGCGTACCGCCAATGGCGGGAGTGGGCGCAAAAGGCGGTCGCCGACTACTCGTTTCACGTCGCCATTACCTGGTGGAACGAATCCGTGGGGCGCGACATGGAGACCCTGGTGCGGGAGCACGGTGTCAACAGCTTCAAGCACTTCATGGCCTACAAGGGCGCGATCATGGCCGACGACGAAATACTGGTGAACAGTTTTTCAAAGGCGATCGAGCTGGGCGCGATCGTAACCGTGCATGCGGAGAACGGAGAGCTCGTTTACCGCCTGCAGCAAAAGATTTTCGATTCGGGCATCACAGGACCCGAAGGACATCCGCTGTCACGGCCGCCGGAGGTAGAGGGCGAAGCCGCGAACCGGGCGATCCGCATTGCCGAGGTGCTCGGCGTGCCGATCTACGTCGTGCACGTGTCGTCCCGGCAGTCGCTGGAAGCCATCACGCGCGCGCGCAACGAAGGACAACGCGTCTACGGCGAGGTGCTGGCGGGGCATCTGCTGATCGACGACTCCGTCTATCGTGACAGCAATTTCGAGGCAGCCGCGGCGCACGTCATGAGTCCGCCCTTTCGCTCGCCGGAGCATCAGAACGCCCTGTGGCAGGGCCTGCAGTCCGGCAACCTGCAAACGACGGCGACCGATCACTGCGCGTTCTGCGCCGACCAGAAGGCGGCCGGCAAGGACGACTTCCGCCTCATCCCGAACGGCACGGCCGGCGTGGAAAACCGCATGGAAGTGCTGTGGCACCACGGCGTGAGCACCGGGCGCCTCACGGTGAACGAATTCGTCCGCGTCACATCGGCCAATGCCGCGCAAATTTTCAACATTTATCCGCGCAAGGGCAGCATCAGCGTGGGCGCAGACGCGGACATCGTCGTGTGGGACCCGAAGGCAAGCAAGACCATATCGGCGAAGACGCATCACCAGAACATCGACTTCAACATCTTCGAAGGCATGACCGTCGAGGGCTGCGCTTCGCATACCCTGAGCCAGGGCAAGGTCGTGTACGCGGACGGCAAGCTGAATGTCGAGCGCGGCGCCGGCCGCTACATCGAGAAGCCGCCTTTTGCCAGTTATTACGACGCGATGAAAAAGCAGGCAGAACGGCGCAAACCCACGGCCGTGCGGCGCCCCGCCGCCACCAACGGCCGCTGAAGCCGGTGAGCAGCGGCGCCAAAGCGGGGAAAGGGCCGGATGTAAGCCCCGGCCGCCTGCCCGCGGCCGAGATCGAGAAAAACTTCGGCGATCTGCATGAGCCGCTGTCGCGGCCCGAGGCGCTGACCGAAGCCGACCGCTGTTATTTCTGTTACGACGCCCCCTGCACCACCGCCTGCCCGACCGGGATCGACATCCCGCAGTTCATCCAGAAGATCCGCAGCGACAACGTCAGGGGCTCTGCCCACACGATACTGCGCGAAAACATCCTGGGCGGGATGTGCGCCCGCGTCTGCCCGACCGAAGTCCTTTGTGAAGAAGCCTGCGTGCGCAACACCTTTGAAGACAAGCCGGTGAGAATCGGCTTGCTGCAGCGCTACGCCACGGATCCCGTATTCAGGCAAAACCTGTCGCTATTCGAGCGCGCCCCTGCGAGCGGCCGTACCGTTGCCGTGGTCGGCGCGGGACCCGCCGGCCTGTCTTGCGCGCACAGGCTTTCAATGCTGGGTCACGACGTCGTGATATTCAACCGCGACGCAAAGCCGGGCGGCCTCAATGAATACGGCATCGCGGCTTACAAGACAGTGGACAATTTCGCACGGCGCGAGGTCGACTGGCTGCTGAGCATTGGCGGCATCCGCCTGCAGAACGGCGTTGCGCTCGGCCGCGACCTGACGCTGGAGCAGCTGCGCCGGGAATACGATGCGGTTTTCCTCGGCATGGGTCTCGGCGGCATCAACAGCCTCAACATCGAGGGCGAACATGCGGCCGGCGTGCTGAACGCCGTCGATTACATTGCGGAGTTGAGACAGGCGACCGACAAGGCGGCGTTGCCAGTGGGGCGCCGCGTGGTCGTGGTAGGCGGCGGCATGACTGCGATCGACATCGCGGTTCAGAGCAAGCTTCTCGGCGCCGAGACGGTGGACATCGTTTACCGGCGCGGTGCAAAGGACATGGGCGCCAGCCGATACGAGCAGCAGCTTGCGCAAACGAAGGGTGTCGGCATACGTCATTGGGCAACGCCGCGCAGGATCCTGCAGGACGAAGACGGCTGCGCGAGTGGAGTCGAATTCGAACGCAGCATCGCGGGCGCAGACGGCCGTCTCGGAGGATCGGGCGAATACTGGTCGACCGAGGCGGACATCGTGTTCAAGGCTGTCGGTCAGACGCTCGATGATCGCGGCCTGGACGAGCTTCAGAAAACGGGCCGAAAGATCAAGGCGGACGAGGAGCTACGGACTTCCCTGGAAGGCGTGTGGGCGGGCGGTGACTGCATCGCAGGCGGCGACGATCTCACGGTAACGGCCGTGCAGCACGGCAAACTCGCAGCCCTCTCCATTGACCGATTCCTGAAGCACGTTCCGGCTCCCACGGCGAGCGTAACGGAGCATCACCATGGCTGACCTCAGCGCTAACTTTCTCGGCATCGCCTCACCAAACCCGTTCTGGCTCGCGTCCGCGCCGCCGACCGACAAAGCCTACAATGTCAACCGCGCCTTCGAGGCCGGCTGGGGCGGCGTCGTCTGGAAAACCCTCGGCGAAGATCCGCCGATCGTCAACGTCAGCGGTCCTCGCTACGGTGCGATTCACAGTAACGAACGCCGGGTCATCGGCTTCAACAATATCGAACTGATCACCGATCGCCCGCTGAAGACGAACCTGGACGAAATACGCAGGATCAAGCGCGACTGGCCCGATCGCGCCCTGATCGTGTCGGTCATGCTCCCCATGAAGGAGCAGAGCTGGGCGAAGTACGTGCCGATGATCGAGGATACCGGCGCCGACGGCTTCGAACTCAACTTCGGTTGCCCGCACGGCATGTCGGAGCGCGGCATGGGCTCCGCCGTCGGCCAGGTGCCCGAGTACATAC
>JBBDSK010000026.1:0-11567 GCA_040904985.1 Woeseia sp. | reverse complement strand
GCGTTATCAATCGCTAACGCGATTGACGCGACGGGGCATCCTTGCCCCGCAGGCAAGCTCCGCACACTTGTGCAGAGCGTCCCTAGTCAAGGCGGCGAGAAAAGCGCCGGATGGCCGCAACCATGGCAATCACCGCAATAAGTACCAGCAGCAGCAACTCGCCGCTCAGCTCGCCCAGGGAGGCTTCCCGCAACATGATGCCCCTCGTCAGGCGGATGAAATGGGTGATGGGCAGCAGCTCGCCGAGGAACTGCGCGAAGGCCGGCATACCGGCGAACGGGAAAACGAACCCGGACAGGAGTATGGATGGCAGGAGAATGAAGAAGGTTACCTGCATCGCCTGAAACTGGGTCTTGGCGACCGTGGAAATAAAGAGGCCCAGCGCGAGGTTGGCAGCAATGAAAGCGAGCGCCGCCACGTACAGTTCCAGCACGCTGCCGCGCACAGGCACGTCGAAAAGCAGGTCGCCAACGCCGATGATGAGGGCAACCTGGATGAGACCGACCCCGATATAGGGGATGACTTTGCCGATCATCAGCTGCGCGGTCGTGACAGGCGTATTGATAAGCAATTCCAGGTTGCCGCGCTCTCTCTCGCGAACGATAGCGACCGCCGTGAAAAGCATCATGGTGAGCGTCAGGATGACGCCGATCAAACCCGGGACAACGTATACCGCGGTGCGTCGCTCGGGGTTGTAATAGGGCCGAATCTGCAAAGCGTTTTCCCGCCCGTCGGCGACTGGCCAGGTATCGAACCTTACGGGCATTGCCGCAAGCTGGTTGGCTACACCGACGATGGTGGGATCGGCGCCGTCCACGAGCAAATGAACAGCCGGTCGGCGGCCGTCCAGCACCCGCCGGTCGAAGTCCTCCGGTATGTAAACCCCCACGGAGATTGCGCCCTCACGAAGCATGGCCTCCAGTTCCGCCGGCGTGCTGACGGATGCGGTTGTGGTCAGCACTTGTGTCTGGTTCAGCTCGGCCAGGAACCGGCGCGAGAGGTGCGTGCCGGCCTGGTCGGCAACGGCAGCAGTGAGGTGGCGGACGTCGGTATTGATGGCATAGCCGAACAGCAGTATCTGGCCGATCGGAATGCCGACGATCATCGCAAAGGTGATGCGGTCCCGATGCAGTTGCCGCAGTTCCTTGCGCATCACGGCGAGGAGCCGAATAAGCCCTTTCATGGGGCGCCGGCAGCCGTTTGAGCGGCTTGCGTGACGGCTAGGAAAACGTCTTCGAGAGACGCCCGCACGATCAGGCACTCAGCGGCAAGTCCGGGTTCCGACAATGCCGTCGAGATTAGTTCCAGAGGGCGCTCTACAGCCGCCGGCACCAGCACGCGCAACCGGAGACCGAGCTGCGTATCGCTTTTCACGTCTGCAAGCTTTGCAAGACGCGCTTCCGCCTTACCCGGGTCGTCCGCCAGCACCTCGATGACGACCATTCCGGTGTTTTCCTGCAGCTCGGAAGGGGGACCGTCTGCAACTTTGGTTCCCCGATTGAGAATGGCCAGGCGGTGGCAGCGTTCTGCCTCGTCCATGTAGTGCGTCGAAACGAGAATCGTAGTGCCGGCGCTCGACAGCTCGAACAGCTTTGCCCAGAAGTCGCGTCGGCTTCGTGGATCAACCGCGCTGGTGGGTTCGTCGAGTAACAGAAGCTCCGGCTGGTGCAATACCGCGCAGGCCAGGGCCAGGCGCTGCTTCTGACCGCCGCTCATCGTGTCGGCGAGCTGCCCGGACTGCGGTTCCAGATCGTAGCTCCGCAGCAGTTCCGCCATTCGTGCCTGCCGCTGGGGCCGTCGCAGCGAGTAAACGTCAGCGATAAATTCCATGTTCTCGCGAACGGTGAGGTCGCCGTAAAGGGAAAACTTCTGGGTCATATAGCCGATCCGCGGCTTTAGCGCGTCGATGTTGCTCGCAACATCGACGCCCAGCACCGTCGCGCTGCCGCGGCTGGGCGTCAGGAGGCCGCACAGCATGCGTATCGTGGTGGATTTTCCCGAGCCGTTGGGCCCGAGGAAACCGTAGATGCCGGCGCGGGGCACATCCAGGTCGAGGTCGCGGACGGCCACAAGTTCGCCGAACTGCCTGCTCAAGCCGCGCGCACGAATTGCAAATTGTGAGGCCGCGGCCATGGGTCAGTTTTCGAGTTCGGGAAAATCGACTTCGACGGGAACGCCGTCTGGCAATCGCCGATCGGTCGCCCCGCGCTCGAGATCGATCTTGGCGGCGAAGGTCAGGCGACCGCGCTCGCGTTCCGTCAGTGCGAAATACGGAGTAAAAGCGGATTCGGCGGAGACCCAGCGCACGCTGCCGTTGATTGGCTCCGGCAGCCCATCGACGAAAACGCGCGCCGCCATGCCCGGGGCAATTGCCAGGCGCATCGGCTCCGGGATGTAAACCCTGGCGTATGGCTGGCTGCCTGCGAGGAAGACCAGCATGGGCTGGCCGGCCGCCGGCCGCTCCCCGGGTTCGAAAAGAATGCTGTCGACGATGCCCGCTTCAGGAGCAAAGGCCTGATGCCGTTTCGCCTCCACTTCGAGCAATGCGATTTGCGCTTCCGCCTGGCGCATGGCGCTTTCGGCCTGCTGCAGTTCTTCCGCAGTGGTGCCCTTCAGCAACTCCTGCAGGCGCGCTTCCTGAACCTCCAGCCGGGCTTTTGCGGCATCGAGCGCCGCGCGAGCACGATCGACTGCTTCCTCCGAACCCAGGTTCCGCTCAAGAAGGCGTTGCGCCCGTTGCAGCTCCGTTCTGCGAAATTCGAGCTCCCGGGCCGCTCCGGCAAAGCTTGCGCGAGCCGCTGTGATCTGCTCCTCCCTGGGGCCGCGGGTCAGTTCGGCCAGCCGCGCCCGCCTTTGTGCGAGTGAACTTTGCGCCTCTGCGAGCTTCGCCTCGATGAGCGACCTGTCCTGGGTCAAAAGAAGGTCGCCCCGCGCCACCGCTTGCCCTTCGCGGACGGCGATCTGCAGGACGGGCTCGGCGACCTCCGCGGCGATTTCGATGCGGTCGGATTCGAGCTGGCCGACTACACGGCCGGGTTCGCCATTAGCGCCGCAGCCCTGAAGCGCGGCGGCGATAAAAAAGAGCAGGCAGCGGTAGCTGGCGGCGTCGGGGTTCATGCGGTTCCTGCCCCCTTTTCCGGGTGCTTCGTTTTGATTGCATCGAGGATGAGCCCGACATGAGCCTCGATGAAGCGGTCCGTTTCCAGCTTGTTGTGCCGGTCGAACACAAGCGACCAGATCACTGCGAACAGCACCGGTGACACGATGATCTGGGGGAACTCTTCGAGCGCTGTTCTCCTGAATTCGCCATTTTTTACGCCGCGTTCGATCAGGCTGCGCAATGCGGCGAGGCCTTGGGCCACCACCTGCTCGTGATACCAGCCTGTCAGATCCGGATGTTTCTGCCCTTCCGCCACCATCAGGCGCAGGAGAATACGGGCCGGGGACTTCGGGACTTTCTTTGCGAAATCCAGAAACGGCCCTCGCAAGTAATCCTCGGCCGACAGCCGGGTACCTTCGATCTCTCGTCTCAAGGCCTCGATTTGCGGGCTTATAAAGCTCTTGATGACCGCCTTGAAAAGTTCTTCCTTGGTCCGGAAATAGAGATAGAGAAGCCCTTTGCTGACCCCGGCCCGCCTGGCCACGTCGGTGACCCGGGTCGCGGCATACCCTTTTTCCGCAAAAGCGGCGAGGGCGGCTTCTGTAATCTCCTGCGGCCGGTCTTCCTTGCGTCTTCTGAACCGGGGTTTCGCCATGCCGACGCCTCTAAATGACTTCCGGGTCAGCAAGTATAATTGCTGACCCATAGGTCATCAAGGAGATTCCGGCGGCCGGCCTGGCGAGGCCAGGTGCCTTGACGACGGCAAATTCAATCGGATCGGTGGATGTCCCCGTAATCGGCATTGACGACGGCGAATTCAAGCGGATCGGTGGATGTCCCGTAATCGAAGCGGCGGGATCGGTGGATGTCCCGTAATCGATGGTAATCTTCCGCGCATGTTTACTTACATTGACCCGACGGTGCGGGAGCGCCTGCTGGCGCAGGGAAAATTGCTGCGGATCGACGCGAACGGGAGGCCCACCGGGCCGGATGAGCCGCTTGTGGCCGGGGAAAAGGCCATCAGCATTCTTGGTCCCATCCCGCTGCCGATCGAACGCAGCGGCCGCAAGTTCAATGTCGAGTGGTACGCGAGCGTCCGGCATACGGAACTGAGCAAAGTTGAAGAGTTGGCGGAAGAGCTTCGAAACCGCGACGGCCAGCAATCGTTTGCCATCCTTGCCTCGTCCATGGCCGTCAACAGCATTCTCACTATCGGCGATCCGTCAGCGTCGAAAAATCCGCTTGTGCGCGTACACTCGAGTTGCGTGACGGGAGATGTGTTCGGTTCGGCGCGTTGCGAGTGCGGGCCACAGTTCATCGCCGCGCTCGAACGAATCGCGGACGATCCCGCGGGGGGAATTCTCATCTACATGTCCGGTCACGAGGGCCGCGGCATCGGGCTGTGGGCAAAGGCGGCGACCTACATACTGCAGGACGCGGGCGAGGATACCTACCAGGCGAATCGTAGCCTCGGGTTACCGGATGATTCTCGCGATTTCAGCGATGCGGCTGCATTGCTCAAGTATTTCCTCCAGGACCGGCCGTTTCGTCTGTTGACCAACAACCCGAAGAAAATAACGGACCTCAACAATTATGGCGTTCACAACGTCACTCCGGTCAAGCACGTAATCGGCGTCAATGCGGAAAACCGCAGATACCTGGCCGCAAAACGTGACTGGGGACATCAACTGGACGTGGAAGACCTGATCGTGAAATAACGGGCGATCTATTGTCGCCACAATCGGATATTGTCGGCAGCGGCCTGGAAATCTGAGCGAAAAGGATTGATGTCAATGCCGCCGCGCCGGTTGAAGCGCGCATAGACGGTGAGTTGAGGCGGGGAGCAGCGTTCCTTGAGGTCGACGAAGATCCGCTCCACGCAGCTTTCGTGAAAATCGCAGTGATTCCGGTAGGAAACGAGGTAGCGCAGGAGAGCGGCCCGATCGATCTGCGGACCCCGGTAATGAATCAGAACGCTGCCGAAATCCGGCTGCCCCGTGACCGGGCAGTTGCTGCGCATGAGGTGCGAGTGCAATTGCTCCTCGACGTCCTCCTGCCCGGCACAGTGCAACAATCCGGGATCGACCTGCCAGGTGTCGCAATGGACGTCCAGTTGGTCGATGCATTCGCCTGGCAGGACGCCAATGCCGGTAGCGGCGGCGACTGCGGGAGATGTCAAGGTGGCAGCCACGGAGCACCTGGTAACCTCTGACAGGTCCTTCACAAGAAGCCGGGCGACGTCCTCTTCGGAGTCGAAACGCTGCATGGCGAGGGAGTTCAGGTAGAGCTTCAGGGACTTTGACTCGATCATTGTCGCTGAGTCTGCCGGAACGCGGAGGGTGGCCATCGCCACCCGCGGTTTCCCTCCGCGATCCAGCCACGTCATTTCGAACGCGTTCCAGATATCCTCGCCGGCAAAAGGGAGGGCTTTTTCGATGCCGAGTGTCCGTCTGTTTTCCTCACGGGAGACCGGATACAGCAGCTCCGGCGCATAGCGGCCCGGATACACCGACTTCCTGCCGAGTGGAGCGCTCATGCGCGTGCTTCCGGAGTCAGCGCCGGTCCGTCTGCGGGGCTAAGGATGCCCCGCCGCGTCAATTGCGTCAGCGATTGATGACGCGGGAGAGCCAGAGGCGCGGTGTATTGCATGTTTGGCCCCTGCGCGGGCGGCTAGAACGTGGATGCAGTGAGGGTGACGTCTGCTTGTGACCATACTTTGTCGAACATGTCCTGCATATGCGATGCGTCCTTGCCCTGGGCTGTCAGGCTCTGGATCAGGCCATACATCGACCAGCCGTTATGGGGGTAGTCTTCCAGATCTCTGCGGTAGATGCGTTCCGCGGCTGCGGCATCTCCACTTCGCAGTAAGGCTTTCCCGAGCGAGTGACGCGTGGGGTAATACCAGAACGGAGGCTCGGTGTAGGGTAACTCATCCTGAATAGCGACGGCGGTGCGGAAATGGGGTACCGCGGCCTCCGGATTTCCTTCCGCCATGGCGATTTCCCCCTGCACGAGCGCATCCGCTATGGCGAGAAGCGACGTAGCCGGGTAATTAATGGTGTCCAGAAAATGCACGTCGCTGGCTTCTTTCAGCGGTACCAGCCTCGCATGCTCTGCGCGAGCGGATTCCACATCGTTCTTGCGCGCAAACGCTGTTGCCCGGACGTAGTGCCAGATGCCGTTCGAGAATTCAAGATCGTCCCGCGGCTGCGGCTCGGCCAGAATTTCGTCCCACATGCCGAACTGGGTAAGCGCAAGCAACGGAATCGTGTGAAAAAACTCTACCCCGGGGAACTGGTCGATCATCTCCAGTTGAACGTTGGCCGCAACCCTTCGTGCTGCATCGATGGCAACGGCACGGCGGCCTTCCATGCTGGAGGCCGCCCACAAAAAATGAATGTTGTGCGGGTAGTACATTGCCGGGTAGAAACCCTGCGCGTTGCACTGGGCGATGTAGGACTCATCCACGGCGGCGGCACGCTCGTTTGCCTCTGACGCGTCATGATAGCGGCCGACCCGCCAGTAGATGTGTGACGGCATGTGCACGAGATGTCCTGCACCCGGCACCAGGTGGCCGAGAGTATCGGCGGCGGCCTCGGCGCGTTCAGGCCTGGAGGAAGCCTCGACGGCGTGTATGTAAAGGTGCATAGCCATGGGGTGTTCCGGCGATCGCGCCAGAACGGTCTCGAGCGCGTCAATCACCTCGACCGTCAGGGGCCTGGGATTTTCGGCGTCTATCCAGTAGTCCCAGGGCATTGTGTTCATAAGCGATTCCGCGAACAGGGCAGCGGCATCGTCATCGTCAGGGTATTTTTTGTGAAGCTCGCGCATGGCTTGGGCATACGCCTCATCCAGCGGTTCGCGCGGCGTGGACGGGTCACCGTTATAGCGGGTAGCCAGTGCGTCGATATAGTCCCGTTCCTGCGCGCTGGCGTGTTTCTTCAGCTGCAGGGCTTTCCGGATAGCAGCAAATGCGGCAATACGGTCTTCGTCCGACATCACCGCCTTGCCATTGCTCGTGACGTTGATGTTCGGCCCCAGCGCCAGCGCCTCGCCCCAATAGCACATGGCGCACTGATCATCGAGGCGCTGCGCGGCACGAAAGGAGCGCACGGACTCCGCGTGGTTGAACGCGAAATCGATCACCAGTCCCTGATTGAAATACTTCTGGGCCCCTGCACTCCGCGTGGTAATCGGACGGTGATGCTCTCCCATGCCCTCGAACAGCGGTGCTCCGGCTAATGCGACCAGCTCGCTCTGCTCCTCACTTGTTGCGCCAGTGGATTGCGGAGCCTGGGATCGTGTGCAGGCGGAGATTCCGGCGATCACCAGCAATAGCGCCCACAGGGGCCGTGGAAAACTGCAGGTCATGAGGACTCCAGTTACGACGATGGCAAATAAGCTGCGCAATTATAGCGGATTCTGTCGGGGCAGCCGCTTCCCGGTATGTTGCAGCCGCAGGCTGGCTGCTCCGTTTACTCCAGCGCCAGTATCAGCTCCCAGTGCTCGCGGCTCACCGGAAAAACGGACAGGCGGTTGCCGCGCCGCACCAGCTGAAACTCCGCCAGCTTCGGTTCGCCTTTGAGTTCTTTCAGTGTCACCGGTCGCTTCAGCTTGCGCTCGAAGGCCACATCGACGAGGTACCAGCGAGGAGTCTCCTCCCCGCTTTTAGGATCGTGGTAGCTGGATCCAGGGTCGAATTGGGTCGGGTCCGGGTAAGCCTGGCTCGCGATCTTAATGATGCCCACGATCGCGGGTTCTGCGCAGCTGGAATGATAAAAAAAAGCCATGTCCCCGGGACGCATTTCATCCCGGATCATGTTGCGTGCCTGGTAGTTGCGGATGCCGTCCCAGGGCTCCATCCGGTCTCTCTCGAGATCGTCGATGCTGTAGGCGTCCGGCTCGGATTTCATCAACCAGTAGTTCACGTGCAGGCCTGTGCAGTTAGCATTTTCGCAGCAGGAGTCTATCACGGCTCATAATTGGCAGTGCCCGAACCCGGCCGGCGGTGCTAGAATTGCGGCCGCGCGAGTACAACCTGTATCGGCTGGATGTCTCGAACCATGGCCACCGGATCAGCCGCGGCAAATTGCAGCGCCCAGCTTAGCTCCCGAGGATTTGAGAATTGGCGAATTTGCTTGCAAATATTTTCGGTTCATCGCCGGTCATGCCGCTGGAAAAGCACGTGGACATCGCCTACCGGTGCACACGTGAGCTGGTCGGCTTCCTGGAAGCCGCCGTTGCCGGCGAGTGGGAAGAGGCGCAACGCATCCGGGATACGATCGAGGAACTGGAGCACGAGGCGGACGACCTGAAAAAGGAAATCCGCCTGCATCTGCCAAAGAGCCTGTTCATGCCTGTGCCGCGCGAGGATCTTCTGGAGCTGCTACTCGTGCAGGACAAGATGGCGAACCGGGCGAAAGATGTGTCGGGCCTCATCCTGGGCCGAAAAATGACAATTCCGCCCGAGATCGCGGAAAAGTTCCTGCAGTTCGTGCGGCGCTGCGTAGATGCCGCCAAGCAGGCGCGCAAAAGCGTGCGTGAACTCGACGAACTTTTTACCGCCGGGTTCCGCGGGGCGGAGGTCTCGGTCGTCTCGTCCATGATCGAAGAGCTGGACCGTATCGAAACAGACACGGACGACCTTCAGGCACAGTTGCGAGCAGCACTTTATGCAGTGGAGAGCAACCTCCAGCCTGTGAATGTCATGTTTCTTTACCGGGTCATCGAGTTGACGGGCGAAATTGCCGACATGGCTGAGAGAGTGGGGCGCAGACTCGAACTTTTGCTTTCTCATTAAGCATCGATATCCAAGCAAACACCCAGGCAGTAACAGAACGAAGCAATAAAAGCGGGGCCCTTTAGTGGAAGCACAGCTTGTCTACATCGGCCTGGCGGCCGTGTTCGGCATCTTTATGGCCTGGGGAATCGGCGCGAATGACGTTGCCAATGCGATGGCGACGTCGGTTGGGTCCAAGGCGCTCACCATCAAGCAGGCAATCATGGTTGCCGCGGTGTTCGAATTTGCCGGGGCCGTACTGGCCGGTGGCGAGGTGACATCGACGATACGGCAGGGCATCGTCGATATTGACGATATGGAAGGGACGCCGGAACTGCTTGTTTTCGGCATGCTGGCCTCGCTTCTCGCGGCCGCTACCTGGCTTTTGATTGCTTCCCGTAAAGGCTGGCCTGTTTCCACAACGCATTCCATTGTGGGCGCGATAGTCGGTTTTGCGGCCGTGGGTATCGGGGTAGAAGCGGTCCACTGGAACAAGGTGGGCACCATTGTGCTGAGTTGGGTGATATCGCCCCTTACAGCAGGCTTCATCGCCTACCTTATTTTCACCAGCGTTCAAATCCTTATTCTTCGCCAGGAAGATCCACTGGCGAAGGCCAAGCGCTACGTACCCGTATACATATTCTTCGCCGCCTTTACGATTACGCTTGTGACCATTCTCAAAGGGCTCAGCCACGTCGGTCTCGACCTTAGTACCGCCAACAGCTATCTCCTCGCAACGGCTATTGCGCTTGGCGTTGCAGTTGTCGGGGGAATCGCCGTTCACCGCATCCAGCCGATGCGCAAGCGCGATAAGAAACAGCACTTCTATACGGTGGAGCGGGTATTCGGTGTGCTCATGATCGTAACCGCCTGCGCGATGGCGTTTGCGCACGGCTCCAACGACGTCGCCAATGCGATCGGACCGCTGGCCGCCGTGGTCGCAGTCTCGCAAAGCGGGCTCGTGGGCAGCCAGTCGCCGCTGCCCGTATGGGTGCTTGTGCTGGGAGGTATCGGTATCGTAATCGGGCTTGCGACTTACGGCCGTCATGTAATTGCCACCGTGGGGCAGAAAATCACCCAGCTGACTCCCAGCCGCGGCTTTGCCGCGGAACTGGCAGCAGCGACAACGATCGTCATTGCCTCCGGGACAGGGTTGCCGATTTCCACCACTCATACGCTGGTCGGCGCGGTGCTGGGCGTTGGAATGGCGCGCGGAATAGAAGCCATAGACCTGCGGATCGTCGGCAGGATCTTCGCCTCCTGGCTTATTACGGTGCCGGCCGGCGCCCTGTTTGCGATCGTGTTTTTCTATATCCTCAAGGCCGTGCTGCCCTCATGAACAACTGGCCCGGTGCGGCTAAAAGGACAGGCGCCGGTCCGGTGATGGAACAAAAGATTGAAGCGCAGGTGACTCTGGAAAGAAAGTCTGTCGCGGGCCGCAGTTATGTACTGGGGCTTCTTGTTGTCGTCTACACCTTCAATTTCATCGACCGGCAAATCCTCGCCATCCTGCTGCCGTCGATCAAGGCAGAATTCGCCGTCACCGACACAATTCTGGGGTTCCTGGCCGGCTCTGCCTTCGCGCTTTTCTACGCAACCCTCGGTGTGCCGATTGCGCTTGTTGCCGACCGCTGGAATCGACGCAATCTGATCGCGTTAGCGCTCGCGACGTGGAGCGGCATGACGGCGCTGTCGGGTGCGGCGGCAAACGTCACGCAACTGACTCTTGCACGTATCGGAGTGGGCGTAGGTGAAGCAGGCTGCAGTCCGCCGGCGCATTCGATGATTTCCGATCTCTACGCACCGAAAGAACGCTCGACGGCAATGGGCATATTTACCCTCGGAATATCCGGCGGGATTATGATTGCCTACCTCGCGGGCGGCTGGGTCGCCGACAATATTGGCTGGCGGGAAGCATTTTTTATTGTCGGCCTGCCGGGTCTTGTGCTGGCCCTTCTGGTCAGATTCACCATCGAGGAGCCCGTGCGCGGCCAGTCGGACGGAAAGCGCGATTCCGACGCCCGGCCCGGTATTGTGACGGTCGCGAAGTTCCTTCTTTCCCGGAAGTCCTTCCTGCATCTTGCGACGGGATCGGGACTCGCGTCGTTCGTCGGCTACGGCGTCATCAGTTTTTTTCCCACTTTTCTTTACCGTACCCACGCCATGAATCTGTCCGAAATAGGGGTATGGCTGGGCCTCATTCTGGGAATAGCCGGCGGCCTCGGGTTTGCCGGCGGAGGTTACGTCGCGGACAGACTGGGCAAACGCGGCGCCCGCTATTCATTGTGGGGCGTTGCGGCTGCCACAATGATCGCCTGGCTTTTCCACTTCCCGGTCTTCCTTGCGACCAATCCGTACCTTGCGTTGGCCTTCTTTGTTATGCCCGCCATCTTCTCGAACTTTTATCTTGCGACGACTTTTGCCCAGATTCAGGGGCTGGTCGGGCTGCGAATGCGTGCTGTGGCATCCGCGTTGCTGCTTTTTATTCTGAATTCGATCGGGCTGGGTCTCGGGCCGCTTTTCACCGGAGCCCTCAGTGATGTTCTGGCAGCGGGCTTTGGCGGCGATTCGATGCGCTACAGTTTACTGATCGTCGCAGCAACAATCGCGCCATGGTCTGCCTGGCATTACATGGCGGCTGCGAAGCACTTCGAGGGCGACATGGCCCGCGCAGACGATGCCGATAAT
>JBBDSK010000025.1:0-11711 GCA_040904985.1 Woeseia sp. | reverse complement strand
AACGATCCGCAAGGCCTGCCGCAACGATGTTCTTGGCCACATAGCGGCAGGCATAGGCGGCGGAGCGGTCGACCTTCGACGGGTCCTTGCCGGAAAACGCGCCGCCGCCGTGACGCGCTGATCCGCCGTAGGTATCGACGATAATCTTGCGGCCGGTAAGACCGCAGTCGCCCATCGGGCCGCCGATCTCGAAGCGTCCCGTGGGATTGATGTGAAACCGGGTCTTTTTGCTGATCCATCTGGCGGGAAGAACCGGTTTGATGATCTCTTCCATAATGGCTTCGGTAATCACCGTGGAGCTGACGTCCGGATGGTGTTGCGAGGAAAGCACCACGGCATCGATGGCGACGGGTTTGTCATCTTCATAGACGAACGTCACCTGGCTTTTGGCATCCGGCCGCAGCCACGGCAGCTTGCCGGCCTTGCGCACGTCGGCCTGTCGCTTGACGAGCCGGTGAGCGAAGGTGATCGGCGCCGGCATTAAAACGCTGGTCTCGTTGCAGGCATAGCCGAACATGAGGCCCTGATCCCCGGCCCCCTGGCTTTCGGGGACACCGCGATCCACCCCTTGCCGGATGTGCGGCGACTGCTTGCCAAGAGCCGTCACCACCGCACAGGATGCTCCATCGAAGCCCATCGCGGAGTCCGAGTAGCCGATGTTCAGTACCGTTTCGCGGACAAGAGCCTCGATATCCACCCAGGCACTTGTCGTCACCTCTCCGGCGACGAGTACCATGCCGGTCTTGACCAGCGTTTCACACGCGACCCTGGCATCCCTGTCCTGCTCGATGATGGCGTCGAGTACCGCATCGGAGATCTGGTCCGCAATTTTGTCCGGATGTCCTTCGGATACGGACTCAGACGTGAACAGATAGGAATGGGACATGTAGTGGACTCGATGGTGATCGTGGCTGATTCTTCGGCTTCGCATTGTAACCCAACCCTAATTACGGGGACAGTTTCGCGGTATCAGCAGTTCGTGACCCGGACGCCGCCCGCGAGGGCAATGCGGTTGCCGCGCTCATTGTCCGTTCCATGCTTGCGACCCCCGGGTTAAAAAGCGAAAATGACGGCGCCTGCACCGGCGCTCATCTTCGCTGCATGCCAACTCTCAACCTTCGGGTTGTTTCCTTATGTAATTTTCAGGAGGCCGTCAGGTCCGGTTCAACACTACATGCCATCGCAAATGATCTCACCGACCGAAGCCCGCCGTCCTGATCGTCGGGACCTCGCAAACGCCATACGCGTGCTCAGCATGGATGCGGTGCAACAGGCCAATTCCGGCCATCCGGGAATGCCGATGGGAATGGCGGATATTGCCGAGGTTCTGTGGAACGACTACCTGAAGCACAATCCCGGCAACCCGCGCTGGTATGACCGCGACCGCTTCGTGCTGTCGAACGGGCATGGATCCATGCTTCTTTACAGCCTGTTGCACCTGTCCGGCTACCCGCTGACGATGGATGAAATCCGGAATTTCCGGCAACTGGGCTCCAAAACGCCCGGGCATCCGGAGCGCGAGCCGGACCTCGGCATCGAGACGACGACCGGCCCGCTGGGGCAGGGCCTCAGCAACTCGGTGGGCATGGCGCTCACTGAAAAGATGCTTGCCGCCACCTTCAACCGGCCAGGCTTCAACATCGTGGATCATCGGACTTTCACCTTTGTGGGCGATGGCTGCCTCATGGAGGGCATTTCCCACGAAGCATGCTCCCTGGCCGGCACGCTCAAGCTGGGGAAGCTCATCTGCTTTTACGACGACAACGGCATTTCCATTGACGGTGAAGTCGATGCCTGGTTCAGCGACGACACTGCGCGGCGCTTCGAAGCCTACGGATGGCAGGTGATTCCTGACGTCGACGGCCACGACAGTGCGGCCGTGGCAAGGGCTCTGGATGAAGCGCTCGAAGACAGCGAGCGCCCAAGCATGATCGTCTGCAAGACGGTGATCGGCTGGGGCGCCCCCGGGAAAAAAGGCACCGCCAGCACACATGGCGCGCCCCTGGGTGCTGAGGAAATCGCGGCGGCGCGGAAGGAACTCGGATGGACATCGGCGGCGTTTACCGTTCCCGACGAGATCCGTTCGGCCTGGAGCGCCACCGACCGCGGTGCGCGGCAGGAGCAGGAGTGGATTGACAGGTTCAGCGCCTGGCGCGCCGAACATCCGGAACTGGCGGCCGAATTCGAGCGGCGAATGCAAGGCCGGCTTCCGGACACCTGGAGGGAAGATTCCGCCGCCGCCATTGCCGAAATTGCCGCTGCAGGCAAGAACATGGCGACGCGCAAGGCGTCCCTGGAGTCGCTTAATGCATTTGCCCCGCTGTTGCCCGAGCTGGCCGGCGGCTCGGCCGACCTGACCGGTTCCAATTTGACGAAGCACGAAGGCTCGGTCGCCGTGACCGGCGATGAGGCGGGCGGCAACTATATCTATTTCGGCGTTCGCGAGTTCGGTATGTCCGCGATCTGTAACGGCATCTCGCTTCATGGCGGCGTGATTCCCTACTGCGGCACTTTCCTGACTTTTTCGGACTACGCGCGCAACGCACTGCGCATGGCGGCGCTGATGAAAGCCCGAAACATCTTCGTCTACACCCACGATTCAATCGGCCTTGGCGAGGACGGCCCCACGCATCAGCCGGTCGAACACCTGGCCAGCCTCAGGATAATCCCCAACATGCGCGTCTGGCGTCCTTGTGACACGGTCGAGACGGCCGTCGCCTGGCGCGACGCGATAGAGCGGGTGGACGGACCTACCAGCCTGATTCTGACGCGCCAGAGCGTGCCGCACCAGGCCAGAAGCGAAGAGCAACTGGCATCGATCGAACGCGGCGGCTACATACTGCAGGATTGTCCGGCACGACCGGACATCCTTCTCATTGCGACCGGCTCTGAGGTTTCCCTGGCCATGGACGCAGCCAGGACACTGGCGGGACAAGGCACAGCCGCGCGCGTCGTATCGATGCCCTGCGTCGACCTGTTCGACGCGCAGCCGGAAGACTACCGGAACACCGTACTGCCGCCGGAACTGACCGCGCGGGTCGTGATCGAAGCCGGCGTGGGTGATCTCTGGTGGCGTTTTGCCGGCCCGGCAGGCCGCATCGTCGCGATGCACGGCTTCGGCGAGTCAGCGCCGGCGGAGGAACTGTTTGCCGAGTTCGGCTTCACGGCAGACAACGTCCTGCGCGTTGCCAGGGAACTGCTGCAACGCTGATCGCCGCGCTACAGCACCGGTTTTTTTTCAGGAGTCGTCGGCTTCGAGCGGGCGGCATTCCAGACATCGGACCATCGGACCATCGAACCATCGGACAAGAGGGAGAAGGAAATGACGATCAAGATCGGTATCAACGGCTATGGCCGGATTGGCCGCAACATCCTGCGCGCTTTGTACGAGGGCGACAAGCGAGCCGAGCTTGAGATCGTGGCCGTGAACGACCTGGGCGATGCCAACACCAATGCTCACCTGACGCGCCGCGACACGGCGCATGGCCCGTTTCCCGGCACGATCGAGGTAGAGGGTGACACGATGGTGGTGAACGGTGATCGTATTCGCGTATTCGCGGAGCGGGACCCGGCGAAGCTGCCCTGGGGCGATCTGGGCGTCGACATCGTGATGGAGTCCACCGGATTCTTCGCCTCCAAGGAGAAAGCCTCGGCACATCTCGAGGGCGGCGCCAAAAAAGTCATTATTTCCGCCCCGGCAGGGACCGGTGTCGATGCCACGGTCGTCTATGGCGTCAACCACGACATACTGAAGTCGAGCCACACCGTTATCTCCAACGCGTCATGCACGACCAATTGCCTCGCGCCGCTGGTGAAGCCTCTGCACGAAAAAATAGGGCTGAAACACGGGCTGATGACGACCATTCATGCGTACACGAATGACCAGGTGCTGACCGACGTATTCCACAAGGATTTGCGGCGCGCACGGTCGGCGACGATGTCGCAGATTCCCACCAAGACCGGCGCCGCCTCAGCTGTAGGCCTTGTACTGCCGGAGCTCGAGGGACGCCTGGACGGATTCGCGATGCGGGTGCCAACCATCAATGTCTCGGTCGTCGACCTCACCTTTGTCGCCGAGCGCGATACCAGCGTCGATGAAATCAACAGCATTATGCGCGAAGCAAGCGAGGGCGACCTCAAGGGCATTCTTGCTTATAACGACGAGCCGCTGGTGTCGATCGACTTCAACCACGATCCGGCGTCGTCCACTTATGACGCAGGGCTGACGAAAGTGATGGGTGGAACGCTGGTGAAGGTGCTGGCCTGGTACGACAACGAGTGGGGCTTCTCCAACCGCATGCTCGATGCGGCAATAGCGTTCGCGAACGCGAAGTAGAGCCGCCGCGGATGGCCAGTTCCGGCGCTCTGATCGAACTCGGCGATCTGGACCTCGCGGGCAAGCGGGTTCTGATACGTGAGGACCTCAACGTGCCGATCGAAGACGGCCGGGTGACGAGCGACTCCCGCATCGATGCGGCCTTGCCGACTATCCGTCATGCCCTGAAAGCCAATGCCGCGGTCCTGCTGATGTCGCATCTGGGGCGCCCGAAGGAAGGGGAGCCGGATAGCAAGTTATCGTTACGGCCTGTTGCTGCGGTCCTGTCGGAACGCCTGGGGCAGGAAGTACCGCTGATTGAAGACTGGATAGACGGCGTCGAGGTTGCGCCGGGCCAGGTGGTAATGCTGGAGAACGTGCGGTTCCTGGCAGGTGAGAAGTCCAATGACGAAACGCTGGCGCGCCGTATGGCGAGTTTGTGCGACGTGTTCGTCATGGACGCGTTTGGCACCGCCCACCGCGCCCAGGCCAGTACCTGCGGAGTCGCCCGTTTCGCGCCCGTTGCCTGTGCCGGCCCGTTGTTGTGCGCCGAACTCGACGCTCTGGGAAAGGCGATCGAAAATCCGGCTCGTCCTTTTGTGGCGATCGTCGGCGGCTCCAAGGTTTCCACGAAGCTGACGGTCCTCGACGCGCTTGCGGGCCTCGTCGATGAGCTTATTGTGGGCGGCGGCATCGCGAACACGTTTATCGCCGCGGCCGGCCATGCAGTGGGTAAGTCGCTCCACGAGTCCGAGATGCTGGAGCAGGCACGAACTCTCGCAGACAACAAGAATGACAGGGCGCGTATCCCGCTGCCGGTGGACGTGATCGTCGCTTCCGAATTCTCGGCCGACGCGAAGCCGCGAAGCTGCCCCGTTGACGCCGTGCGCGACAATGAGTTGATCCTGGACATCGGGCCGGAGACCTCGGCGGCATTCGCGCAGGTACTGTTGCAGGCCGGTACGATAATCTGGAACGGTCCCGTTGGCGTGTTCGAGTTCGACCAGTTCGGTGAGGGCACCCGCGTCATCGCCCAGGCGATTGCCGACAGCGATGCTTTCTCGGTGGCAGGCGGCGGCGACACTCTTGCGGCAATCGAAAAATACGGCGTCGCGGACGGGATTTCCTACATCTCGACGGGCGGCGGGGCCTTCCTCGAGTTCGTCGAAGGAAAGAAATTGCCGGCGGTCGCCATCCTGGAAGAACGCGCCGCAAAGGCCGGCCGCTGAGGCGTGATTCGATCCTAACTCTTGGGCCAGGGTCCGCTGATCGCGAGTGTCAGTCCTTCGTTCTGGATGTTCAGGAACAGGATCGAGCCGTCGGGCGAGAAGGTGATGCCGGCGAGTTCAGATTTCGTCCACGCATTGTCCGCAATAGGATATTGCTGCCCATCCGGCCTCATACCCAGCACGCCGCAGTGTCTGGCCGTGTCCTCGCAGATGACGAGATCGCCCCAGGGGCTCAATACGATGTTGTCGGCGTTTCTGAGCAGGCTGTCCGGCTTCGACTCGGCGATCAGGCGGAGGTGGCCCCGACCGCGGCTGTGGCCTGCCCCGGCATCCGTGGCATCGGGGCGCCAGGCGAAAATCTGGCCCAGCCTGTCGGGGCCGCCGATTGTGCAGGTCATAACGATTTCGCCGTTGGCGTAGCAGATGCCTTCGCCCCTCGCGAACACGGCTGCCCCTTTTGCCCGGCCGCGGTGACGCAGGTCGTTGGCATCGCTGTCGACGTCTTCCAGGTCTATCCACCCGGTTGCCAGCGGCTGGTTTTGCGGCATCCGGTCGCCCACGTCCCAGTTACGGGTGTCAAAGGCGGGCTGCCCGGCAACGGCGAGCGCCTGCAGCTTTCCTCCGCGGTGCAACTTGCCCGGCGTTCGCGGAATGAAACGGTACAGCGCCGCTCGCGCGATACCTCGCGCCCGTCCTGAAGGTCCGCCCCTGGATCTCTGAAGCACTCTTCGCAGGATAGCCAGCTGCCCCAGGGCGTGGGCCCGCCGGCGCAATTGAGCTCCGTGCCCGCCAGGCTCAGGTGACGATGCAGGGTCCTGCGGCTTTGCGGGTCGTACAGAATGGTGGTGGTGCCGCCCGTCCCCGGCGTGACGCCGTTGCCGCGGTCATACACACACTCTGCGGGGAGCCGCTGCATTCGCTCCAGGCCGCTTCCGAAGGGGCTGTTGAAGTTCTTCGACGGCGGGTTCTCGTGATTGCACACCAGTGCAATGCGGCCGTCTTCGGCCGCGAATGCCGCCATGCCGTCCGCTTCGCCGGGGACAAGGACGCCGTCGTCCATCTCGTCGCCCTTGCGTGACAGGATGTCGTAACGGAAACCGGCCGGCAGGTCCAGAATCTGCCGCGGGTCCGGCCGCAGCTTGCCGAACCTGTCGCTCGCCCGATGTCGCTGTTGCGGTGCGCAGGCAGCCGGGGCCGCCGCTGCAACCAGCAGAGCCTGCAGAAAGTGACGTCGATCAAGCATTCCCGGCGTGTCCCCCATGTCGTTGTAGCTTATTCGTTCTGTTTGACGGGAATGTTACATGGCGGACGCGACAAGAAACCATTGTGATGTGAGATAATCGCACCCATGCTACGCAGAACCAAGATTGTTGCGACACTCGGACCCGCGACCGACGATCCGCAGCGTCTCGCAAAAATGATTCGCCACGGGCTCGATGTCGCCCGGATTAACTTCTCGCACGGAAACGAAGCGGATCAGCGCTCCCGGGTGGAGAGGCTGCGCGCGGTCGCCGAAAGTTGCGAGAGCGTGGTCGGGATCATGGGCGACCTGCAAGGGCCCAAGATACGGATCCAGTCCTTCCGCGACGGCAAGATCATGCTGAAGGAGGGGGATGAATTTTTCCTGGACTCGTCTCTGGGCGACCATGACGGCAGCGCGCAAGGTGTCGGTGTCGCGTACGCCGATTTGTGCAAGGACGTCGAAGCCGGTGATCTCCTGCTGCTTGACGACGGCCAGATCACGCTGTCCGTCGAGCATATCGGGGGCAGCAGGATTCACACGCGGGTTGTAAGCGGCGGTGAGCTGTCTGACAACAAGGGCATCAACCGGCAGGGCGGCGGATTGTCGGCGCCGGCTCTGACGGACAAGGACCGTGAAGACATTTGCACCGCCGCCGACCTGCAGGTGGATTTTCTTGCAGTGTCCTTTGTGCGAAGTGCAGCTGACGTCGAGGAGGCGCGGCGACTGTTTCGCGACGCAGGCGGGCTGGGGCTTATCGTTGCGAAGATCGAACGTACAGAGGCTGTTCAGGCCATCGAGGAGATCATTGATGCTGCGGACGTGATCATGGTGGCTCGCGGCGATCTCGGCGTGGAGATGGGCTACGCCGAGCTCACCGGCATGCAGAAGCAGATCATCCGGCGTACACGCAGGAAGAACAAGATTGTCATCACGGCGACGCAAATGATGGAATCGATGATCAGCCACTCGATTCCGACGCGGGCGGAGGTGTCCGACGTGGCGAATGCCGTCATGGACGGTACCGATGCGGTCATGCTCTCGGCGGAAACGGCTATCGGTGCCTATCCTGTCAGCGTCATCACCGCGGTCAGCGAAGTCTGTGTCGGTGCTGAAAAGTACTCGCTGGCACGCGGCCGGACGACCCATCGGCTGGACGACCGTTTCCAGGCTGTTGACGAGGCAATCGCGATGGCCGTCATGTATACCGCCAATCATCTGGACGTGAAAGCGATTATTGCGCTTACGGAGTCGGGATCGACCACGCGCTGGATGTCGCGGATACGCTCCGACATCCCGATCTACGCCTTCACCCCTCACGATGCGACCCGCCGGCGGGTCACGATGTACCGCGGCGTCTATCCCATCTCCTTTCACATTGAACATTCCGACTCGCAACTCCTTTACCAGGAGATTTTCGCGACGATGCTCGATAACGAGCTCGTTGAAGTCGGCAATCGCGTTATATTCACCAAGGGAGACCTCAAGGGCGTATCGGGCAGCACAAATGCCATGAAAATCCTGCGAGTTTCCGCAGAACGCTGACGGGGGACTGATGGTGGACAGGCGATTCGAAGGCACCAGCTCTTACGTTGCCACTCACGATCTGATGATGGCGGTAAATGCTGCGGTTACGCTGGAGCGGCCAATTCTGGTCAAGGGCGAGCCCGGCACCGGCAAAACGCAGCTGGCCCTGGAGGTTGCCAGTGCCCTCGACCGGCCTCTGTTCGAGTGGCACATAAAATCGACGACGAAGGCGCAGCAGGGGCTATACGATTACGATGCTGTCGCCCGCCTGAGAGATTCGCAACTCGGCGATGACCGCGTGCATGATATCGCCAACTACATTGTGCGCGGCAAAATCTGGGAGGCCTTCGCCTCCGACGTGCAGCCGGTCTTGCTGATCGACGAGATCGACAAGGCGGACATCGAGTTTCCAAACGACCTGTTGCAGGAACTCGACCGAATGGAGTTCTTCGTATATGAGACCAAGCAGCTCGTCAAAGCGAAGCACCGGCCTCTGATCGTCATCACCAGCAATAATGAAAAGGAACTGCCCGACGCTTTTCTCCGCCGCTGCTTTTTTCATTACATCCGCTTCCCTGACAAGGAGACGATGCAAAAAATCGTCGATGTGCATTTTCCCGGGCTGAAGAAAAATCTACTGCGGGAAGCGCTGGAAGCTTTTTACAAGGTCCGGGACGTACCCGGTCTGAAAAAGAAGCCCTCAACCTCGGAACTTCTCGACTGGATAAAACTTCTTCTCGCTGAGGATATTCCGGCCGAGGCGTTACGAGCGGAAGACGCCCGCAAGGCGATTCCCCCTCTCTACGGCGCTCTTTTGAAAAACGAACAGGACGTGCATCTGTTCGAGCAGCTTCTGTTTCTCGACCGCCGGGGCCGGACCCAGTAAGCCAGCAGGCTGATGCTGTCGGGTTTCTTTTTTGCACTGAGGAACGGCGGGCTCAAGCCGTCGATCACGGAATTGCTGACGTTGCTGGATGCGATGCGGCGGGGCGTGCCAGGGCAAAGCGTGGATGACTTCTATTATCTCGCGCGGGCCAGTCTCGTGAAGGACGAGACGCAGTTCGACCGCTTCGATCGCATTTTCGGCGCTCATTTCAGGGGCATCGAGGAGTCCTTCGAGGCGCTCCTGTCGGATATTCCGGAAGAATGGTTGCGGCGACAGGCGGAGCTTTACCTGTCGGACCAGGAGCGCGCGGACATCGAGGCAATGGGTGGCTTCGAGAAGCTCATGCAGGCACTGCAGGAGCGGCTCGAGGAACAGAAAGAACGCCATGAGGGCGGCAACAAGTGGATCGGCACCGCCGGCACGTCGCCGTTCGGCGCCTACGGATTTAATCCAGAGGGCGTACGGATCGGCCAGCAGGAGTCGCGCCACCGCCGCGCGACCAAGGTCTGGGACCGCCGCGAGTACCGGAACCTGGATGACCGGGTCGAACTCGGTACGCGCAACATCAAGCTGGCATTGCGCAAGCTTCGCAAGTTCGCCCGCGAAGGGGCCGCCGAGCAGCTGGATCTGGACGACACGATCGACAAGACTGCGCGAAACGCCGGATTCCTGGACTTGCGCATGGTTCCGGAACGGCACAATGCCATAAAGGTTCTGCTGTGCCTCGACATAGGTGGTTCGATGGATGACCACGTCAGGATCTGCGAAGAGATGTTCTCGGCCGCAAGGAGCGAATTCAAGCACCTCGAATACTTTTATTTTCACAATTTCGTCTACGAGAGCATGTGGAAAAACAACCGCCGGCGGCATGATGAAAGGATCGCCACGACGTCGATTGCGCACAAGTACAGCGCCGACTACAAGCTGATCTTTGTCGGTGATGCCACCATGAGCCCCTACGAGATCGTGTACGCGGGGGGTAGCGTCGAGCACTGGAATGAAGAGCCGGGCTCAGTATGGATAAAACGCCTGCTCAACACGTTTCCAAAAGCAATCTGGCTGAATCCGGAACCGGAGCAGCGCTGGGATTACACGCCATCGATCAAGTTGACGCGCGATCTGATGGATGACCGCATGTTTCCCCTTACCGTCAGTGGACTCGAAGCGGGTATTCGGCGATTGCACCACTGACCATCCCGAGCCGTCAGGCGGCCGGAGGGCTCGTCGGAGTACCAGGCGCCAATAATGAAAAAAATACAGCCGCAGGATCTAAAGACGGCGCTGGTACTGCCGGGCGGCGGTGCCCGGGGGGCGTTCCAGGTCGGCGTGCTGAAAGCGCTGGCCGAGCTGTTGCCGGCGAGGACGGCAAATCCGTTTCCTGTTATCAGCGGTACGTCGGCCGGCGCGATCAACTCGGTCGTGCTGGCCAGCAAGGCGCGGCATTTCCGTTTGGCAGTAACGGAACTGGAGCGAGTCTGGGCTCATTTTTACAGCGGCCAGGTGTTCCGTACCGATTCGCTGACGATGTTGCGGAGCAGCGTGCATTGGGCCGCCGCAATCGTGTTTGGCGGCTTTCTGGTCGGAATGCCGCGGTCACTGCTGGACAATTCTCCCTTACGGTCGCTCTTGAGCCGCAACGTCCGCTTTCCGCGTATCCAGAAGTCGATCGACGAGGGCCATCTGCACGCGGTTGCTGTCACGGCAGCCGGCTATGGTTCAGCCCGCTCCACGTCTTTTTTTCAGGGGAGGGCCGATATACGTTCCTGGTCGCGCACGCGCCGCACAGGCTTGCGGAAGACGCTGCATCTCGATCATCTGATGGCGAGCATTGCGGTGCCACTAATATTCCCGCCGGTGAAGATCGAGCGGGAGTATTTCGGCGATGGCGCCATGCGGCAGGCCACTCCGTTGAGCCCGGCAATCCATTTGGGTGCCGACCGGATTCTGGTGATCGGTGTTCGCGACGAAACAGCGGATGCGGCCCTCGATCCGGAACAAACGAGCCGCTTTCCCAGCTTCGCCCAGATTGCGGGCTACATGCTGGACACGCTGTTCATGGACGGCCTTTACTCCGATCTGGAGAGGATGACCACTATCAACCAGCTCATTGACGCTGTGCCTCCGGAAGACCGGGCGGGGCCGCTGAAGCGCATGCGCGCGATCGACACCATGCTCATCGTACCCAGCAGGGACTTGCGCGACATTGCGCACGAGCACCGCCGGGCAATGCCGGTATCGCTGCGCATTCTTCTACGCGGTATACGCGGGCACAGCAAACCCGAGAACCGTTTGTTGAGCTTCCTGCTGTTCGAGCAGTCTTATACGCAGGCACTCATCGATCTGGGCTACAGGGATGCGATGAAGGTCAAGGACAGGCTTCTGGCCTTCGTCACCGGTGGCGACGTGCCGCGGCTTTTCGCGCCGGCATGGGTAAAAAAGGACCTGAGCGGCTTTGAATTCTAGGGAAGCTCTGCACAAGTGTGCGGAGCTTGCCTGCGGGGCAAGGACGCCCCG